>CBFGPE010000010.1:0-70517 GCA_965650625.1 uncultured Azospirillum sp. | reverse complement strand
CGGGAACCGCCCTCACTCCGCCGGAACCTCGCGTTCCAGTTCCTCCAGCCAGATGCGGGCGTTGCCGTCGGACGGGGCACGCCAGTCGCCGCGCGGCGACAGCGAACCGCCGGCCGTCACCTTCGGGCCGTTTGGCATGGCGGAGCGCTTGAACTGGCTGAAGCCGAAGAAGCGGCGCAGGAACACGCGCAGCCAGTCGCGGATCTCGGCCGGGCTGTAGGCGCGGCGCTTTTCCAGCGGATAGCCCTCCGGCCAGTCGCCCTTGGCGACATCGCCCCAGGCATGGCGGGCCAGGAAGGCGATCTTCGATGGGCGGAAGCCGTAGCGCAGCACGTAGAACAGGTTGAAGTCCTGCAAATCATACGGGCCGACCACGGATTCGGAGCTTTGCAGCGCCTTGTCCGACCCGGCCGGCACCAGTTCCGGCGAGATCTCCGTCTTCAGGATGGCGTCGAGAGTCTCCGACACCTCCTGTTGGAACTGGCCGGTGCGGCCGACCCAGCGGATCAAATGCTGAATCAGCGTCTTCGGCACGCCGGCATTGACGTTGTAGTGGGACATCTGGTCGCCGACGCCATAGGTGCACCAGCCCAGCGCCAACTCTGAAAGGTCGCCGGTGCCCAGCACGAGGCCGTTGTTGTGGTTGGCGAGGCGGAACAGGTAATCGGTGCGCAGGCCGGCCTGCACATTCTCGAAGGTCACGTCATACACCGCCTCGCCGCGGGCGAAGGGGTGCTCCATGTCCTTCAGCATCTGGTTGGCGGCCGGCCGGATGTCGAGTTCCTTGGCCGTCACTCCCAGCGCCGTCATCAGCCGCCAGGCGTTGGACTTGGTGCCCTCGCTGGTGCCGAAGCCGGGCATGGTGTAGGCGAGGATGCCCGAGCGCGGCAGGCCCAGCCGGTCCATGGCGCGGGCGGCGACGATCAGGGCATGGGTGCTGTCCAGCCCGCCCGACACGCCGATCACCACCGTCCCGATGCCGGTGGCGCGCAGCCGCTGCACCAATCCTGCGACCTGGATGTTGTAGGCCTCGTAGCAGTCCTGCTCCAGCCGTTCGGCGGCGGCCGGGACGAAGGGCAGGCGCGGCACCACGCGGAGCAGCCCGACATCCTCCTCCGGCGCGTCCAGGCGGAAGGCGACGGTGCGGAAGCAGCAGGTGCCGTCGGCATGCAGTCGCCGGTTGTCGTCGAAGGTGCCCTGGCGCAGCCGCTCCTGGCGCAGCAGGTCGAGATCGACGTCGGCCACCGCCATCTGGGCGCCGTCGGGGAAACGGTCGGTCTCCGCCAGCATCTCGCCATTCTCGAAGATCGAGGTCTGACCGTCCCAGGCGAGGTCGGTGGTCGACTCCCCGGTCCCAGCCGACGAATAGAGATAGGCGGCGAGGCAGCGCGCCGACTGCGACTTGGCCAGCAGGCGACGGGTGTCGGACTTGCCGATGGTGATGTTGCTGGCCGACAAATTGGCCAGCACGGTGGCGCCGGCCAGGGCGGCCATTGTGCTGGGCGGCGCCGGGACCCACAGATCCTCGCAGATCTCGGCATGGACGACCAGTCCCGGCTGGTCCTCGGCGGAGAACAGCAGGTCGGGGCCGAAGGGGGCGGTCAGGTCGCCGATGCGGATCGTCCCGCCTTCGGTGCCGGCGCCGGAGGCGAACTGGCGGCGCTCGTAGAATTCCCGGTAGTTCGGCAGATGCTGCTTCGGCACCACGCCCAGCAGCTCGCCGCGCTGGATCGCCACCGCCGTGTTGTAGAGCCGCCCGTCATACAGCAGCGGCGCGCCGACCAGCAGCAGCGGCATCAACCCGGTCGAGGCCTGGACCAGATCGAGGATCGCCTGTTCCACCGCGTCGATCAGTGGGTCCTGCATCAGCAGATCGTCGATGGCATAGCCGGACAGCGCCAGTTCGGGGAACAGCGCCACCGCCACCGACTTGTCGTGGCAGGCGCGCGCGGCCTCCAGGACGGCGTCGGCGTTGGCTGCCGGATCGGCCGGGGTGCAGCGCGTGGTGCAGGCGGCCACCCGCGCGAATCCGTGGCGATAGATCGAGGTGAAGCTCATGACCCGTTCCTGCTGACTTGGCAATCCCGTGACGCTCCCGGATGCGGCGCCTGGGAAGCAAACATAGCAGGAATTTCGCGCGCGTCAGGCCCTCCGTCCCGATGGGCCGCGGCTTTCCAGCCTTTCGGACGATGCATGCGGGCCGCTCGGCGCAAGATACTTCAGACACGATACATTCGTTATAAAACCAAGGTCAAATCGATACATCATCCGACGCATTCCAATTAAAATGATGCGGTTGGAGGACGAAACCCTACGACAGCCAAGTTGACCAAATCAATTGCGGCGGATATAGCGAAGGGCTCGCTTGCACCGAGAACCGGCCGCCGACGCCAGAAGGACTTGTTTATCGCCGTGCCAACGGAATCACCGGTCACGCAACCCGACGTGAACACAACAGCGCCGCAAGAGGACGCTGCGGTTGCGGCCCAGCCGACGGAAGACGGCGTTGCGCCGGAACAGGCCTGCTGCATCGTCGGCATCGGTGCCTCTGCCGGCGGGCTGGAGGCGTTGCAGCGCTTCTTCGACGCGGTGCCGGGCGACAGCGACCTCGCCTATGTCGTGGTCCAGCACCTGTCGCCGGTGCACAAGAGCCTGATGGTCGATCTGCTCGCCAAGCATACCGAGATGGAGGTGGTGCAGGCGACCGACGGCGTGCCGGTCCAGCGCAACACCGTCTATCTGCTGCCGCCGGGCAAGCACCTGACCATCGAGGACGGCCGCCTGCGGCTGACCACCAAGGACGCCGGCAGCGGCATGAGCCTGCCGATCGACATCTTTCTGACCGCGCTCGCCCGCGACCAGGGATCGCGTGCCATCGGCCTGATCCTGTCGGGCACCGGGTCGGACGGCACGCGCGGCCTGATGGCGATCAAGTCGGCCGGCGGCTTCACCGCGGTCCAGCAGCCGGAGACGGCGCAGTTCGACGGCATGCCACGCAGCGCGCTCGCCACCGGACAGATCGACGCCGCCCTGCCGCCGGAAGAGCTGCCGACCCGGCTGATCGAGCATGCGCGCAAGGCGCTGACCCGCGCCCGTCCGATGCCCGCCCGGCAGCGTCGCGAGGATGGCGACGATCCGCTGGCCCAGATCATCGCGGTCATTCGCTCCGTCACCGGGGTCGATTTCTCGCATTACAAGCTGGCGACGCTGCTGCGGCGGATCGAACGGCGCATGCAGGGCGCCGGGCTGGAGTCGATGGAGGAATACGCCGCCCTGCTGCGGCGGAACAGCGCCGAAACGGTCAATCTCTACAAGGAGATGCTGATCGGCGTCACCCGCTTCTTCCGCGACGAGGCGGCCTTCCGCGTCCTGGCCGACCGGGTGATCCCCAGCCTGCTCGCCAACCGCAGTTCGACCGACATGATCCGCGTCTGGGTCTGCGGCTGCGCCAGCGGGGAGGAGGCCTATTCCCTCGCCATCCTGTTCGCCGAGGCGCAGGAACGGCTGGGCCGCAACTTCGACATCAAGATCTTCGCCACCGACATCGACCAGGACAGCATCGAGGTGGCAAGCCTGGGCGAATATCCGCGCGCCATCGCCGAAGACGTGTCGCAGGAACGGCTCGCCCGCTTCTTCACCGCGCGTGGCGAGAGCTATGTGGTGTCGCGCGACATCCGCCGCATGGTGGTGTTCGCCGCCCACAACATCATGCGCGACCCGCCCTTCACCAAGATCGACCTGCTGAGCTGCCGCAACCTGCTGATCTACATGGACCAGCCGCTGCAGCGGAAGGTGCTCAGCCTGTTCCAGTACGCGCTGCGCCAGGGCGGCTTCCTGTTCCTGGGCACCAGCGAGACGCTGGGCGACCTGCAGGGCGATTTCCACACGGTGGACAGCCGCAACAAGGTTTTCCAGAGCCTGCGCGCCGGGTCGTTCCGGCTGTCGCGGCTGCTGGTGCCGACGGTGGCGGCCCCGCTGGCGCGGCATGCCGACGACGGCGGATCCCACGCGATGGAGGAGGGGGCCGCCATCGACGAGGCGATGGCCGCGCTGATGAAGGCTTATGTGCCACCCTGCCTGCTGGTCAACGAGCAGATGACGATCATGCATGTGTTCGGCGACGCGTCCTCGCTGCTGAAGGTGCCGCCGGGCGAGGCGACGCTGAACGTGCTGAAGATGCTGCCGTCCTCGGTCGCCATGGTGACGGGCACCGCGCTGAACCGCGCCTTCCGCTCCGGCGAGGAGTTCGCGCTGTCCAACATCCCGGTGAAGGACCGCGAAGGCGTTGCGGCGATCAGCCTGCGCGTCCAGCCCTATGTCGCGCGCAAGACCGGGCGCCGCTTCGCCCTGGTGGTGCTGGACCGCGCCAACCTGCGGCCGCTGTCGGTGCCGGATTCCGACTTCGACTTGAATGCCGACGCCGCCGAACGCATCCGCGGGCTGGAACAGGAACTGCTGTCGCGCGGCGAGAATCTGCAGGCGACCATCGAGGAACTGGAAACCGCCAACGAGGAACTGCAGGCAACCAACGAGGAATTGCTGGCATCGAACGAAGAGTTGCAGAGCACCAACGAAGAACTGCAGTCGGTCAATGAGGAGCTTTACTCCGTCAACGCCGAATATCAGGCGAAGGTGGAGGAGCTGACGGAGATCACCAACGACCTGGACAATCTGCTGCGCTCGACCGAGATCGGCACGGTGTTCCTGGACGGCGATTTCGTCATCCGCCGCTTCACCCCGGCGGCGGCCGGCTTCATCAACATCATCCCGCGCGACATCGGCCGCTCCATCGCGCACCTGTCGACCAACATCGACTATCCGAACTTCCTGGGCGACATCCGCAAGGTGTTCGACGGGCACGAGGCGATGGAGCGTCATGTCCGCGTCCATGACGGCCGCTGGGTGCTGACCCGCATCCTGCCCTACCTGACCGACAAGAATCAGGTCGGCGGCGTGGTGGTGACCTTCGTCGACGTGACCGACACCAAGCTGGCGGAAGAGCGGCTGCAGAACGTGCTGGACAGCCTGCCGGAGCACATCGCCGTCACCGACCGCGAAGGCCGGATCGTCATGGTGAATGCCGCCTGGCACGGCTTCGCCCAGCGCAACGGCGCCCCGGCGATGGAGCGGTGCGGCGTCGGCACCAACTATCTGGAGGTCTGCCTGACTCTGGAGGTTCTGGAGAAGGACGGCATCGGCCGTGCCGTGCATGACGGGCTGCGCCGCATCCTGAACGGCGAGGCCGACGATTTCACCATTGAATATCCCTGTCATTCGCCCGACGAGCAGCGCTGGTTCCTGATGCATGCCACCCGCCTGAACGACCGTGACGGCGGCATCGTCGTCAGCCACATCAACATCACCAACCGCAGGCTGATGGAGTTGCAACTGGACGGGACCGGTAAAGCCGGCGGAGGCGAGAATTGAGCGAGGACTCCACCGGTCGCCTGCGGCGCCGTGCCGAAACCATCCTCAGCGGCGGGAATTTCGAGGCGGCTGACGTCACCGCCACCTCGATGAAGGAACTGCTGCACGAGCTGTACGTCCATCAGGCCGAGCTGGAGATCCAGAACGAGGAGCTGCGCGGCGCCCAGCAGGCGCTGGAGGCGTCGCGCCTGCAATATCTCCAGCTTTTCCAATCGGTGCCGCTGGCCTGTCTGGCCGTGAACGCCGCCGGCATCGTCGGCGAGGCCAACAGCGCCGCCGAACGCCAGTTCGGCCTGCCCATGCTGAGGCTGAAGGGTCGGCCATTGACCCTGCTGGTCGACAGCCTCGACCATGGCCGGCTGTTCACCGCGCTCGGCCGGCTGCGCGACGGCGGCGAGTGGATCCGGCAGGAGTTCCGCTTCCTCGGGCCGCAGGGCACGGTCATCGACGGGCTGACCGACGCCCGCCGGGTGACGCTGGACGACAGCGACCGCGGCGACGTGCTGCTGACCATCACCGACCTGACCGAACGCAATGCCTGGCTGCGCGAGGTGCAGCAGGCCCGCGATGATGCGGAGCGGGCGCGGGCCGACTATCACCACATCCTGCAATCGGTCGGCGACGGCATCCTGGGGGTGGACGCCGATGGCCGCATCCGCTTCGTCAACGCCGCGGCGACGGCGATGAGCGGGCATCTCGACCTCGACCTGATCGGCCGGCCGCCGTCGGACCTGCTGGCCGGCCCGGCGCCGGAGAGCGAGGCGGGGCTGCCGGTGGGGGAGGACGACACAGCCCCGGCCGGCGGGGCGGCCCGCGCGCTGGCCCTGTCGCTGACAGACGGCCGGCCCCGCCGCGTCGCCTGTGAAAGACTGCGCCGCGAGGATGGCGGCACGCTGCTGGTGGAGATCACCATCTCCCCCATGCTTTCGTCTGGCATGCGCCTTGCTCCGATGGAGGAGCGCATCCAGGGCGCCGTCGTCGCCTTCCGCGACGTGACTGCCCGGCGGACGGCGGAAGCGGCGCTGAACCTCAGCGAGCGGCGGCACCGGGTGCTGGTGCAGTCGCTGCACGACGCGCTGGCGATGACCGCCGCCGACGGCCGCAACCTGCTGGCGAATGCCATGGCGGAGCGGCTGCTGAACGGCCCGGCCCGCGCGCTGCTCGACCCCACGGCATCCGCCTTTGACGCGGCGGACGGGCAGCCGGTGCCGACCACCGCCGGCCGCCGCTTCATCGACGCCAACGGCAACCGCCTGCGCGGGCTGCCCCCAGCGGTGGAGGCGGTGCGCAGCGGCAAGCCGGTGGTCGAACGCATCATCGGCGTGATCGAGGGGGAGGAGGCGACCGCCCCCACCCGCTGGCTGCGGGTGTCGAGCCATCCCGTCGCCGATCAGGCCGGCGGGGTGGAGGCCGTGGTGTCCAGCGTCGCCGACATCACCGCGGTGAAGGCGCTGGAGCGCGACCTCAACGTGGCGCTGGACGCCCGCGAACGCTTCCTGGCGGCGGCGAGCCACGATCTGCGCCAGCCGGTGCAGGCCTTGCTGCTGCTGTCCGACCTGCTGCTGAGGGAAAGCCTTCCCGCCGGCGCGCGGCGGATGGCGGAGCAGATCCAGTCGTCGCTCGGCGGGCTGGGCGGCATGCTGGACGGGATGCTCGACATCTCCAAGCTGGAGGCCGGGCTGGTGGCCCCCAATCCGGAACCCGTCGACATCGCCGCCCTGCTGGCCCGGCTGTACGGTGAATTCTCAGCCCTGGCCGGGAAGGGGGGGCAGAGCCTGCGTCTGGTGGCCCCGCCTCTGACGATCCGGACCGATCCGGGACTGTTGGAGCGGGTGCTGCGCAACCTGCTGACCAACGCGCTGCGCTACGCCCCTGGCGGCCGGGTGCTGCTCGGCGCCCGGCGGCGCGGCGACCGCCTGCAGATCGAGGTGTGGGACAACGGTATCGGCATCGCCGACCAGCATATCGACCGGATCTTCCAGGACTTCTTCCAGGTCGGCAACGCCGCCCGCGACCGGCGGGAAGGGCTGGGGCTGGGGCTGAGCATCGCCCGGCGGCTGGTCACCATGCTGGGCGGGGTCATCGACGTGACCTCCTCGCTCGGTCGCGGCAGCCGCTTCACCGTCAGCCTGCCGCTGACGGAACGGGATACAGAAGGTGGCGATCAGGCCGATGCCGGCGGGGACGCCGGCGGCACCCGATCCGGCGGCGGCACGGACCGGCTGATCATGCTGGTGGAGGACGACGCCGTCATCCGCATGGCTCTGGTCCTGATGCTGGAGGACTGGAGCTATCGCGTGGTGGAGGCAGGCAGCGGGGCGGAGGCGGAACAGCTTCTGAACAGCCTGATCGACGCCGGCGAACCGCCGGACCTGATCCTCGCCGACTATCGCCTGCCGGAAGGAACCACGGGGCTGATGGTGATGGACATGGTCCGCCGCCGCCTGTCGCGCGACGTTCCCGGCGTTCTGCTGACCGGCGACACCTCGGCCGACCGTCTGCGCGAGGCGGCCGGCGCGCAATGCGCGCTGCTGCACAAGCCGATCCAGCCCGGCCGCCTGCAGGACACGCTGGCTTCGGCGCTGGGCCGGTGAAGGAGGAGACCGGTCATAGGACGGGTAATCCCTATGCCCTTTTTCCAGCGCCGTTGCTTTTGACTCACGTCAATGCCGCCATTGCGGGAAGATAGAGACTGCTCGGACTACGGATCAGGCGGTCGGCGGCGTGAAGCGGGAACGGGCCATGTCCATCAACACGGATGCCAGCATCGCGCGGCGGAAGGTTCGCGCCCGTGCAGCCAGAGTATCGGCGGTGCTGTTCGGCGGCCTGTTCGCCGGCTTCCTGCTTCTCGTCGTCGTCTTCATCGAATACCGCCGCGCCATCGACTGGGTCGACCATACGCACAAGGTCATCTCCACGGTCGAGGAACTCCAGTCCAACCTGTCCGATGCCGAATCCAGCCAGCGCGGCTACCTGCTGTCACAGAACCGAGCCCATCTCGCCTCCTACGAAGAGGGGGTGGAGCGTAGCCGGGCGCTGCTGGACCGTCTCGGCTCCCTGACCGTCGACAACCCGGCCCAGCAGGACAAGGTGAAGTCCCTGCGCGCGCTGACCGCCGACCGCCTCGCCCGGATGGCCGAGGTCCTGCGGCAGGTGGAGGAATCCGGCCTCGGGCGGGCGCTGGACATGGCCCGCGATGGCACGGGCGTCGGCATGATGACCGAGATCCGCCGGTTGACCGCCACCATGCGGGCGGGGGAGGACATGCTGCTCGCCCGTCGCAGCCGCCACGCCACCATCCTGGAGCTGCTGATGATCGCCTACGGACTGCTGTTCGTGACGGTCACCGGCTGGCTCGGCTACACGACCGTCCGGCGGCTGGAGCGGGACTATCAGGCGGAACGGGCGGAGGGGCAGGCGCTGGCCCTGGCGCTGCAGGAGAACCGCATCCTGCTGGACGAGGTGAACCACCGGGTGAAGAACTCGCTGCAGATCGTCGCCAACCTGCTGCGGACCCAGGCCCTCCGCCATCGCAGCGGGGAGGTGCGGCAGGAATTGCTGGACAGCAGCAGCCGCGTGCTGGCGATCGCCGAGGTCCATCGCCGCCTCTACGGTGAAGGGGCCGTGTATGACACGGTCGAACTGTCGGACCTGATCCGCAGCATCGCCGAGAACGCCATTCCGTCCGGCGGCGATGGCGGCGGCGAGCCGGCGATGAGCGTGGCTTTGGGCACGCCGCTGCCGGCGCCGGTCGACACCGCCGTCCCGGTGGCGTTGATCGTCAACGAACTGCTGACCAACAGCTACAAGCACGCCTTCCCCGACGGGCGGACCGGCACCGTCAGACTGGACATGGAGGTGGACGGCAACGAGGTCCGCATCGACGTCGCCGACGATGGCATCGGCCTGCCCGACGAGGTCGCCAGCAGCGGTGGCGGCGGCTTCGGGCTCAACACCGTCCGCAATCTGACGCGGCAGATAAGGGGGCGGCTGGAGATCGAACGTTTGACTCCGGGCACGCGCTTCCTTTTAACTTTCCCCATGAAGCCGGGAACGCCAACCCAGGCGTGACGCCTCCGGACATCGTGCAAAAATTACAAGAAAAACAATGAAGATATTGATCATAGAAGACGAATTTCTGATCGCCGAGGGCGTGGCGCTGACGCTTCAGTCCGCCGGCCACGAAGTGACGGGGATCGCCGAGGATCTGCCCTCCGCCCTCTCCCTGGCCGGGAAGGAGACACCCGACATGGCTTTCGTCGACATCAAGCTGGCCAACGGATCGAACGGGCTGGACGTTGCCCGCGAATTGAAGGCAATGGGAATCGCTTGCGTCTTCGCCACCGGGAACCCACCCAGCAAGGCCCAGGCCGGCGGCGTCGGGCTGGGCTATATCGCCAAACCGTTTTCGCCGCGTGTCCTGGTGCAGACCGCCGCCTTCGTCTCCCGTCAGCTGCTGTCGCCCTGCGCCCCGGCCGCGGCGGCACCCAGCGGATTCGTGTCTCTCTGAAAAGAGCCGTTCTCAGAAGCCGGTGAAGCGGGTGAACGCCTCCGCCGGTTCGCGCTCGGTCGGGAAGTTGTTTTCCGGAGCCGACCAGTCGGCGAAGCCCAGCGCCATGCCGCTGGCGATGATTTCCGTGTCGGGCAGCCCCAGATGGCGGGCGGTGATGGCGTGGCGGTAGCAGAAGGCCGCCTGCGGGCAGGTCTCCAACCCGAAGCCGCGGGCGACGATCATGACGTTCTGCATGAACATGCCGAGGTCGAGCCAGGCGCCCTTGCCCATGTCGCGGTCGATGGAGAAGAACAGCCCGACCGGCGCCCCGAAGAACAGCCAGTTGCGGCCATGCTGGCGCGCCATCCGCTCGCGGTCGCCCTTGCCGATGCCGATCGAGCCGTAGAGCGCCCATCCCACCGCGCGGCGGCGGCCGAGATAGGGCTCCCGCCAATTTTCCGGGTAATAGGGATATTCCGGCACCTCCGGCTCCCCCGCCTCGTGAGCCGCCAGCAGCTCCGCCGACAGGGCGGCACGGGCCTCCCCGGCGATGGCATGGACCTTCCAGGGCTGGATGTTGGAACCGCTCGGCGCGCGGGCGGCGAGGTCGAGGATGCGCAGCACCGTCTCCCGCTCCACCGGGGTGGGCAGGAAGGCGCGGATGCTGCGCCGGCCGGCGACGGCATCCTGGACGGAAAGAGGGGCGGCGAGGGCGGGCGTGTCGCTCATCCCGCCACCTCCACCACCGGCTCGTGCCGGACCGGGAAGTTGACGGAGCGGCCGATGAAGCATTTCTGCGCGGCGTCATGGTGCAGGGCCAGCGCCTTGTCGGCGTCCGATCCCGGCGCCAGCGTCACCCGCGGCCGCAGCACGACGGTGGTGAACTGTCCGGCGCCGTCGGCCTCCTCCTCCATCACCCCTTCGGCATCGTCGCTGTAGGCGGTGACGACGATCCCGGCGGTGGCGCAGAGATGCAGGTACCAGAGCTGGTGGCAGGAGGACAGGGCGCCGACCAGCATTTCCTCCGGGTTCCAGCGCGCCGGATCGCCGCGGAAGGCCGGGTCGGAGGTCGCGGGAATTGCCGGCTTGGTCCCGGCGGTCAGCTCGTGGTCGCGGCTGTAGGCCTTGTAGCCCGAGGTGCCGGTGCCGATGTTGCCGGTCCAGCTCAGCCGGACGGCATAGCGGTGTTGCCTGTGCGCCATGAACTCCCTCCCTTCTACTGCATCACGATCATCAGAAGCGCCGGCAGCCCGATGAAGGCCATGGCGGTGGATCCCAGCACCATGCCGGCCACATCCTCCGGCGAATTGCCGTAGCGCAACGCCCAGAGATAATTGAAGACCGCCACCGGCATCGAGCTTTGCACCAGCACCACGCCGCGCGTCGTCCCGGTCAGCCCCATCGCCCAGGCCACCAGCAGCCCCATGGCGAAGCCCACCGCCAGCCGGAAGGCCGACATCGACAGCGCCCGGACGGCCCCCGACAGCCGCAGCTTCGACAGCGCCACCCCCAGCGAGAACAGCATCAACGGCACGGCGCAGTTGCCCAGCAGCGTGGTGGTGTTGCCGATCCACACCGGCAGCGGCAGCCCGGCCAGTTGGATCGCCACCGCCAGCGCCACCGCGTAGATCGTCGGCGTGCGCGCCATCTGCCCCAAGTCGAACCGCCCGGCGGCCAGCGCCGGCCCCAGCGTGAACTGGCCGACCGCCATCACCGCATAGAACAGCACGGCAAGGCTGAGGCCGTGCTCGCCGAAGGCAAACAGGCAGACCGGCAGGCCGAGGTTGCCGGCGTTGGGAAAGGCCATCGCCGGGATATAGACCCGCAGCGACAGCCCGCTCGCCAGCAGCACAGGCACCGACGCCAGCGCGGTCAGCGCCATGCATGCGGTCGCCGCCAGCGCCATCTCCCCCATCACGTCGGCCGACAGGTGCAGCCGGGTCAGGGCGGAAAAGACCAGGCAGGGCGACGACACGTTGATCGCGAAGGTGGTGATGAAGGCGCTGTCGTAGGGAAGCTTTCGGCGGGTCCAGCCATAGCCCAGCGCCGCCACCAGGAAGACCGGGGCCAGCACCGCAAAGGCGTCGGACAGAAGGGCGGAGGTGGGCATGGAGACCGGAAAGGACCTGTGCTGAGATCGATCGGCAGGCGAATTGTCAGCCAACCATGGCGGCATTCCCGCGCGGCGTCATCCCCCCAAGCCCAAGCCGCGGCGCAAGGCAGCCGCGCAAAGGATCAGTTTGCGCGTTGGGGTGGGGTGCATTGGCGGTAGGGCGGGGTGGGATGGTTTGCCGATCCGGCGGCGCGGTCCAAGTCGCTGCGGAGCCAACAGGATAAGGAGCTTCGTCATGGCCAGTGCGCCGCTTACCGTCATCGCCCTGAACTGCTCGTTGAAGGCGTCGGACAAGCCGTCCTCGACCGATGTGCTGCTGGAGCAGGTGCTGGCCGAACTGGCCGGCCATGGCGTCACCGCTGCCGGCGAGGTGGTGCGGGTCGCCGGGCTGAACATCAAGCCGGGCGTGACCTCCGACGAAGGGGAGGGCGACGATTGGCCGGCGCTGCGCCGCCGCATCCTGGACGCCGACATCCTGCTGCTCGGCACGCCGATCTGGCTGGGCCAGCCCTCCTCCGTCTGCAAGCGGGTGCTGGAGCGGATGGACGCCTTCCTGGGCGAGACCGACGACCAGGGCCGGATGGTGTCCTTCGGCAAGGTCGCCGCGGTCTGCGTCGTCGGCAACGAGGACGGCGCCCACCATGTCTGCGCCGAGCTGTTCCAGGCGCTGAACGACGTCGGCTTCACCCTGGCCGCGACCGCCGGCACCTATTGGGTGGGGGAGGCGATGCACAAGACCGACTATCGCGAGTTGAAGGAGACGCCCAAGCCGGTCGCCACCACCAACGCCATGCTGGCGCGCAACGCCGCCCATCTCGCCGCCCTGCTGAAGGGTGCGCGATATCCGGGCGCATCGGGCTGAGGGCGCTCACATCTCCCGAGTCGCAGCGCTTCGATCGGGGCGCCGCGGGCCCT
The DNA here is from genome assembly GCA_965650625.1 of uncultured Azospirillum sp. Lineage (GTDB taxonomy): Bacteria > Pseudomonadota > Alphaproteobacteria > Azospirillales > Azospirillaceae > Azospirillum. Next base: position 57,570 of record CBFGPE010000010.1, on the reverse strand, counting down.
CGGCAACGGGGCTCCGCGGTCGGGAGCGCACCGACCCGGCAATCATGGCTTTTGAGCAATCTTTGTCACGAGTCAGTAACGATTTGTAACGAAGCTTGAGCGATAAGGGGGCACCCACTAAGGTGGAATCGCCCCATTCCGCGGATCCGCATGACAACTTCGTCCGGCGCCAAGACCGTTGTTCGCCCTCTGAACAATAAGGCGCAGCTAGCCAAACGACAGTCGAGCCTGAAGAGTCGCCGGTTCTCGCTGCGGTCGGTTCTGCTCTGGATTCTATTGTTGCTGTCGGCGGGTTTGTTTCTTGCGCTGGCGGCCCTGCCCGTTGGAAGATTTGCCAGCGCCGCCATTTCCGCCGGCGTGGTGGCCGCGGCCTTCGTGCTGGGGCGCTTCGCCCAGCGCTTCTGGCATGCCCGCACGCTGACCGTGCTGCTGCTGGCCTTCGTCACCTTCCGCTATTTCTTCTGGCGGCTGACCGGCACGATGCCGCCGGTGGACGATCTGGTGAACTTCATCCCCGGAGTGACGCTGTTCGCGGCCGAAGCGCTGTCCTTCGTGCTGTTCCTGACCTCGCTGTTCGTCATCATCGACCCGGTCGCCCGCGAACCGTCGGAGCCGACGGGCGATCCTGCCCTCTGGCCCAGCGTCGACGTCTACATCCCCTCCTACAACGAGGAGCCGGAACTGCTGGAGACGACGCTGGCCGCCGCCGTCTGCATCGACTACCCGCGTGACAAGCTGCACGTCTATCTGCTGGACGACGGCGGCACCGACCAGAAACTGGCCCATAGCAACCCGGCGCAGGCCGCCGCGGCGAAGGAGCGGCGCGAGACGCTGCAGGCGCTGTGCGAACGGCTGCAGGTCACCTACATGACCCGGCCGCGCAACGAGCACGCCAAGGCCGGCAACATCAACCACGCCTTTCACAAGACGTCGGGCGACCTGCTGCTGATCCTGGACGCCGACCATGTGCCGACGGTCGGCATCCTGAAGGCGACGGTCGGCTTCTTCCAGCAGGACGCCGGCCTGTTCCTGGTCCAGACGCCGCATTTCTTCGTCAATCCCGACCCGGTCGAATACAACCTCGGCACCTTCGAGCGGATGCCGAGCGAGAACGAGATGTTCTATTACTCGATCCAGCCGGGGCTCGACCGCTGGAACGGATCCTTCTTCTGCGGGTCCGCCGCCATCCTGCGCCGCGCGGCGCTGGAGGAGGTCGGCGGCTTCAGCGGCGACACGGTGACGGAGGATTGCGAGACCGCGCTGGAGCTGCATTCGCGCGGCTGGCGCAGCGTCTATCTGCCGCGTCCGCTGATCGCCGGGCTGCAGCCGGAAACCTTCGACAGCTTCATCGCCCAGCGCTCGCGCTGGACCCAGGGCATGATCCAGCTGTTCCTGCTGAAGAACCCGCTGTTCAAGCGCGGCCTGACCATCTCGCAACGGCTCTGCTACACCAGCACCATGCTTTACTGGTTCTTCTGGTTCTGGCGGCCGATCTTCCTGCTGTCGCCGCTGTGCTATGCCCTGTTCGGGCTGGAGATCTACCGCATCAACCTGCCGGACTTCGCCTGCTTCGTCCTGCCGCATGTCTTCGCCGCCGCCTTCCTGTCGCAGTTCCTGCACGGGCGGATGCGCTGGCCGCTGTTCTCCGAACTGTACGAGTATCTGCAGTCCTTCCACGTCTCCCGCGCCGCGCTGGCGACGATGATCCGGCCGCGCGACCCGGTGTTCAAGGTGACCGCCAAGGGACAGTCGGTGGACGAGGACGGCTTCTCGCCGCTCGCCACCCCGTTCATCGTCACCACGCTGCTGCTGGCCGCCGGGCTGGCCGCCTGCGCCTGGCGCTATTCGATCTTCCCGGAACACCGCGCCGCCATCGTGCCGGTGGCGGTGTGGTGTTCGCTGAGCTTCCTGCTGGCGCTGGGCGGCCTCGCCGTCGTCTACGAGCGCAAGCGCGTCCGCCGGCAGGAGCGTTTCACCGTCGACCGCCCGGCGGCGCTGAAGTTCGAGGACGGGACCAGCATCGACCTGACGGTCGCCGACGTGTCGGCCGGCGGCGTCGGGCTGGTGGTCGATCCGAAATGGCGCGACCTGCTGGCCCAGCCCGACCGCACGCCGGTCCTGACCATCGCCGCGACGGAGACGGAGGCGGCGACCACCACCGGCGTGCGCATCCACCGCATCGAGATGCGCGGCGGCGAACTGGCCGTCGGCGCCGGATTCGCCCCGCGCGACCGCCAGGACATCGTCGAGATGGCGCGCTTCGTCTTCGGCAACAGCGTCGGCTGGGACATCTTCCTGGACCGCAAGCGGGTGGCCGCGCCGACCTTCTTCGGCGGGCTGCTGTTCTTCGCCACGCGGGTGGTGCCGCGGCTGGGGCATGTGCTGCTGGCCCTGCCCGGCGCGTTGCGCCGCATCCTGACCTTCCAGGCTCCGTAACGGCGATGGCGGGCATGCGCGATCATACCGGCCTCCGTCGGGCCTGCTGGACCGTGCTGGCGCTGCTGTCCCTTTGGATCGGAACTGCCATGCCGGTGCTGGCGGCCGACAAGCGGGTGATCCCGCTGTCGAACCTGCGCGACGACCAGCCGGAGGTCACCCTCAACGGCGAGACGGAGATGGTGGTCCTGCGCGCCGTCCTGCCGCCGGTGGTCGGGCTGACCTCCGCCGTGCTGGCGCTGACCTACGAGAACGGCATCGACATCCTGCCCGAGAAGGGGGCGATGTCGGTCTTCATCAACGGCTCGCCGGTGGCCGACCTGCCGCTTTCCGCCTTCCGGGGACCGGTCAACGCCTCCATCACCCTGCCGGGCAGCCTGATCCGCCCCGGCGAGAACCAGATCGTCTTCCAGACCAGCGCCCAGCACCGCGCCATCTGCACGGTCCGCGGCACCTACGACCTGTGGGCGCGGGTCAATCTGGCGGCGTCCTCGCTGACCCTGTTGTCGGATGGCGGCGTGCCGGAACCGGATCTCGCGATGATGCGCCAGCTGCTGGCCTCCGCCGACCGGGCGCGCGAACCGCTGGCGATCCTCTATCCCGGCAGCGAGATCGACGCCGACCATCTCGGCTGGGGCTCCATGGTGGCGCAGTCCTATGGCCTGCTGCTGGGCGACCGGACCCCGCGCGTCGTGGCGGTGCCGGTGCCGGTCAAACCCGCCGGCGGTGCGGCGCAGACGCTGGAAAGCCTGCCGCTGCCAAGCGGCAAGAACATCCTGATCGGCACCCGCGACCGCATCGCGCCGATTGTGGGCGAGGCGCGCGCCGCCGCCATCGCCGGCCCGTTCCTGGCGGTCTATCCCCTGCCGGCCGCGGCCGACGGGACCGGCGGCGGCTTCGTCACCGTTGCTTCCGGCCGCACGCAGCAGGAGGTCGATCAGGCGGTGATGCGGCTGTCCGACGTCACCCGTCCGCTGCCGACCCAGAGCGCGATGATCGTCACCGACGCGGCGGCGCCCGCCGCCCCGCCGCCCCCGCCGCCCCCGCCGGTGCAGGCGGAGGGGCGCTACCGCCTGTCGGAGCTGGGCTTCCAGACGGTGCAGCACAGCGGCTACCGCTACACCGGCCATTTCGGCCTGACGCTGCCGGCCGGCTTTGCCCCGGTCAGCGACCGTTCCATCCTGTTCCACGTCAATGCTGCCTTCGAAGGCAATCTCGGCCCCGGTGCGGTGCTGAACGTCCGGGTCAACGGCAAGTCGGCCGGCGCCATGGAGGTCGACAAGCGGTCCAGCGGCATGATCGAGAATGGCGAGATGCCGCTGGCGATGGCGCTGTTCCGCCCCGGTCCCAACCTGATCGAGGTCGAGGCGGAACTGCCGCCGGCCGGCGGAACCGACTGCGTCTTCGCGGTGCGGCGTCCGACCTTCACCCTGCTGGACAGCTCCAGCATCGAAATTCCCGGCTTCGCCCGTCTGGTCACCCTGCCCAACCTGCGCGGCTTCGCCAACACCGCCTTCCCCTATGGCGGCGTCGCCGGGGGCGAGCCGGCGCCGCCCTTCGACCTCGTGGTCGTCGGGCGCGATCCCGCCTGGTCCGGTGCCGCCTGGAGCCTGACCGCCAAGCTGGCGCAGCGGGCCGGCGACCTGATGGCGGTGGTGCCCTACACCGGCTGGGATGGCGCGCCGAACGACAATGCGCTGATCGTCGGCCCGGTCGCGGCGCTGCCGCAGGCGGTCTTCGCCACCGCGCCGCTTGCCGCCGACCGTCTGGCCGGACTGCTGGAGGCGGGGTCGCTGATCGCCCAGGCCAAGGCGCGCGGCGAGCCGATGGCTGCGGCCGACCGCCGTGCCCTGGCCGACCGGCTGCGGCTGGGCTGGTCCGGCAATGCCGCCCGCACCGGCGTCGCACGGGCGGGTGTGCCGGCGCCCGTGCAGGGGCAGACCGGCCTGATGGGGTCGGCGATGGCGGCCGACGGCGGAACGGCGAACCGTTGGCAGCGCATGGCCGGCGATGCCAAGGAACCGGCTGCCGGGCACGGCTGGGTGCCCGACTGGGCGCGGCGGATCATGGCTGCGGCGGCGCGCACCATCAACCACTGGGGGGTGGAGGATGCGCCGGTCGACGTCGTGGCGCTGACCGAGGCCGCCGAGACGCTGCCGGAGGCGGCGCTGCTGCAATACCGGGCTCCCGGCAACGATCCGCTGACCTGGACCCTGCTGACCGCATCGGACCCGCGCGCCATCGACCGCGCCATGCGCAGCCTGGGCGAGGCCGGCCTGTGGGAGAAGCTGCGCGGCGGCGGGGCGCTGTGGAGCAGCGCGGCACCGGCCGTCACCACGCTGGAGGCGTCGCGCCCCTATCAGATCATTCTCAATCCCTTTGACATCGGCAACCTGATCCTGATTCTGGCCCGCAACCTGTCGCAGCGGATCGAGGTTCTGTTCGCCCTGCTGCTGGGGACGGCGGTGGTGCTGACGGTCAGCATGCGCCTACTGCTGAAGGGCGGGCACCATGAACGCAGTGGGGGCGAACGCAGCGGCGGTGAAGGCAGTGGAGAGGACATGAGCGGATCATGACGGCATCACGGCGTGACCTGCTGATCGGATCGGCCGCCCTCGGGCTGGCGGCGGCCTTGCCAGGGGGATTGCGCGCGGCGCCCTTCGACGGGGCGGCGTGGCGCCGCTATGCCGAGCGCTTCCTGCTGCCGGAAGGGCGGATTGTCGACACCGGCAACAAGGGCATCAGCCATTCCGAGGGGCAGGGCTACGGCATGCTGCTGGCGGTGGCGGCGGGCGACCGCGCCGCCTTCGACCGGCTGTGGGGCTGGACCCAGCGCGTGCTGATGGTGCGCGGCGACGGGCTGGTTGCGTGGCGCTGGACGCCCGACGGCGGGGTTGCCGACCGCAACAATGCGTCGGACGGCGACATGCTGATCGCCTGGGCGCTGCTGCGCGCCGCCGAGGTCTGGCAGGCAGAGGCCTATCGCACCGCCGCCACCGCCATCGTCAAGGCTCTGGCCTCCGGGCTGCTGGTGGAGCAGGCCGGGCTGACCGTTCTGCTGCCGGGACGCGACGGCTTCCGCAAGGGCGAGACACTGGTCCTCAACCCCAGCTATTGGATCTTTCCGGCCATCCGCGCCTTCGCCGCCCTGCCCGGCGGCGAGCGCTGGGGCAAGCTGTCGGATGCCGGGCTGGTGCTGCTGTCGAAGGCGCGCTTCGGCGGGTTCCAACTGCCGCCGGACTGGATGACGCTTGATGCCGCCGGCACGGTGGGCATCGCCGACGGCTTCAAGAAACAGTACGGCTACGACGCCGTGCGGGTGCCGCTCTATCTGGCGTGGGACGGCTACCGCGATCCCTATTATTTCCGGCCCTACGCCGCCTTGGTCGCGAAGTTCGGCGGCACGTCTGTCCCTGCGACCGTCTCGCTGCCGGGCGGCACCACCACGCAGGTGGCGGCGTCGGTCGGCATGCTGGCGGTCTACCGCCTGGCCTGCCGTCTTGCTGGGGCGGGGGACCCGGTGACGGTGCCGCCGCTGGCGCCCGACGAAGACTATTACTCCACCACCTTGGCCCATCTGTCCGCGCTGGCGGCGCAAAGCCTGGGGATCGATCCGTGACCCGTCCTGTCCTTCTTTCGGCCCTTCTTCTCGCCGGCATCGCTGCCACCGATGCTGGATCCGGTGCATGGGCGCAGTCGAACGGCGGCGCCCGCGCGCTGGCTCCCGGCGTGAAGGTGGAGGTGGCGCCGGCACCCGGCAGCGGCTCCGCCCCCGCCGCCGGCAAGGTGGACGAGACGGCGCTGCGCTATTACGCGCGCATCGGCGACGGCGAGCGGCTGGAGGCGGAGATCGCCCGGCTGCGCGCGCTCGACCCCGGCTGGGAACCGCCCAAGGACCTGTTCGCGCCGCAGCCGACCGCCGCGAGCGTCGACGAGACGCCGTTCTGGAACCTGCTGTCCGCCGGCAAGGTGGCGGAGGCGCGGGCGGCCATTGCCGAGCAGCGGCGCAAGTCGCCGTCCTGGCAGCCGTCGGACAAGCTTCTGCAGGAACTCGACACCGCCGAGAGCGCCGGCCGCATCCGCTCGGCCAGCGACACCAAGCGCTGGCAGGACGTGGTCGATGCCGCCGCCGCCCATCCGGAGGCGGTGGCCTGCAACCGCCTGGACAATGCGTGGCGGCTGGCCGAGGCCTATGCCGAGCTGAAGCAGGCCGATCGCGCCTTCGACACCTACCGGACCATCGTCAGCACCTGCCCCAAGGCGAAGGAGCGGCGCGACACCATCTTCAAGGCGTCCCGCTATCTCAGCCAGGACCAGCTGCGCGAACTGACCGCGCTGGGCGCCACCGCCAACCCGGCGAAGGGGGAGGATTACTCCACCGTCCGCACCGCGGAGGCCGAGCTTGAGACCGGCCGGCTGCTGGAGCGCCTCGGCAATGCCAAGCCCGGCGCCCTGTCGGCGGCCGACCTGTCGCGCATCCAGGGCATCGTCCGCGACAAGCAGGACGCCGACGGCGCCATCGCGCTCGGCTGGTATTTCCAGAAGCAGAAGAACTTCGCCGAGGCGCAGAGCTGGTTCTCGCAGGCCAATGGCTGGGCGCCGTCCGACAAGGCGGCGGAAGGGCTGGTACTGGCCTACAACGGCCTGGGCGAGAAGGCGCAGGCCCGCGCCGCTGCCGCCCCCTGGAAGGGCAAGTCGAGCCGGATCGATCAGGCGCTGAAGGCGGTGGATCCGCCGCGCGGGTCCGGCGGCGGCCGCAGCGGTCCGCAGGGGCCGAGCGAGCTTGACCGCGCGCTGGCCCGCCAGGACTTCGCCGAGTGCCTCAGCATCATCCGCAGCAGCATCGCCAAAAGCGGTCCGACCTCCGGGCTTCTGCAGCAGCGCGGCTGGTGCCTGCTGGAGCTGAAGCGCCCGTCGGAGGCCGAGGCCGCCTTTGCCGAGGCGCAGACCCTGGCGGCGCGCGAACCGGCGAAGGGTGGCGCGTCGGCCGGGACGACGCGCACGCCGGCAGCAGCCGGCCTGCCGCAGAAGGCGACACCGGCGCAGGAGAACGCCTATGGTCAGGCCGTGGCGCGGCTGGCCACCGGCGACACCGTCGGCCTGACCCGCGACCTGCCGCGCGCCAACATGACCCCGGCGCAAAAGGCGGAGATCCGCGCGTCGCTGATGGCGACGGAGGCGAACCGGGCGCTGGAGGACAAGCGCTACAACGACGTGCTGCGCCTGCTCGACGCCCGCAAGGAGCTGACGCCGGAACCGCGGAACCTCGGGATTCTGCGCGGCTGGGCGCTCTACAACCTGATGCGCTTTGACGAGGCCTATGCCCAGTTCAAGTCCATCGACGACCGGCTGAGCACCGAGGAATCGCGCGAAGGCGTCACCGTCACCTGGAAGACCATTTACCATGACTGGTAAGGGCATGACTGGTAAGGGAGCCCCGATGCCCAAGACTACGATTTCCGGTGTGGCGCGGACCGGCCGCAGGCGCGCGGCGCTGTGGGCGGTCCTTGCGGCGACGCTGCTGACCTCCGGCTGCGCCGGCTGGGTGCGCGACAACCTGACCCAGGCGCCCACGCCCTGGCGGCGTGTGCAGCCGACCGCGCTGCCGGTGACCATGCCGGACAGCCGCGACTTCCCCATCGTCGCCGCCCGCATGCGCGACACCGGCGCCGTCTACAAATCCTACGTCGTCGTGCTGGGCAACCCGACGGTCCTGCCGGGCGAGAACCGCCTGAGCATCGACGTGCAGACCCTGCCGGACAGCCTGTTCGGTGCCCTGGTCCAGCCGCCGCGCGTCTTCCCGGTGCCGCTCTACACCATGGAGACGCTGTTGGCGACGACCAAGCGCGAGTTCCCGGAGATGACCGTCAAGGTCGCCGACGCCGCCCGGCGCAACCGCTACGGCGACTACGACTATGTCACCGCCCAGGACGGGGAGAACAGCTGCGTCCTGGCGTGGCAGCTGATCTCCGACCATAAGCGGATGCTGCCGGAGCGGATCGAGGCGGTGCGTCTGGAATACCGGGCCTGCGGCGTCGGCTCCAACGTCCGCGCCCTGCTGGTCCCCTTCGACGGGCTGTCGCTGACCTTGCCGGAAACGGTGCTGGAGGCGCAGGATCTGGGCGGGATGTAGCCCAAAGATCCCCTTTCCGACGAAAGATCCCACACCGGAAGTCCGCCCGCCATGACCACCGTATCCGAAGCGTTGCGCATGGCCGTCGGGCTGCACCAGGGCAACCGTCTGGCCGAGGCGGCGGACATCTACCGGAAGATCCTACAGGCGGCCCCCGAGGTCGCCGATGCGTGGCATCTGCTGGGGGTGCTGCACCACCAGTCCGGCCAATCCGCCGAAGCCGTGCGGCTGATCGGCGAGGCGATCCGGCGCGATACCCTCTGCGCCGCCTATCACGACAATCTCGGATCGGCGCTGCGGGCGGCGGGGCAGGCGGATCGGGCCGCCGCTCATCACCGGGTGGCGACCGCCATCGATCCGGGGTGGGTCAAGCCCTTCGGCAATCTGGCCGGCGCCCTGACCGATCTCAGCGACGGTGCCGGTGCCGCCGGTGCGCTGCGCAGGGCCTTGCGGCTGGCGCCTGAGTCCGACGCCTATCTGCTGCGGCTCGGCGACTGCCTCTATGCCCAGGAGCGGATGGCGGAGGCGGAGGCGTGTTACCGGCGGCTGGACACCCTCCATCCCGGCCGGGCCGATTGCCGGTACCGGATGGGCCTGTGCCGGCTGACGGCGAGCCGGTTGATGGCGGCGGTGCTCGCCACCGCCGGAAAGACCGTCGACCGGACTGCCCTGGGGGAAGCCATTGCCGCCTTCGCCGATGCCGCGGCGGACGGCCATGCCGATGCCGGCAAAAACCTGTTCGGCACGGCGGTGGTGGCGATCCAGACCGGGGTGATGGACGACGCGACGCTGGACCGCATCGCCGCCGCGGCGCGGCGCCGGCTGATGGCGGAGCCGCGCGACAGCGTCGCCCTGTCGGTGGTCTGCTATCGCCTCTATCGCCGGGGACGGCTCGACCTCGCCAGCCGCTATTTCCGCAAATACGCTCGCCATTGGACGCCGCAGGACATCGCCGCCGATTTCGAGATGCTGCTGTGGTCGATGGTGCGCGGCGAACCGGCCTTCTTCGACCGTCTGGCCGCCGAGCCGCCGGCATGCTTCAGCCGCGCCGTCCGCCGCATGCCGGTCCCGCCGCAGGCCGATGGCCGGCCGATCCTGCTGGTGGGCTGCGACGAGACCTATTGGCGCCGCTTCGGCGCCGGCTTCCTCGCCACCCGGCGGGAGAAGGCGCCGTCCTGCGCCCTCCATGTCCATATCGTCAACCCGTCGGACGAGACCGAGGCGGAACTGATGCGGCTGGCCGGCGACGTCCCGCTGTCCGTTTCCTTCGAGACCATCGACCTAGCCGTGCTGCCCGAGCCGGTGCGGCTGACCTATTTCGCCTCCGCCCGCTTCGCGGTGACACAGCAGCTTCTGCGGCAGGGGGCCGGGCCGGTGATCCAGGTCGATGTCGATGCGCTGCTGCTCGCCGATCCGGGAGCCGCGATGGCCGATTGGCAGGATTGGGACGTGGCGGTGATGCAGGACCGGCGGGGCCGCGGGCCGACCCGCGATTTCCTCGCCGGCTTCCTCGCCTTCAACCGGACGCCGACGGCCCAGCGCTACCTCGACCTCGTCGTCGCCTATATCGGCCGGCATTTCGACGAGGGCCGGGCCTTCTGGGGGCTGGATCAGGCAGCGCCCTACTGCACATACGACCATCTGGTCCGCAACGGCGGGGCGCGGGCCCTGATCCGCTTCGACTTCGAAGCCTTCCCCTTCCTGCACTTCCTGGCGAAGTAACGCCGTCCCCCTTATGCCGCCTGGGCGGTGCGCTCCCGCAGCCGCTGTTCCAGGGCTCGCCAGCGCGGCTCGACTGCCTCCAGCGCCCGATGCTTGACCGGGCCGAAGCCGCGGATTTCCTGCGGCAAGGCGGCCAGTTCCACCGCGGTGGCGAGCCGGTCGGCCGACAGCCGCTCGGCGATCTCCGCCACCGTGGCCTCGTAGCGGGCGATCAGCGCGCGTTCCATCTTCCGCTCCGCCGTGTAGCCGAAGGGGTCGAGCGCGGTGCCGCGCAGCCTCTTCATCGCCGCCATCCCGCGGAACACCGGCAGGATCCAGGCGCCCAGCGCCATCTTGCGCGGCTCGCCATAGCTGTTGGTGTCGCGCGACAGCAGCGGCGGGGCGAGGTGGAAGACCGGCTTCCAGTCGCCTTCGAACCGCTCCTCCAGGCTTTTGCGGAAGGCCGGGTCGCTGTGCAGGCGGGCGACCTCATACTCGTCCTTGTAGGCCATCAGCTTGAAGGCGCTGCGTGCCACCGCTTCGGCCAGCGCCGTTGAACCGGGAGCGACGCGGGCTTCCGCCTGCCGTGCCCGCTCCACCAGCGCGCGGTAGCGGTCGGCATAGGCGCGGTCCTGATACTCCGCCAGGAACGCCGCGCGGCGCTCGACGATGGTGGCGAGGTCGCTCGCCGGGGCCTCCTCCTCCGCGCCCAGGGTCGCCAGAACCTCCGGCCGGTGCGCGGCGAGGCGGCCGAAGGCGAAGGCGCGCAGGTTGGCGGGCACGCCGGTGCCGTTCAGTTCGATGGCGCGGGTCAGCGCCTCCAGCCCGACCGGCAGCAACCCCTTCTGGAAGGCGACGCCCATCAGGAAGATGTTGGCGAGGATGCTGTCGCCGAAGAGGGCGGTGACCACCCGGTTGGCGTCCACCACCTCGACCCGGTCGGGTCCGGCGGCGCGGCGCAGGCTGCGCAGCAGCCCGCCGGCATCGGGAAGCTTGGTTCCGTCGCGGGTGAAGGCGCCGGTCGGGGCGACATGGGCGTTCGCCACCACCCGCGTCCGGCCCAGCCGCACCGTCTTCAGCGCGTCCGGCGATGCCGCGACCACCGTGTCGCAAGCCAGCACCAGCTGCGCCTGCTTCGGGTCGATCCGCGCCTGATTCAGCCGCGCCGCGTCGCCGGCCACGCGGAGGTAGCTGTAGACCGCGCCGCCCTTCTGCGCGAAGCCCATGAAGTCGAGCACGGAGGACGCCTTGCCCTCCAGATGCGCCGCCATCGCCAGCACCGCGCCGACGGTGACGACGCCGGTGCCGCCGACGCCGACGATCAGGATCTCGGCCGGGTCTTCAGTCGTGGAATAGTGCGGCAGCGGCAGATCCGCCAGATCGTCGGCGAAGCGGGCGGCGACCTTGTCGGGGTTCGGCTTGCGCAAGGTTCCGCCGACCACCGAGACGAAGCTGGGGCAGAAGCCGTCGGCGCAGGAATAATCCTTGTTGCAGCTGGACTGGTCGATCTGCCGCTTCACGCCGAATTCGGTCTGCTTCGGCTGCACCGACAGGCAGTTCGACTTCTTGCCGCAGTCGCCGCAGCCTTCGCAGACCAGATCGTTGATGACCATGCGGCGGGCCGGGTCGGCCATGGTGCCGCGCTTGCGCCGGCGGCGCTTCTCAGCGGCGCAGGTCTGCTCGTAGACGATGGCGGTGACGCCGGGGATTTCGCGCATCTCGCGCTGGACGGCGTCCAACTCCTCGCGGTGATGCACGGTGGTGAAGGGGGCGAGGCCGGACCGGCTGTCGTACTTCTCCGGCGCGTCGCTGACCACGGCGATGCGGGTGATGCCCTCCGCCGCCAGCTGGCGGGTGATGGCGTCGACGGAGATCGGGCCGTCCACCGGCTGGCCGCCGGTCATGGCGACGGCGTCGTTGAACAGGATCTTGTAGGTGATGTTGACCTTGGCGGCCACCGCCTGCCGGATCGCCAGCAGGCCGGAATGGAAATAGGTGCCCTCGCCCAGATTCTGGAAGATGTGCGGGCGCTTGCTGTAGCGCGACTGCCCGATCCAGCTGACGCCCTCGCCGCCCATCTGGCTGAGGCCGACCGTGTCGCGGTCCATCCACGACGCCATGAAATGGCAGCCGATGCCGGCCATCGCCTTGCTGCCCTCCGGCACCTTGGTCGAGCTGTTGTGCGGACAGCCGGAACAGAAATAGGGCGTGCGCGGCAGGGCAGGGGCGGCCGGCGCCTCGCCCGGCAGCAGCTCGGCCAAGCGGGCGGAGAAGTCCCGCTCCGGGAAGCGGTGGCGGATGCGCTCCACCAGCGCCTTGGCGACGATCCAGGGGCGCAGCTCGCCGGTGGCCGGCAGCAGCGGGGCGCCGAACTCGTCGGTCTTGCCGACGACGGCACGCGGACGTTCGCCGGCCGGCAGGTGGAACAGCAGGTCCTTCAGCTGGCCTTCGACGACGGGGGCCTTTTCCTCGACAACCAGAATCTCTTCCGCGCCGCGGGCGGCGGTCAGGGCGAAGTCGGGTTCCAGCGGCCAGGACAGTCCGATCTTGTGGACCGACAGCCCGATCTCCGCCGCCTCCGCCGGGCCGATGCCGAGCACGCGCAGCGCCTCCATCAGGTCGAGATGCGCCTTGCCGGTGGTGACGATGCGCAGCCAGCCGCCTTTACCCAGCACCGTGCGGTCGATGCGGTTGACGCGGGCGAAGGCCTTCGCCGCCGCGACCTTGGCGGCCAGCCGTTCCTCGATGGCGAGGCTGGGCAGGTCGGGCCAGCGGTAATGCAAGCCCCCCGGCGGCGGGTCGAACTCCACCGGCAGGAAGCCGCGGTTGAGCGAGGGCAGGCGCACCGTGGCGGAGCTTTCCACCGATTCCGAGATCGCCTTGAAGCCGACCCAGGCGCCGGAAAAGCGCGACAGCGCGTAGCCGTAGAGGCCGAAATCGAGGAATTCGCGCACGCCCGACGGGTTCAGCACCGGCATCGACCAGGCGATCATCGCGAGGTCGCTCTGGTGCGGCATGCTGGAGGACACGCAGCCATGGTCGTCGCCGGCCACCGCCAGCACGCCGCCGCGCGGCGAGCTGCCATAGGCGTTGGCATGCTTCAGCACGTCGCCGGAGCGGTCCACCCCCGGCCCCTTGCCGTACCACATGCCGAACACGCCGTCGACGGTGCCCTCGCCCGAGGATTCGACCTGCTGGGTGCCCATGACGGCGGTGGCGCCCAGATCCTCGTTCACGCCGGGGACGAAGCTGATGGCGTGGGCATCCAAATGCTTGCGCGCCTGCCACAGCGCCTGATCCAGCCCGCCCAGCGGCGAGCCGCGATAGCCGCTGACGAAGCCGGCGGTGTTCAGCCCCGCCCGGCGGTCGCTTTCCGCCTGGAGCAGCAGCAACCTGACCAGCGCCTGGGTGCCGGACAGATAAACCTGGCCCTCCGCCCGGCTGTAGCGGTCGTCCAGGCGATAGCCGTCATCAATCTTCGCCTGTACTGCCGCCACCTGTTCCGCCCGCAGGCCCTTCGGCATGCCGTCCATCTCTCGTCCCCTCGGATTTCTATCGTTGGGGACAAGTCTGCGCCTTTCGCAGGCAAATGATTTTGCGGGTTGGCCGTGGATCAGGGGTGATCGGAAAATCCTGTTGCGGATTGTTAGGCCGCTCAGCGAAATTTTTGCGCAGGCCGCGGGGCTTTCCGGACGGATTACCCTTTCAGAGCTGCACGGCGGTCGGCGCGCATCAGGGCGGCGCCGCGTTCGGCGATCATCACCGTCGGCGTGTTGGTGTTGCCCGACGTCAGCGTCGGCATCACCGAGGCGTCGATCACCCGCAACCCACGCACGCCGCGCACCCGCATCTCCGCATCGGTGACGGCGGTGGCATCGTCCTTGCCGCCCATCCGGCAGGTGCCGACGGGGTGGAAGATGGTGGTGCCGATGTCGCCGGCGGCCTTGGCCAGCTCCTCTTCGGTCTGGAAGCGGGGGCCGGGCTTGTATTCCTGCGGGTGATAGGGGGCGAGCGCCGGCTGCGCCACGATGCGGCGGGTCAGCGCCAGCGCCTTGGCCGCCTTCGCCCGGTCGGCCGGATCGGACAGGTAGCAGGGGGCGATGGCCGGATTCTCCCGGTGGTCGGCGGTGGTGATGCGGGTCCAGCCGCGTGACGCCGGGCGCAGGTCGCAGACGCTGGCGGTGAAGGCCGGGAAGGCGTGCAGCGGATCGCCGAACTTCTCCAGCGACAGCGGCTGCACATGGTATTCCAGGTCGGCGGTCGCGACCTCCGGCGACGATTTGGCGAAGACGCCGAGCTGGCTGGGCGCCATGGTCAGCGGCCCCTTGCGGAACAGCGCATATTCCAGCCCCATCATCGCCTTGCCGAACAGGCTGCCGGCCCGCTTGTTCAGCGTGACGATGCCGTCGACCTTGTAGATCATGCGCAACTGCAGATGGTCCTGCAGATTGGCGCCGACGTCCGGCGCGTCCAGCACCACCGGAATGCCGAGTTTCCTCAGATGCTCCGCCGGGCCGATGCCGGAACGCTGGAGGATCGCCGGGCTGCCGATGGATCCTGCGGCCAGCACCGTCTCGATCTTCGAGGTCGCCCGCGCAGGCTCCCCCTTCACGGTGAAGCGGATGCCGGTGACGCGGCCGTCGGCGATCTCCACCTTGTCGATGGCCGCCTCGATGGCGAGCTTCAGGTTCGGGCGGTCGAGGGCGGGGCGCAGGAAGGCCTTGGCCGCGCTCCAGCGGATGCCGCCCTTCTGGTTCACCTCGAAGCTGCCGACGCCGAGATTGTCGCCGCGGTTGAAGTCGTCGTTGCGCGGGATGCCGGCCTGCTGAGCCGCCTCGGCGAAGCGGTCCAGCAGATCCCAGCGCAGCCGCTGCCGCTCCACCCGCCATTCGCCGCCGGCACCGTGCATCTCGTCGGCGCCGCGCCAGTAATCCTCGCTGCCCTTGAAGACCGGCAGCACCTCCTTCCAGCTCCAGCGCGAATCACCGGTGATGGCCGCCCATTCGTCGTAGTCGCGCGCCTGCCCGCGCATGGCGATCATGCCGTTGATCGACGAACAGCCGCCCAGCACCTTGCCGCGGGCGTAATGGATGCTGCGGCCGTTCAGCCCCGGCTCGGCCTCCGTCTTGAAGCACCAGTCGGTGCGCGGGTTGCCGATGCAGAACAGATAACCGGCGGGGATGTGCAGCCAGACCCAGCTGTCCTTGCCGCCGGCCTCCAGCAGCAGCACCGAGACGTCCGGATCGGCCGACAGCCGGTTGGCCAGCACGCAGCCAGCCGTGCCGCCGCCCGCGATGATGTAGTCGAAGCTGCCGAAGTCCAACACGTCCGCCATCGCGTCCCTCCCGGGGGGATTTATCGATTTGTCAGACGTATTAAATTGCTGACCGGGCGAACGATCCAGCGAAATTTCGCCGCAGCGCCGTCCGCTGCGGATTTCGATCTCATGCAGGCTCTCGAACCGCCGCCCGTTGCCGTTCACGCTCGGTCAGGAGATCGACGAAGGCGCGGACCTTGGTCGGGCGGAAGCGGGCGGCAGGGAAAACGGCATGGATGCCGCCCGACGGCAGGCTCCAGCCCGGCAGGATGGGGACGAGGCGGCCCGATGCCAGATCCTCCGCCACACAGTAATCCGGCAGAACGGACAGCCCCGCCCCCTCGCGCACCGCCTCCCGCACGGCGAAGGTGGCGTCGAGCGCGATGGCCGCCCGTGTCGTCACCATGCGCGGTTCGCCTGTCGCGGCGGTGAATTGCCAGGTCAGCGGGTTGCGCAGGGCGGTGTTGGCGACGAAGGGCAGGGCGGCGATGTCCTCCGGCCAGCCCTCGCCCTTGGCCCCTTCACCGATCCGGCCGGCCAGAGCCGGGGTGCCGACCAGAAGCTGCCGGAAGCTGCCGAACTGGCGGGCCTGAAGGCTGGTGTCGGCCAGCCAGCCAACGCGGATGGCGAGGTCGAAGGTCCCGCCGACGAGGTCGAGCGACTGGTCTGACAGGACCATGTCGGCCTTGCAGGCGGGGTGGGCGGCGGTGAAGGCGGCGATGGCGGGAACGACGACCGCCACCCCATAATCGAAGGGTGCGGTCAGCCGCAGCAGGCCGGACGGCGCCGCGGCACTCTCCGCCAGTTCGGCGAAGGCGTCCTCCGCCTCCCGCAGAATCACGACGCAACGGCGGTGGAAGGCCATGCCGGCTTCGGTCGGCCGGACCTTGCGGGTGGTGCGGACCAGCAGGCTGGCGCCGACCTCCTCCTCCAGCTTGGCGACCTGCTGGCTGACCACCGCCTTGGTGATCCCCAGCCGCGCCGCCGCCGCGGTGAAGGAGCCGGTTTCCACCACCGCCGCGAAATAGGCGATGCGGTTCAGATGCCTCGGATCGCTCATGGTGCGGGCTGCCCGCCGATTGTTTGCCAATGGCATACGATATGTCGGTTCTGTGCCGGCTACACAGCACAATCGACGCCGGTTAAGGTCGTCCCATCACGTCACCGCCCGTCACGGATGCGATCATGAGCCCGACCAGGACCGTCACCTATCTGTTCGACCCGCTCTGCGGCTGGTGCTATGGCGCCTCGCCGGCGATCGCGTCGCTGTCGGATGTCGAGGATCTCGTGCTGGAAATGGTGCCGACCGGCCTGTTTTCCGGGGCCGGCGCCCGGCCGCTGGACGAGGGCTTCGCCGCCTATGCCTGGGCGAACGATCAGCGCATCCACGCCCTGACCGGACAAATCTTCAGCGAGCGCTATCGCACCGATGTTCTGGGCGACCGGCGGCAGCGGCTCGACAGCGGTCCGGCGACGCTGGCCCTGACGGCGGTGGCGCTGACCGCTCCCGACCGGGAATTTGCGGCACTGGCCGCCATCCAGTCCGCACGCTATGCCGACGGCCGCGACATCACGGCGGCGGCGACGCTGGCCGGTATCCTGGCCGGGCTGGGTCTCGACACGGCGGCGGCGCTGGTCACGGAGGGGGCGGAGGAGCTGACGGTCGCCGATGCCGCACGGGTCGAGCGCGGCAGGCAACTGATGGCCGCCTACCGTGCCAATGGCGTACCCACCCTGCTGTTCGACGACGGATCGCACCGGCGAAAGCTCGACTCCGAAATCCTCTTCTCCAAACCCGGCAGGCTGGCCGCCATCCTGCGCGCCGGCTGACTGCGAACCCACAAAGGACATCGACGATGATGACGCGCAGGGACATCCTTGCCACCGCTTTGCACGCCTCCACGCTGGTGGGCGCCGCGACTCTTCTGGCCCCGGCCGGCGGGCTTGCTGCCACGGCGACGCCTCTGAGCTGGCAGTCCTTTCCCGCCGGGGAGAATGGCTTTTTCCGCGCTCCGGTCCTGCTGTCCGGCAGCCGCGAGGCGATCCTGATCGACGGCGGCTTCACCCTGTCCGACGGCAAGGCGCTGGCCGAAGCCATCCGGGCCACCGGCAAGACGCTGACCACCATCTATGTCAGCCAGAGCGACCCGGACTATTATTTCGGCCTTGGTCCGGTGAAGGCGGCCTTCCCCGATGCCCGCGTCATCGCCGCACCCGCCACTGTCGAGGCGATCAAGGGCAATGTCGAAAAGAAGCTGGCGGTCTGGGGGCCGAAGCTGAAGGAGAATGGTCCGCAGACCTTGGCGGACGTGGTGATGCCGCAACCCTTCGACGGCGCCGCCCTGAAGCTGGAGGGCCAGACCATCGAGACTGTCGATGCACAGGGGATGGCGAACCGCCGTTACCTGTGGGTGCAGTCGCTGCGCGCCGTCTTCGGCGGGGTGCTGGTGTTCTCAGGCCTGCATGTCTGGACCGCCGACACCCCGACGGCGGAGGCGCGGGCCGCCTGGGTGAAGGCGCTGGATGCCATGGCCGCCCGCAATCCGGCGGTGGTGGTCGCCGGCCATGCCGCGCCGGGTGCCGCACCCGATGCGGCCGCCATCGCCTACACCAAGGGCTATCTTCTGGCCTTCGAGGAGGAGCTTGCCAAAGCGAAGTCGAGCGCCGACCTGATCGCCGCCATGACGCGGCGCTATCCCGACGCCGGGATGGGCATCGCGCTCGACATCGGTGCCAAGGTGGCGACCGGCGAGATGAAGTGGGGCTGACGCCCCGCCATCTTTCGCCCAGTCATCTTTCGCGCCGTCATCCTCACTTCCGGTTGACCAGCGCCACGCCGCAGACCGCCACCGCCATGCCCATCAGGGCAATGAGGCCCAGCTTCTCGCCGAACAGCACCCAGGCGATCAGCGTGGTGACCGGCGGGGTCAGGTAGAACAGGCTGGCGACCTTGGCCGCCGCACCACGGCGGATCAGGGCGAACAGCAGGAAGATGGCGCCGACCGACAGCACGAAGCAGAGCCACATCAGGGCGAAGATGAACTCCCCCGTCCAGTGCACCTGCATCGTCTCGGTCAGCGGGGCGGCGACCGCCAGGGCCAGCGCGGTGGCGCCGTACTGGATGGCGGTGCCGCTGCGCAGATCCATGCCGCCGCCGTGGCGCTTCTGGTACAGCGTGCCCAGCGTGATGCCGATCAGCGCCACCAGGGCATAGGCGAACGGGACCAGATGAGCCGCGTCGATGGAGAGCTTCTCCCGCACCACCAGCCCGACGCCGGCAAGCCCCAGCAGCAGCCCGACCCATTGCCGGCCGGTCACCCGTTCGCCCAGCAGCGGGCCGGACAGGGCGGCGGTCAGCAGCGGCTGGATGCCGACCACCAGGGCGGTCACCCCCGCCGGCAGGCCTTGCGCGATGGCGATGAAGATGCCGCTGAGATAGACGCCGTGCACCAGCAGCCCGGCCAGCGCGATCCGCCCGGCGGTCGCCCAGTCCTTAGGCCAGGGCGCCCGGCTGACCAGCGCCACCAGCGCCAGCACCACGGCGACCAGCCCCAGCCGGATCAGCAGGAAGGTCAGCGGCTCCACATAAGGCAGGCCGTATTTCGCGCCGATGAAGCCGGTGCTCCACAGCAGCACAAAAAGGCCCGGCATCAGGCGCAGCCAGGGTTGGCCGCCCGTCGCGGTCCCGCTCATCTTTGAATCCCTTCCCCGATCCTGTCAGCTCACCGCCGGAACGGCCGGAGACGACTGGGTCGGCTGGCGGCGCGCCTCGGCGACCGCCTGGATGTGGGACTGCAAATCCGCGTCCTTCTGCACCAGCCGGCGGAAATCCTTCTCATCCAACACCAGCAATTGGCAATAGCCCAGCGCCCGCACGTCTGCATTGCGCCGCTGGCGGGACAGCAGGGCCATCTCGCCGAAGAAGTCGCCGGTGCCCAGCTTCACCGGCTCCGCCAGCATCGGCACCAGCACCTCCACGGCGCCCGACGCGATGAAGAACATGGCGTCGCCGCGGTCGCCCTTGCGCACGATGGTCTCGCCCGGCAGAGCCAGCTGGGCGCGCAGCAGCGTGGCGATGGTCGCCACCCGCTCCGACGGCAGGCCGGCGAACAGCGGCACCCGGCGCACCAGCTCCGCCACGTCGAACCGCACATCCAGCTTCGGCAAGCGTTCCAGCACGCGGCGGCGCTGTTCCAGATCGCGTTCCAGGTCGGTCAGAACCTCCTGGCTGATGATCGATTCGGCGTGCATGGCGCGGTATTCGGCATGCTCCAGCCGCAGCGCGGCGCGGCCGACGTAGCGGCTCTGCAGCACCACCGCATAGTCGGGATATTGCAGCTTCAGCGCCGACAGCGCCTGTTCGACGATGCCGAGCCGGCCGACCAGCATGCCCTCCAACTCGAACGCCACCTCCTGGCCCAGCACGCGGGCCAGCCGGTCGCGGGTGAAGGCCAGCAGTTCGCGCAGCACGGTGCGCACGGCCACCAGCACTTCGAACCGCATCGACAGGCGCCGGGCCAGCGGCCGGTGGATGCCGAAGCGCCGCTGCAGCCAGCTGGCCGTCCGCATCCAGGGGGAGAAGGCGATGAAGGGTTCCTCGAAGGCACGGTAACCGTTGCGGCCCTGGCTCTTGACCGCGTCGAGCAGACGGCCGCTGCGCCCGGCCAGCATCTCCATCACCGCGCGCGACACCACCCCTTCGGAGAAGTGGGCGTAATAGAGCTCCTCCTCGCGGTTCACCAGGATGACGAGGCCGATGGTGACGCGGTCCTCGCCGGTCAGCTGGGCCTCCTCCTGGCGCTCCTGGTCGATCTTCTTCCGCCGCTCCTCATAGCGGGCGACCATCACGTCCTTGACGACGCCGTCGACCTCGTAGGTCTCGGCCACGGCGGCGACGCGGTCGCGGATGCTGTCGGTGGACAGCGCCAGCGCGCGGTTGCGCATGGCGTGCTCCACCGGCGTCAGCTCGTCCAGCTTCAGCAGGTGGATCAGCCAGCGCAGAGTCGTGCCGTTGATGAACAGCGTGACGAAGACGAAGCCGGTGACCATCACCGCGATGAAGCTCTGCACCCGGTCGTGCACGCGGAAATTCTCGGTCACCGCCAGGGCCAGCGTCAGCGACACCGCCCCGCGCAGGCCGCCCCACAGCATCACCGACTTGTAGGAATGGCTGACCTTCTGCGCCAGACCGGCCCAGGACAGGATCGGCAGCAGCCCGAACAGCACCACCGCGCGGGCGGCGAAGGCCGCCAGCACCACGACCAGCACCAGCCCGACCTCCGCCCAGCCGGCATCGGCCATCAGGCGCGGCACCAGGATGGCGGTCAGCAGGAAGATCATGGAGTTGGCCCAGAAGCCTAGCTGCTGCCAGACATGCTCCATGGCGCCCCAGGTGGCGGGGGAGATGCGGGTGCGCCCGACCGAACCGATGACCAGCGCCGCCGCTACCACCGCCACCACGCCCGAGGCGCCGACATAATGTTCGGCCAGCACATAGGACAGATAGGCCAGCGCCACCGTCAGCGTGATCTCCGCCATCGGCTGGTTGCGCATCGGCTCCACCAGCATGCAGACGATGCGGCCGCAGATGTAGCCGGTGACGACGCCGCCGGAGAAATCGCGCAGGAAATCCAGCGCCGCCGCCCCGGCCCCGCCGGTGGCCTTGCGCGTCAGCATGTCGAGCAGCAGCGTGAACAGCGCGATGGCCGCGGCGTCGTTCAGCAGGCTTTCGCCTTCCACCAGCGTCGTCAGCCGGCGCGGCGCGCCCAGGTCGCGGAAGATGCCGATCACCGCCGCCGGATCGGTGGAGGCGACGATGGAGCCCAGCAGCAGGCAGGCGACCAGCCCCAGCGAAGTGAACAGGCTGACCGCATAGCCGACGGCGAAGGTGCAGACGAACACCGCCACCACCGCCATCAGCAGGATCGGCCCGAGATCGTCGAACAGCCGGCGCACGTCGACCGCCAGCGCGGTTTCGAACAGCAGGATTGGCAGGAAGATGTGCAGCAGAATGTCGGACGAGACGTCCAGATCCGCCAGCGAGGCGAGGAAGTCGTGGAACGGTCCCTTGCCGGGCATGCCGGCGAAGGTCTGGATCACCGCGCCCAGCGCCACGCCGATGCCGGCCAGCAGCACCGTGTAGGGCATCTGGAAGCGGGCGGCCAGCGGCGGCAGGAAACTGACGAGGGCGAGAAGCCCGGCAACGCCCAGGACTTGAATGACGATGTCGTGCATGTTTCCACGGAACGGCTGCGGCGTGGGCTGCACGGTATCGCCGCACTGTGGCGGTAGCAAGACCGGGAACCGTCCGGTCCTGCGGCAAAAATGGTCCGCAGCGATGTGCCCGCCGCCGGGCTGAATCAGCGCCGGCCACAACCCCGCGGCCCGGTGCTGGCGACGGGACACGCATTTGGTTAGGATGGTCGAAGCTTGGTCCTGATATGGAAGCGGGGATTCGGGAATGGATGCGGTCGGAATGTTGCGGCCGGTGCTGGCCGGCCTGGGGCTGCTGCTGTCGGTGAGCGGTTCGGCGCTGGCCACCGATCCGGCTGCCGCACCGACCACGTCGGAGGATTTCATCCGCGCGCTGAAGCCGGACCGGTCGCAGGGCGACGAGAAGCCGCGGACCCGCGGCCTGGCGCTGGGAACCGGCGACACCACAGCGGCGCCGGCTCCCGCTCCGGCACCGAGCCACGGCACCCCCGCCCCCCAGCCGAAGGCGGCGCCGCGCATCAGCTTCCAGGTGGAGTTCGCCTTCAATTCGGCGGAGCTGACGCCGAAGGCGACCGGCATCCTGAACGAGCTGGGCCGCGCCCTGACCTCGCCGGATCTCGCCGCCTACCGCTTCCAGCTGACCGGCCACACCGACGGCGTCGGCAAGCCCGACTACAACCTCGCCCTGTCGAAGCGGCGTGCCGCCTCGGTTCGCGATTACCTGACCCGGACCTTCGGCGTGTCGTCGGGCCGGCTGGTGGCCATCGGCCGCGGTTCGCAGCAGCTTCTCGACCCGGCCAATCCGGCCAGTGACGTCAACCGGCGGGTGGAGATCGTCAATCTCGGCTCCTGACCGGCCAGACGGGATCAGGGCCGGCTCTGCTCACCGCCAGCCGCCATCCTGCGTCAGGCCGGCCAGGATCCCGCCGAGGATGCCGTGCGTGGCGCGAGCGGCGGCCGACATCGGCCGGCCGGCGGCATGGGCCAGCAGGATGGTCCGGTCGATCTGCGGATCGACGATGGGCAGGCCGGTCAGCCGCTCCGCCGCCGCGCCATGCCGCGCCACCCGGTCCGACAGGACGGTGTAGCCGCAGCCCTCCGCCACCAGCGCCTTGATCTGCTCCAGCGCGTCGATTTCCAGCGCGACGGTGACGCCGGCCCGCGCCAGCAGGGCGGCATGCTCCACCTCCTCGCGCACGCCATGCGGGCGGCCGGGCAGGATCAGCGGCAGGGACAGCGCCTCGGCAAAGGGAATGGCGCTGCGGCCACGCAGCAGCGGGTCGTCGGCCGGCCCGACCAGATGCAGCCGTTCCCGCGCCACCAGTTCCGTCTCCAGCCCGCCCATCTCCTTGGTGCCGAACACCAGCGCAAGGTCGAGCTGCCCCGAAAGCACCCATTCCAGCATATGGCCGGAAAGCCCCTCCACCACCCGCAGCCGGATCTGTGGATGGGTGCGGCGCACCGCCAGCGCCAGCGGCACCGTCAGCACCGGACCCAGCGAGGTCGGAATGCCGACGGTCGCCGGCCCGGCCGGCACGGCTTCCACCGCGCGCACCTCGTCGCGCAGCCCGTCCATCTGGCCAATCAGCGCCGCCGCCCGCTGCGCCAGCCGCCGCCCGCTTTCCGTCGGCACCACGCCGCGCGCCGTGCGCAGGACCAGCTGACAGCCGAAATCCTCCTCCATCCGCTTTAGATGTAGGCTGAGCGCCGGCTGCGCCACCCGCAACGTCTCCGCCGCGCGGGAGATCGAGCCATGCTCGACGATGCCCAGGAAATAGCGAAGCTGCCGCACATCCATCCTGCCGGAACCCCTGATATCCATATCGCGACACTATGAAAGGGGGGGCAGGGATCGCGTGTCAATATGGCGTCTGCCCGTCGGGGCGACTGGTATGCCCTGGTCGGGCCCCCCTCTTGATCACCGCAATTCCGTTAACCATTTACCCATCAGGCACCGGGCGGTCGCGCATATTGCGGACCGCGGAGGCGCCGTCCCGCGCCGGATGGCTGGGCGGGAGACCATGGAAACGGAGTGCCGGATGGACTTCGGTCAATTCACCGATCGTGCGCGTGGCGTCATTCAGGCCGCGCAGATCGCCGCCCTTGCCGAGCGGCATCAACAGCTTCTCCCCGAACATCTGCTGAAGGCCCTGATCGACGACACCAGCGGCGTCGCCGCGCGTCTGGTGCGCGACACCGGCGGCGATCCCGATCTGCTGAAGTCCGCGACCGAGGAACAGTTGTCCCGCGCTCCGGTCCAGCCGGGCGCCAGCGAAGGCCCGCAGCCGCTCTACATGTCGCCGGCGCTGGCCGCCGTGCTGCAGGGCGCCGTCACTTCGGCCCGAAACGGCGGCGACCGCTTCGTCACCGCCGAACGGCTGCTGGAGAGCCTCGCCCGCCAGAGCGGTCCGCTGCGCGCGCTGTTCCGCCGCGCCGGTGTCGATGCCGACGCGCTGGCCGCCGCCGCCGATGCCCAGCGCAAGGACCATCCCGCCGACGCCGAGACCGAAACGACCTCCGGCGAGGCGCTGGCCCGCTATACCCGCGACCTGACGGAAGAGGCGCGGCAGGGCCGGCTCGACCCGGTGATCGGCCGCGACGACGAGATCCGCCGCACCATTCAGGTGCTGGCGCGCCGCACCAAGAACAATCCCGTCCTGATCGGCGAGCCCGGCGTCGGCAAGACCGCGGTGGTGGAGGGGCTGGCCCAGCGTCTGGCCTCCGGCGACGTGCCGGAAGGGCTGAAGGACCGGCGCGTCCTGGCGCTCGACCTCACCGCGCTGCTGGCCGGCGCCAAGTTCCGCGGCGAGTTCGAGGAGCGGCTGAAGTCGGTCCTGGCCGAGGTGCAGGAGGCCAACGGCCGCATCATCCTGTTCATCGACGAGCTGCACACCCTGATCGGTGCCGGCCGCACCGACGGCGCGATGGACGCCGCCAACATGCTGAAGCCCGCGCTGGCGCGTGGTGAGCTGCGCTGCGTCGGCGCCACGACGCCGGACGAGTACCGCAAGTACATCGAGAAGGACGCGGCGCTGGCCCGCCGCTTCCAGCCGGTGACGGTGGACGAGCCGTCGGTGGACGACGCCGTGTCGATCCTGCGCGGCATCAAGGGCAAGTACGAGGTCCATCACGGCGTGCGCATCGCCGACGCGGCGGTGGTCGCGGCGGTGAGCCTGTCGGCGCGCTACATCGGCGACCGCCGGCTGCCCGACAAGGCCATCGACCTCGTCGATGAGGCGGCGAGCCGCCTGCGCATGGCGATCGACAGCAAGCCGGAGGCGCTCGACGCCGTCGACCGCCGTGTCGCCCAGCTGAAGATCGAGCGCGAGGCGCTGAAGGCAGAGCCGGACGCCGCCTCGCAGGAACGGCTGCAGGTCCTGGAAGGCGAGCTGGTCGAGGCGGAAGCCCGCCAATCCTCGATGGAGGAGGAGTGGCGTGCCTCGCAGTCCCGCCGCACCGAAGGCCGCCGTCTGAAGGAGGAGCTTGACCAGGCCCGCACCAAGCTGGAGCGCGCCCAGCGCGACGGCGACTGGGCCAAGGCCGGCGAGTTGGCCTATGGCGTGGTGCCCGACCTGGAGAAGCGTCTGGCCGAGGCCGAATCGCGCGCCAGCGCCGAGCGTGACGAGGTGACGGCCAAGGACATCGGCGCCGTCGTCACCCGCTGGACCGGCATTCCGGTCGAACGGATGCTGGAGGGCGAGCGCCAGCGGCTGAAGGGCATGGAGGACAAGCTGGCGGAGCGCGTCGTCGGCCAGAAGGAGGCGGTGCGCGCGGTGTCCAAGGCGGTGCGGCGTGCCCGTGCCGGGCTGAAGGACCCCAGCCGCCCGACCGGCTCCTTCCTGTTCCTGGGCCCGACCGGCGTCGGCAAGACCGAGCTGGCCAAGGCGCTGGCCGCCTTCCTGTTCGACGACGAGACGGCGATCACCCGGCTCGACATGTCGGAGTACATGGAGAAGCACGCGGTCAGCCGCATGATCGGCTCGCCGCCGGGCTATGTCGGCTATGACGACGGCGGCTCGCTGGCGGAACGCATCCGGCGCCGGCCCTATCAGGTCGTGCTGCTGGACGAGGTGGAGAAGGCGCATCCCGACGTGCTGAACGTCCTGCTGCAGGCGCTCGACGACGGGCGGCTGACCGACGGGCAGGGCCGGACCGCCGACTTCCGCCACGCCATCCTCATCATGACCTCCAACCTGGGGGCCGAGGCGCTGAGCGCCCTGGGTGACGACGAGGATATGGCCGGCGTGACGGTGGAGGTGATGGACGCGGTCCGCAAGGCCTTCCGGCCGGAGTTCCTGAACCGGCTGGACGATGTCCTGATCTTCCGCCGGCTGGGCCGGGACCAGATGTCGCGGATCGTCGATATCCAGCTCGCCCGCGTCAACGAGCGGCTGGCCGAGCGCGGCGTCACCCTGGCGGCGGATGCGGCGGCCAAGCGGCGGCTGGGCGATCTGGGCTGGGATCCGGCCTTCGGCGCCCGTCCGCTGAAGCGCGCCATCCAGGGCCTTGTCGAGGATCCGATCGCCGAACGCCTGCTCGACGAGGAGGTGGAGGGCAAGACCACCATGGCCCTGTCGGTGGTCGACGGCCGGCTGGCGCTGGACGGCGTGGTGGTGGAGGAGGACCGGGCGCACGGCTTCAAGGCGCCGGAGCGTCCGCCGCTCGGCTTCGCCCTGCCGCCGGTGGCGAGCGCCGCCGCGGCGCGGGAGGCGTCGGTCCACTGACCGGCCGGTGAGTCAGACCAAAGGGCTTCGGATGCCGGTCATCCGAAGCCCTTCTTCCGTCCGGGCGGAGGTTAGCGGCGGCGGACGGTTACCATTTCGACTTCAGCTTCTTGGCGCCGTCGCTCGACCAGATGATGGCGACGGCGTCGACCACCAGCGCGGCATCCGCCTTTTCGTTCTGCTTCCACTCGCCGCACAGCATCATGATCGAGGCGATCGCGCACAGGCAGCCGCCGCGCGCTCCCTCGATCATACTGGTGCAGACATTCTCCTTCGGGCTGTCCTTCCGGAAGGACTTGCGGATCGACCAGATGCGGTCGGCGATGAAGGGAAGCCCGGCGGTGAAGACGCTGACCGCCTTGATCGCCGTGTTGTTCTCCTTGCGGTCGATCACGTAGGTCAGGTTGGCCTTGCACTTGCCGCAACTGCATGGATAGCCGTTGCTGCGCGTGGCGGCGGTGCGGAGGTCGTGCAGGGCGAAGATGCCGTTCGCGGTGATGCCGATGGCCAGCGCCACCAGCCATGGTCCCAGGGCCGCCCCCAGCGGGAACAGGGCGATCGAGCCGATCCCGACATTGACACTCGTGGTCGCCACCCCGCTGAGTACGGTGACGCCAGTCTGGAGACCGCTCTGTGCAGCGCCGATCAGCGCCATCTTTGAATATTTCGCCAGCTTGGTCCGTGTTTCGCTGAACGGCTCGAAACTGTCGGCGGCCGGTGCGTTGGTCGCGAACATCGTCGCGAGTTCGCGAAGCTTGTCAGGAGGAGGAAGCGGCATGGCCGGGACTCTCGCGGTGGGACGGCGGGCGGAAGCGGATATGCAAGAAGGTGGTAGCCAAGCAACAATCAGTCGGCAAGCGCCTGCCGCATCGAGGGTGCCAATGAGCTGACCGGTCTGCTACATCTCGGCGGTGCCGATTGGGCGCAACGCCGCAGCAACAGCCGGGGACAGACATGGCCGCGACGACTCCTTCCTACCTGTCGACCTTCTCGCTCGCCGGGCAGGTGGCGCTCGTCACCGGATCGGGCCGTGGGCTGGGGCTGGAGATCGCGCGGGCGCTCGCCGAGTCGGGGGCGCATGTGCTGCTGAACGGCCGCGACGCCGCGACGCTGGAGGCCCGCGTGGCGGAGATCGCGGAAACCGGCGGGTCGGCTTCGGCGCTGGCCTTCGACGTGGCGGACCGGGCGGCGGTGCGCGATGCCTTCGCACGCATCGACCGGGAGCATGGGCGGCTCGACGTGCTGGTCCAGAATGTCGGGCAACGCAACCGCAAGCCGCTGGCCGACCTGACTGATGACGAAATCGTCACCCTTCTCGATGTCGATCTGGCCTCCAGCCTGATCCTGGCGCGGGAGGCGGCGCGGCTGATGCTGCCGTGCAGGCGCGGACGGCTGATCGCCGTCACCTCCGTCGCCGGGCAGATTTCGCGGGCCAACGACAGCGTCTATGCCGCGGCGAAATCGGGGCTGAACGGCATGGTGCGGGCGCTCGCCGCCGAATATGGGCCGCATGGGCTGACCAGCAACGCCATCGCTCCCGGCTTTTTCGCAACCGAAACGAATGCGGCCATCGTCTCCGATCCCGAACGCGGGGCCTATTTCGCCAACCGCACGCCGATGCGGCGCTGGGGCCGGCCGGAGGAGATCGCCGGGGCGGCGGTGTTCCTGGCCTCGGCGGCGGCGTCCTATGTCAACGGTCACGTCTTGGTCGTCGATGGCGGCGCCACCATCTTGATGTAAGCCGACGGCCGACTGCCCCGCCATGCTGACGATTCCGATCTCCTGCGACGATCCCGCCGCCCTGTTCCGTCCCTGGAGCGTCGAGCCCTGGGCGATGCTGCTTGACAGCGCCGCACCTCATCCGCGGAATGGGCGGCATTCCTACATCGTTGCTGAACCGTTCCAAACGGTGGAAGCCATCGGCGGTCAGACCCTGATTGATGGCCGCCCGGTCGGCGGAAGCCCCTTCGACGCGCTGGAACGGGCGCTGGCCGCTCATCCGCGTCCTTCCGACGGCCCGGTTCCCTTCACCGGAGGCGCTGTGGGCTTCGTCGGTTACGAAGCCGGAACAGCTTTGGAGGGGCTGCGCTCCCGCCATGGCAATCCGGGCGGGCAGCCGGACTTCGCCTTTGGCCTGTACGATGTCGTGGCGGCTTTCGACCGGCAGGACCGGCGCGCCTGGGTGATCGCCGCCCGGCCGGAGGCGGAGGACCGCGCCCGGCGCATGGCGGCGAGGCTGTCCGTTCCGCCTCCGGAACAATCGGCGGGGCCTGCGCCGATGCACTGGCGGTCGGAGCTGTCGCGCTCCGACTATCTCGACCGGGTCGGGCGGGTTCTGGAGTATATCCGCGCCGGCGACATCTATCAGGCCAACTTCACCCAGCGCTTCCTGGCCAATGCCGGGCCGGACACCGACGCCTATACGCTGTACGAGCGGCTGCGCCGTCTCAGCCCGGCACCCTTCGCCGCTTTCCTGAACTGCGGGCCGAAGCTGCGGCTGGCCGGGGCGTCGCCGGAGCGCTTCATCCGGCTGGGCGCCGACCGCACGATCGAAACCCGGCCGATCAAGGGCACCCGACCGCGGCATGCGGACCCGGCCGCCGATGCGGCAGCGGCGGCGGAGCTGTCGGCCAGCGTCAAGGACCGGGCGGAGAACCTGATGATCACCGACCTGCTGCGCAACGATCTGGCGCGGGTGTCGGAGGTCGGCAGCGTCAAAGTGCCGGTGCTGCTCGGGCTGGAGAGCTTCGCCAGCGTCCATCATCTGGTGTCGGTCGTCACTTCCCGCCTGCTGCCGGGACTGGGGCCGGTCGATCTGCTGCGCGCGGCCTGTCCCGGCGGGTCGATCACCGGGGCGCCGAAGATCCGCGCCATGCAGATCATCGACGAGCTGGAGGTGGCGCGGCGCGGCGCCTATTGCGGGTCGGTGGCCTGGATCGGCTTCGACGGCGCCATGGACAGCAACATCGTCATCCGCACCCTGTCGGTGACGCAGGATCATGTGATCGCCCAGGCCGGCGGCGGCATCGTCGCCGATTCCGATCCGGCGGACGAGCATGAGGAGATGCTGGTCAAGGCCCGCGCCCAGCTGCGCGCCGCAGGATATCCGGTGGTGGAGTGGACAGGGGAGGAAATGGAATGACCATCTGGCTGAACCGGCGGCTGATGCCCGCCGCGGAGGCGCGGATCGACCCGGCCGACCGCGGATTCACGCTCGGCGACGGGCTGTTCGAGACGATCCGCATCAAGGACGGCGCGCCGCGCCACCTGCCGCGCCATCTCGACCGGCTGGGCGCCGGAGCGGACTTGCTCCGCCTGCCGCTGTCCTATGACGCCGCGGACCTGACCGGTGCCATGGCGGCGCTGATCGAGGCGGTAGGCCTGACCGACGGCGTCCTGCGCTTGACGCTGTCGCGCGGCACCGGCGCCCGCGGCGTGCTGCCGCCGGCCGACGCCCACCCGACCGTGTTGATGACGGCGGCGCCGGCCGCCCACATGACTTCGCCGGTCGCCGCGATCATCGCCCGCAGCACCCGCCGCAACGAGCATTCGCCGCTGTCGCGCCTGAAGTCGCTGAACTATCTGGATTCCATCCTGGCCCGGCAGGAAGCGGCGGAGCGCGGCGCCGACGAGGCGCTGCTGCTGAACGGCGCCGGCCGGCTGGCGGAGTCGAGCGTCGCCACCCTGTTCCTGTCCATCGGCGGCCGGCTGCTGACTCCGCCCGTCACCGACGGCGCGCTGCCCGGCATCCGCCGCGCCCTGATCCTGGAGCGCCATGGCGCGGAGGAGGCGCCGCTCACCCCCGACGACCTCGCCCGCGCCGACGAGGCCATCCTGACCAACAGCCTGGGCCTGCGCCCGCTGGTGGCGGTGGACGGCTGGCCGGTCGGTTCCGCTGCCGCAGGCCCGGTGCTGGCCCGCCTGCTGGCCGATGCGAATCTTTAAATCGCAATTCAAGAGATCCTGATGATCGAGACAGTGACCTTCCCCGAGCTGACCGTCATCGGCTGCATGGTCGAGGCGAGCCGCGACGACCTGCCGGCCGCCGTCGCCGCGGCGTGGGAGCGCGTGTTCGCCGCCGATACCGGAACGGCTGCTTTCGCCGCCGTGTCGCTGCCGGAAGAGAACGGGCTGCAGCGCCGGCTGGTCGGCTTCATGGCGGCCAAGGCGAGCGAAATCCCGGACGGTATGGTCCGCGTCGATCTCGATGCCGGCCGCTATCTGCGGACCGTACAGGATGGCCCGCCGGTGGAGATCGCCGACGGTTTCGCCCGCCTGCATGCCCATGCCGAGGCGAACGGGCTGAAGCTGTCCGGCATCGCGCTGGATTTCGGCTACAGGCCGGGGCTGCCGGATGGGCGCCACGAGCTGCATCTGGCGCTCGCCCCACAACTGCCGGCGCTGGCCTGACGCCGCGTCCGACTTCCCCTCAGCGCGCGGTGCTGTAGACGCCGTGGATGCCGAACTCCACCGGCTGTCCGGTCAGGTGACGGGTCAGCAGGGTGGCGACCTCCGCGGCGGCCGGCTTGCCGTCGAGCGCCGCAAGATCGCGCTGCAGCGCAGTCATCGGCTTCGGCGAGGCGATGGCGAGGAAATGGTCGGCGCCGAAGGGCGGCTCCACCGTTAGCGCCAGCCGGTAGGGGCCGCCGCGCGGGATCTGTGCCGGGTCATTGCGCTCCGCCAGCGGGTAGAGGTAGTTGATTGTGCCGTCGGCGGCGAGGTTGATGAGGGTGAAATAGGTCCCGCTGTTGCCGCCGATGGCGAGCGAGACCGTCTCCCCCTTGCGGTAATCGCGGTCGCCGGGCTCCACCGCCAGGGTCAGCGAACGGTCCTGCGCCGCCGCCTTCACCCGCACCACCAGCGACCACTTGTCGACCACCCCCTGCACCCGCCGCCGGGTCTCCTGCGCCGCCGGGTCGCCGGGGATGCTGGCCAGCACGTCGCCCACCGAGCTGACCACCTCGCCGGTGGCGCTGTCCCACACCAGGGCGGGATCGTCCTTCCCGGCCAGTTCGATTCCGGTGAAGCCCGCCGCCAGCGTCTTCACCGCCGCCGGCTTGCCCAGGATGCGCAGCGGGATCGGCCCGGCGGCCGGCAGCAGGGACGGCGGCTTCGGCCGGCCGGCGACCGGGTCGATCAGCGGGATCTCGCCACGGCCGCGCGGCTGCACCTGGGGATGCTGCCGTCCTTCCAGCGCCATGCGCACGGCGCCGCGGACATGGGCCTCCAATTCCCCCTTGGTGACGATGCCGTCGCCGTCGCGGTCGGCCTGCCCGCGCAAGGCGTTGGCGAAGGCCCAGCTGAGCGCGCCTCGCGGCTTGCGGTCGATCATCACCTCCGGCGCCAGCTCGTGGTCGGCCACCGCGGCGAAGAAGGTGACGTTCGGCTGTTCCTCCGCCTCCGCCTGCAGGGCGGCGCGGGTGGGCAGGGGAAGGGCATCGTCCTCGATATGGTCGACCGGAACGCCGTCGATCTTCGCCGCCCGCGTGCCCAGCATGCCGGCGCGGTCGTCGAAGGCGCGGGTCATCGTGCCGGAATGGCACGAATCGGAGATGAAGATCACCCGGCGTGGAGCGGCCTCCTTCAGCAGCACGGCGATCTCGTCGTCGGTCAGCCGCTGGGCGGTGCCGGGGCCGCGCGGGGCGAAATCGGCCAGCACCAGGAACTCGTCCATGCCGTCGGCCTCGCTGCCGGGCACACGCTCCGGTTGCTGCGCGCCATGGCCGGCGAAGGTCAGCACCAGCGTCGAGTCGGGGGCGGTCTCGGCGATCAGCTGCCGCCATGCGGCGATGATCCGGCTGCGCTCCGCTTCGCCGTCGATGAACAGGCGCAGCTTTTTGACGCCCAGTCCCTTCAGCGCGTCGGCGATGTCGCGGGCGTCGTTCACCGCGCCCTGCAGCGGGTTGACCTTTGTATAGCGGTCGATTCCGATGACCAGCGCGGCGATTTCCGCCCGTGCCGGCGTGGCGGCGAGCGCAAGTCCCGCCGCGGCCGCGACCATGACGAAGCCGCCCAGAATTGCGCCGGTGGCTGCGCCTTGGCGTCGCCTTCCTCCAAACATTGCAGTCCCCCAACGATGCCGTGCAGCACAGGCTACACGTGGATGCCGATGCATAAAAGGCCGCACGAATTGGTGGTAAAGATCACTTCCTTTGCGGTTGTTGCTGTGGCAGCGTTGCAGCCGGACCCGATCGGCAGGGGGCCGCATCCACTGTGGGGGTGGAACGGCCGGCCGGGACTTCGGGGCCGGAACGAAAGACGCCGCAACCGGCAGTGCAAACGGGAATCAGCTCATGCGAAGCAACCGCGCCAAGGCAAGCCTTGTCTCCATCACCATCGTCGCCATGGCGCTCAGTGGCTGTGTGACGACGCAGCAGGACCGCATCGGCGCGAACGACGGCACCGACGCCTGCTATCAGTATCGTGTCGCGCTCGATTCAACCGGCAACTATTATGCCGAGGACATGCTGAAGGGCGCCGCCATCGGCGCCGGCGTCGGCGCGCTGACCGGTGCCATCGCCGGCGGCAACCTGAAGAGCGCGCTGATCGGCGCCGCGGCCGGTGCCGCGATCGGCACGCTCGGCGGCTATTGGAACTCCAAGGCGCAGCAGGGCCGCGATCAGGCGATCCTGGGCGTGATGAACGACCTCGACACCGAGAACCAGAACCTCAACCGCACCCAGGTCGCTCTCGACCAACTGGTGAACTGCCGCCGCGCCGAGATCGCGCGCGTCAAGGCCGATTACAAGGCCCAGCGCATCGGCAAGCCGGAGGCGGAGCAGCGCATGGCCCTGATCCGCGCCCAGCTGGACAAGGATTACGCCATCGCCAGCAGCATCAACCAGAACATCGTCAAGCGCCGTGACGAGTATCTGATCGCCGCCGACAACATCGAACCCGGCTCCGCCGAGAAGATCCGCACCAAGACCGTGGTCAATACGCAGGCCAAGAAGAAGAAGGCCAAGCAGACCACCACCGCCAGCGGCTCTCCGGCCTCGCAGGTGGTCCAGCGCACCAACACCGCTTTCGAGACGTCGGAGCGCATCAACGCCACCACCAGCAGCATTCAGCAGATCGCCCAGAAGGAAGCCACCCTCGACGCGGTCTGAGGAGTAGTCTGACCGGAGCGGTCCGGCCGCGTGTCCCCTGAATTCGACGGGACCCGCGGCCGGATCGCTCCCGGTGACACAGTGCAAGCGGAACGGATGATGGCCGGCTGTCCTACTCGCCAGAACGTGCGACTTCGATGCGGCCTCCGCGCCGCCGTCTTTTTCTGGGCCGTTTTCGGCCTGCTGTTGGCCGGGCTCCTGACGGGCTGGGCCGGGGCGGCGCTGGCGGGCGATGCGTCGACCGGGGCCTTCCTGCGGATCGAGACCGGCGGCCACACCGCGCGTGTCAACCGGCTGGCCAGCGACGCGCAGGGCCGGCTGATCGCCAGCGTTTCCAACGACAAGACCCTGCGCCTGTGGAGCCGCGACAGCGGCGAGCCGCTGGGCGTGCTGCGCGTGCCGATGGAGGCGGGGGACGAGGGGGCGCTCTATGCCGTCGCCCTGTCCGCCGACGGCTCGCTGGCCGTCGCCGCGGGGAACACGGGAACCAGCTGGGGCGACGGCGTTACGCTCTACCTGTTCGACGTGAAGGCGCAGCGGCTGAAGGCCCGGCTTCCCGGCCAGCCGCAGGTGCTGAACGATCTGGCCATCTCGCCGGACGGCCGGTTCGTCGCCGGGGCCTTCGGCGGCACCGCCGGCATCCGCGTGTGGGACAGCACCAGCTTCCGCCTGGTCGCGGAGGATGCGGGGTACGGGGCGCGGGTCTCGGCCCTCGCCTTCGCTCCCGACGGGCGGCTCGCCACCGCCTCCTTCGACGGCAATGTCCGGCTCTATGACGCCGGCTTCAAGCAGAAGGCCAAGCGCAATCCGGGCAAGGGGCTGCCCTATTCGGTCGCCTTTTCCCACGACGGATCGCTGCTGGCGGTCGGCTATGCCGACCAGACGCGGGTCGACGTGCTGTCCGGCACCGACCTGAAGACGCGCTATTCGCCGAAGACCACCGGCATCGCCGGGGGCAGCTTCGCCGCCGTCGCCTGGGACGGCACCGCCCTGGTCGCCGCCGGCACCGCCACCCAGGACGGCACGCGCAACGTGGTGCGCCGCTGGGCCGAGGCGGGGAAGGGCGCCTTCACCGACGTCGCGGCGGCGCGTGATTCCGTGACCTATCTTCTGGCCCTGCCGGGCGGCGGGGTGGCCTTCGCCGCCGCCGATCCCGGGTGGGGCGTGATCGACCCGGCCGGTCGGCTGCAGTTCGCCCGCATGGGCGACGTCGCCGATTACCGCGACATCCATCTCGGCCGTTTCGGACTGTCCGACGACGGTCTGGTGCTGGAATTCGGCATGGAGCAGGGCGGCAAGCGGCCGATGCGCTTCGACGTTCTGGCCCGCAGCCTGACCGCGGCGCCGGATGCGCTGCCGGGCCTGAACCGTCCGTCCGCCGAGGGACCGGGGATCGGCGTCGCCGACTGGCGCAACAGCCGCGCGCCGAAGGTCAACGGCCAGCCGGTGAAGCTGGACAGCGGCGAGTGGGCGCGCAGCGTCACCGTGCTGGGTCCGCAGCGCCGCGTGCTGCTGGGCGGCGAATTCAGCCTGCGCCTGCTCGATTCGGCCGGCGCGGAGCTTGCCCGCGCCGAGGTGCCGGCCGCCGTGTGGGGAGTCGTCGCGTCGGCCGACGGCCGCGTCGCCGTGGCGGCGCTGGGCGACGGTACGCTACGCTGGTACGCGCTGTCCGGTGGCGCCCGCCCGCTGGAGGAGCTGGCGGCGCTGTTCCCGCACCGCGACGGCCGCCGCTGGGTGCTGTGGACGCCGGAGGCCTTCTTCGATCATTCGGAAAGCGGCGGCGAGACGCTGGTCGGCTTCCACCTGAACGACCCGAAGAAGAAGGGCAGCCAGTGGATCGAGTTCAAGCAGGTCTACCGCGTCTTCGATGCGCCCGAACTGGTACGCGCCAAGCTGCAGCAGACCGGGCAGGCCGACATCGCGGCGCGGCTCGCTGCCATCGGTGACATCCGCCTGCTGACCCAGCGCCGTCCGCAGGTGACCCTGCTGGATTATTGCACCGTGCCCGCCGCCGCCCGCGGACTGGCGCTCGGCACCGGCGCCACGGAGACGCCCGCACCGGCGGGAAGCCCAGCGCCCACGCCGGCCGCTCCGGCTGCGGCGGCGGATGCCGAAACCTGCCATCCGCTGGACATGACGCCGGTCAGCCGCGCCTTTGCCCGCGCCAAGGAGCCGGCACCATCGCCGGCGGCACCGCCGAAGCCGTCGGTGCAGAGCGGATCTCCGGCTGGTTCGCAGGGGGGCGAACTGGACGTCGCGGCGGAAGAACCGCGCCTGACAGTGGCTTTGCCGGAAGGCATCGGTTCCGTCCGCCTGCGCTATCGTCTGGCCGACACCGGCGGCGGCATCGGCACGGTCGATCTGTTCCGCAACGGCCGCAACGTCAGCGGCCAGGACAAGTCCCGCGCCTTCGCCCGCGCCAAGGAGCCGGCGCCCCAGCCTGCGGCGCAGTCCCCTGTTGCTGCGCAGCCTTCCGCCGGACAATCCTCTGTCACCGCGCCCAAGGACCAGACCCAGGCGCCGGAGGAGCGCGTCAGCACCATCCGGCTCGACCCCGGCAGCAACCGGGTGCAGATCCGCGCCTACAACGGCTCCGATGCGATCTACGAGCGCTCGGCCCTGGTCGATTTCGTGCTGCCGAAGCCGGCTGCGGTGGCCGACGCCGCTGCGGACGACGGCAAGGGGCAGCGTGTGGTGGCTGACCGGCCGCGGCTGATCACCTTCGTCGTCGGCATCGACAAGTATAGGCCGGAGGGGTCGCAGCTGCGCTTTGCCCGCGCCGACGCCACCGCCTTCGCCGACGCGCTGCGCGACCGGATTCCCGCCGGTTATGACCGGGAGCAATCGCTGGCGCTGTCGAAGACGCTCTATGACGAGGAGGCGAGCCGCGAGGCTGTCGTCGCCGGGCTGGAGGCGCTCGCCGCCAACGCGCGGGAGGCGGATACGGTCGTCCTCTACCTTGCCGGCCATGGCGTGATCGTGCCGTCGCCGAAGGACCCGTCGGTCAAGCTCTACCACTTCATCACCCAGGACGTGAGCGCCGCCACCGCCGAGGCGATCGGCCGGGAGGGGCTGTCGGAGAAGGAGCTGAACCGGCTGGTCAGCGCGATTTCCGCCCGCAACGTGCTGGTGATGCTCGACACCTGCCATTCGGGCGCGGTGTCGGCCGGCACCGTCGACAAGCTGTACCAGGACATGGGGCAGCGCTATCTGCTGGCCGCCTCGTCGGAGCAGGAGGAGGCGCTGGACAGCTACGACGGCCGCAACGGCATCTTCGCCCACGCGGTTCTGGAAGGGCTGAAGGGCAAGGCGCTGCTGCCGGGGGACGAGGCGGTCTACAACCTGACGCTCGGTCAGTATGTGAACCGTGCGGTGCCGCGTCTGGCGCGGGAGAAGCGCTGGCACCAGTCCGCCATCTTCAAGACCGGCGGCAACGAGCTGAATCCCTTCCCGCTGGCCGCGCCGGAGGCTGGAAAGCCCTGAGGCGGATCGTGCGGCGAGGCTCTGTGGGCATATGACCTTTCGCGGGCTATTCCTCGGATTCTTCAGCGAAAAATGGGTGGATCAAGGTCGATTGGTTCGTTCACAGTGGTTGGAAATGACGGACCGGACCGTTTTCGGGACGGCGCGCGGATTGGGGTGGACATGCAAGGCGGCGATCAGTTTGGCGGCACACCAGGACCGGAATCGGAACGCACGGTCCTGATGCCGACGCCGGGCGGCCGGCGGCCGGCCGCATCCGAAGGGACGGCGGGCGGCGAGGCGGCTTTCGCATCACGGGCGTCGGCGATCGGGGTTGCCGGCCCGTCGCTGGCGGGCATCTTCGCCGCGCGGTCGCCGCTGGCCGCTGCCGCCTCGCCGGTGCTGCTTCTGGCGGCCCGGTTGAACGACATCGGCGGCGTGCCCGACCTCGAATCGCTGCGCCAGCGCGTGATCGGCGCGCTCGGTGACTTCAAGAAATGGGTGACGGCGTCCGGCATGGACGGGGCGACCCAGGCGACCGCGCATTATGTGCTCTGCGCGCTGATCGACGACATCGTGCTGAATTCCCCCTGGGGCAGCCAGAGTTCCTGGACGCGCCAGAACGTCACCAGCATGTTCCACAAGAACGTCGTCGGCGGCGAGCAGTTCTATGAGCGGCTCGCCTCCGCCCGTCAGGATCCGGGCAAGTACGGCGATCTGCTGGAGCTGATGTATCTTTGCCTGTCGCTGGGTTTCCGCGGCCGCTACCGCGTCGGCGGGCGCCAGGACACCGAACACGCCCGCATCCGCGAGGACGTCTACAACATCCTGGTCAAGCAGCGTGGCTACGCCGACCGGATTCTCTGTCCGAACGCGGCGGCGATGGCGATGGAATACCGGCCGCCGCGCAGTTCGCTGCCGGTCTGGGTGACCGGCGCCGGCACGGCGCTGTTCCTGCTGCTGCTGTTCCTGGCCCTTAGCTTCCTGCTGAACGGCGCGTCGGACCGGATGTTCGCCGGCATGGCCGGGCTGCCGCCGCACGGTGGCGTGGTGGTCGAGACGCCGGCCCCGGTCAAGCTGGCGGTCGAGGCGCCGCCCCCGCCGCAGATCGCCCCGCCGCCCCCGCCGCAAACCACCCAGGTCCAGCGCGTGCGCAAGTTCCTGGAACCGGAGATCGCCGAGGGACTGGTCGAGGTGACGGAGGACGCGCTGTCGATCACCGTGCGCATGCGCGGCAGCAACCTGTTCGCCAGCGGCAGCGCCAGCCTGAACGACAAGGTGCGCGGATCGGTCCTGCGCGTCGGCCGCGCCGTCGCGGAAGAGCCGGGCGCGGTGCTGATCACCGGCCACACCGACAATGTGCCGATGACCGGCGGCGGACGCCTGCGCTTCCCGTCGAACTGGCACCTGTCGAAGGCGCGCGCCGAATCGGTGCTGGCGGAGTTCGAGCCGCTGTTCGCCGACAAGTCCCGCCTGAAGGCGGAGGGCAAGTCCGATACCGAACCGGTGGCGACCAACGACACGGCCGAAGGCCGGGCGGCGAATCGCCGGATCGACATCATCCTCAAGAAATGAGCGGAGCCGCCCCGCCGGGGGCGGCGCCTGCGGCCGGCAAAGACGCCGCAAGAAGATCAGGGACAGGGGTATCGGAATGAGTCGGCTGACCGCCATCTTGCTCTCCCGCGCAGTGCTGGGCTTCATCGCCGCGGTGATCGCCGCGGCGCTGATCGCGCTGCTGGCGCCGCTCGCCGGACTGGACATGCCCTGGCTGGCGGTGGCCGCCGCCGTGCCCTTCCCGATCCTCGCCATCGTGCTGATCCTGCTGAAGCGCCGCGACGCCAAGGCCGAGGAGCGGATGACGGCGGAGCTGACCGGCGGCGCCGACGCGGCGCGCATGGCGGCGGTGGACCAGGCCGACGAGGTCGCCGGCCTGCGCAAGACCTTCGCCGACTCCCTCGCCCTGCTGAAGGCCGGCCGCAAGCAGCGGGGCCTGGGGGACGGCTATCTCTACAGCACCCCCTGGTACGTCATCATCGGCCCGCCGGGCGCCGGCAAGACCACGGCGCTGCTGAAGAGCGGCCTGAACTTCCCGCTGGCCGACCAGACCGGGGGCAAGCCGCTGAAGGGCGTCGGCGGCACCCGGCAATGCGACTGGTGGTTTGCCGACGAGGCGATCTTCCTCGACACCGCCGGGCGCTACACCACCCAGGACAGCCACGAGGCGGTCGACCAGACCGGCTGGGGCGCCTTCCTGAAGCTGCTGAAGGACGCGCGCTCGCGCCAGCCGATCAACGGCGTGCTGGTGGCGATGGCCGTCCCCGACCTTGCCGCCGCCGGGCCGGAGGAGCGGGCGCAGCATGCCGCCGCCATCCGCCGCCGCCTGCGCGAACTGTATGAGACGCTCAAGGTCAAGGCACCGGTCTATCTGCTGCTGACCAAGGCCGATCTGATCGCCGGCTTCAACGAGTTCTTCCACGACCTGAACCGCGACGAACGCCGGCAGATCGTCGGCGTCACCCTGCCGGTGGCCGAAAGCGAACTGGGCGATGCCGGCATGGCGACGCTGGGCAGCGAACTGGACGGCATCGCCGGCCGTCTGTCCGCCCGCGCCGTCGACCGCATCCAGCAGGAACATGCGCAGGAGCGCCGCGGCGCCATCTTCGCCTTCCCCTCCCAGCTTGCCTCCCTGAAGGAGCCGCTGCTCGACTTCGTGTCCGCCGCCTTCAAGGCCAATCGCTATGAGCCGGCGCTGCGGCTGCGCGGCGTCTATTTCACCAGCGGCACCCAGGAAGGCACGCAGATCGACCGGCTGATCGGCGGGCTGGCCGAAAGCTTCGGCCTGCCGGCGGCCCCCTTCCGCGGCGGCGCCGTCGCCGCCGGGCAGCAGCGCAGCTATTTCCTCGGCGGCCTGCTGAACGATCTGGTGTTCCGCGAGGCCAACATGGTCGGCTTCGACCCGGCGGCGGAACGGCGGCGCATCTGGATCCCGCGCATCGCCTACGGCCTGTTCGGGCTGGTCACCATCGCCGCGACCGCCGCCTGGGTCGCCAGCTATCTCGGCAATGCCGGGCTGATCGACCGCGAGCAGCAGGCGGTCGACGCCTATCGCCCGAAGGCGGAGGCGCTGGCC
Source organism: uncultured Azospirillum sp. (assembly GCA_965650625.1). Lineage (GTDB taxonomy): Bacteria > Pseudomonadota > Alphaproteobacteria > Azospirillales > Azospirillaceae > Azospirillum. Next base: position 17,345 of record CBFGPE010000010.1, on the reverse strand, counting down.
GCCGGCACCGTCGCCGACGACGACATCCGCCGCGTCCTGCCGGTGCTGAACGAGCTGCGCGCCCTGCCGGCCGGCCATGACACGCTGGCGCTGAGGCAGAAGCTGGCGCTCGACTTCGGCCTCTACCAGGGTGACAAGCTGGAGGAGGCCGGCGACGCGCTCTATCGCCGCGCGGTCAACGGGCTGCTGATGCCGCGCCTGCTGGTGCGGGTCCAGCGCGACCTGCGCGACCGGCTGATGGCCGACGACGCCCCGGCGGTGGAGGCCCTGCTGCGCCTCTACCTGACGCTGGGCGGCGCCGGGCCGGTCAATGGCGCCGAGGTGAAGGGCTGGACCGTCGGCTGGCTCCGCCGCGTCTCGCCCCCGGCGGGCGAGGACGAGGCCAAGGCGATCCTCGGCCATATCGACGCCGGGCTGGGTGCTCCCGCCGGCCTGCCGAAGGTCAATCTGGATGCCGAGCTGGTCCGGCAGGCGCGCGAGGTGCTGGCCCGCACGCCGCTGGCCGCCCGCGCCTATGCCGCCGTGCGTGACGGCGAAGCGGCGCGCAAGCTGCAGGACTGGCGCCCGTCGGAGCAGGCCGGGCCGGAAGGCGACCGGGTGTTCCGCCGCTCCTCCGGCGCGCGGTTCAGCGACGGCATTCCCGGCTTCTATACCCTGCAAGGCTTCACCTCCGTCATGCTGCCGGGCCTGCCGGGCGCCGCGCGCTCGGTGCGCGACCTCAGCTGGCTGCTCGGCCCCCCGCGCGGGGAGGAAGCCGGCCCGGAACTTGAGACGGCGGCACTGACGCTTTACCTGCGCGACTACGCCGGCCGCTGGGACGCGCTGCTGAACGACATCACCCTGGTGCCGGCGGCCAACCCGCAGGCGCTGGCCGAGGAGGTCAACATCCTGTCGGGCCGCAGCTCCCCCCTGCAGAAGCTGCTGGCGGCGGTGGCAAACGAGACGACGCTGCAGCGCGTGCCGGAGGCGCCGGCCGGCGCCTCGCCCGCGGTCGCGGCGGTGGCCGCGGCGGCGGCCGACAGCGGCGTGGCGAAGCTGGTCACGCAGATGGTGGACGACCGCTTCCGCCCGCTGAACGACTTCACCCGCAACAGCGGCAATGCCCGGCTGGAGGAGCTGCTGCGCCAGCTGGAGGGGGTGCATGCCGTGCTGGCGCGGCTGTCGCTCGGCTCCGGCGGCGGGCAGAAGCTGTTCGATCTGGCGGCCAACGGCGGCGGTGAGGTGTTCCAGAAGCTCGCCACCGACGTCGGCTATTTCCCCCAGCCGGTCCGCCGCTGGACCGAGGAACTGGTGGAGCAGGGCACGGCACGGACGCTGAGCGGCGCCCGCGCGCAGATCAACGCGGAATGGCAGAGCACGGTCGTGCCCTGGTGCCGCCGCGCGCTCGACAACCGCTATCCCTTCGTCAAGGGCGCCTCGGCCGATGTCGGCATGGATGATTTCGCCCGGATGTTCGCACCCGGCGGGCTGATCGACGCCTTCTTCACGAACAGACTGCGGCCCTTCGTCGATACGACGAAGGAGCCCTGGCGCTGGCAGCCCTCGGCCGCCGACCTCGGCATTCCGGCCGCGGTCCTGCCGGCCTTCCAGCATGCGGCGGCGATCCGCGACGCCTTCTTCCCCGATGGGGGCCGCGCGCCGTCGCTGCGCTTCGAACTGCGCCCGACCTATCTCGGTCCGGGGGTGGAGCAGGTCGATCTCGACATCGACGGCCAGCGCCTGACCTTCGCCCGCAACGCCACGCTGGCGCAGGGGCTGCAATGGCCGAAGCCGGGCGGGGCGGGCGACCTGCGCGTGACCTTCACCGGTCAGCCGACCGAACCGCCGGAGATGACCCAGCGCAGCGGCAGTTGGGCGTGGTTCCGCACGCTGGACGCCAACCGTGGCCGCAAGGGGGCGGTGCCCGACCGCATCCCGCTGAGCTTCGGCGCCGCCGGCAAGTCGGCCGGGTTCGACGTGCGGATGACCAGCGCGGTCAATCCCTTCTCGATCCGCGACCTCAAGGACTTCCGATGCCCGGACAGTCTTTGATGGGACAGCCTGTGATGGGACATGCCGGCTGTTTTGGAAAGCTGCCGGCGCGCGGCGATTTCCTGCTGCGCGGCCTGCCGCGGAGCTTCGCCGACCCGTGGCACGAATGGCTGCTCGACGGGCTGCAGGCCAGCCGGGCGGCCCTGGGCGAGGGGTGGATGGACCGCTACCTCAACGCGCCGATCTGGCGTTTCGTGCTGGAGGCCGGCGTGTGCGGGCCGCAGGCGGCGGCCGGCGTGATGATGTCCAGCGTCGACAAGGCCGGGCGGCATTTCCCGCTGACCCTGGTGGCGCTGCTCGCGCCCGGCCAACCCGCCGACGGCGCCGAGACCGACGCCGCCTGGTTCGAGGCGGCGGAGGAGTTGGCGCTGTCCGCCCTGACCCACACCCTGGATGTCGAAGCCTTCGTCGGCTCCGTCGGTGCGCTGTCGGTGCCGCAGCCTTCCGGGCCGTCGTCGTCCGCCGCCGCCCGCTGGTGGACGCTGGGCGGCGAGGGCGTGGCGGAGCAGGGCTTCACCGGCGCCGGCCTGCCACCCGCGGCACGCTTCGCCGATTTCCTGACCGGCCGGGCCGGGGAGGGCGCGTGATGCAGTTCGTTCAGGATGATCGCCTGCTGTCGCTGGAAACCCCGGCCGGCCCCGATGTGCTGCTGGTCGAGCGGGTCCGGGGGCGGGAGTCTCTGTCCAGCCCCTTCCTCTACCGCATCGATGCGCTCGGACCCATCGAACCGCTGGCGCCGGACGTCATCGTCGGCAACAGCGTGAACATCGGCTTCCGCCAGCTGGACGGCGAGCGGCATTACGTCAATGGCATCGCCCGCTCGCTCGGCGTCGGCGTGCCGGTGGGTCGCGACCAGCGCTATTACACGATCGAGGTGGTGCCCTGGCTGTCGCTGCTGTCCTACACCAGCGATTGCCGCATCTTCCACAGCCTGGGCAGCGGCGGCCCGATGGCGGTGCCGAAGATCGTCGAGACGATCTTCCATGAGTTCGGCTTTTCCAACTTCGAATTCCGCAGCCTGACCGGCAGCTACCAGCCGCGCGAATATTGCGTCCAGTACAACGAGACCTATTTCGACTTCGTCAGCCGGCTGCTGGAAGAAGAGGGCATCTATTATTACTTCGCGCATGAGCGCAACCGCCACAAGCTGATCCTGTCGGACAGCGCCGCCGGCTACGCCAAGCTGTCGCCGGCCACGCTGCGCTTCAACCCCAGCGGCCAATATGCCGACCAGATCGAGCGGTGGGAGCGGGTCTATTCCATCGCCTCAGGGCGCTGGGCCACCAAGGATTATGATTTCCAGGCGCCGCGCACGCCGCTCGACAGCGACGAGGCGTCGGTCGCCAAGGTGCCGGTGTCGACCAAATACGAGCTGTTCGAATATCCCGGCCGCTATGCCACGCGCGACGCCGGCTCCACGCTCGCGCGGCGCCGGATGGAGACGGAGGAGCGCGGGCTGGAGGGGGTTCGTGGCGTCGGCGCCTGCCGCAGCCTGCACCCCGGCATGACCTTCGCGCTGACCGACCATCCGACGGCTTCCGAGAACAACCAGCCGGTCGTGGTGGCCGAGCTGGAATTCGACGCCTGCAACGAAGGCTTCCTGCCCGGCGACAAGCGCAAGGCCTCCTACGGCAACAGCTTCCACGCCCTGCCGGCGAAGTCGGTGGTGCGGCCGGCGCGGCGCACGCCGCGGCCGTCGGTGCGCGGAATCCAGACCGCCTTCGTCGTCGGGCCGGCGGGGGAGGAAATCTACACCGACAAGTTCGGCCGCGTCATGGTGCAGTTCCATTGGGACCGCCGCGGCCGGTCGGACGAGAAAAGCAGCTGCTGGATCCGGGTGGCGCAGAGCTGGGCCGGGCACCAGTGGGGCATGCAGACGGTGCCGCGCGTCGGCATGGAGGTTCTGGTCGATTTCGTCGACGGCGACCCCGACCGGCCGATGGTGATCGGCGTGGTCAACAACGCCGATGCGCTGCCGACCTATGCCCTGCCCGAACACAAGACGCGGTCGGGCATCAAGACGCGCAGTTCGCCCGGCGGGCGTGGCTTCAACGAAATCCGGTTCGAGGACAAGGCTGGGAAGGAGCAGGTCTTCCTCCATGCCCAGCGCGACTACGACCTGCGCATCGGCCATGACAGCCGGACCTCGGTGGCGTCGGGCCAGCATGTGAACGTCGCCGGCGGCCTGTGGGAGTGGGTGGGCAGGAACCACCACGCCACGGTGGACGGCGACCATGTGGAATCCATCGGCGGCGGCGTGTCGCGCAGCATCGGCGTCGATCTGCACGACAAGGTCGGCACCAACTATGCCGTCCATGCCGGGGCCAACCTGTGCCTGGAGGCCGGCGCCTCGCTGACCCTCAAGGTCGGCGGCAGCTTCATCACGCTGAACGCGGCCGGCATCTCCATGAACGGCGCCATGGTGCTGATCAACAGCGGCGGTGCGGCCAACGGGCTGAGTGCGGCGCCGGCGACGCCCGACAAACCGTCGCCCGCCGACAAGGACAAGGGCGGGTCGATCAAGGCGCCGCCCAAGGCGAAGCTGCCGCGCCCGGCGCAAAGTCACAGCCCGAAGGTCGCGGCGCAGGCCATGGTGATGCGCAGCGCCGCCGCGTCCAACACGCCGTTTTGCGAGATCTGCCAAAAGTGACCCACCGGACATGACCCACCAGAAATGAACCAGGCGATGACAGGCCCATCCCCCCGCCGCACCCCGCAGGAGGTGGTTGCCCGGCTCGCGCATCACTTGTGGCCGCAGAGCGTGAATGAGGGCGGGCAGGATGGGGAGGCGCGCGGTCTCTACATGATCGTCGATGCCGCGCGCGACCCCGGCCTCTATCCCGGCCTGCTGGCGCGGGAGGAGGAGGCGGAGATGCGCGCCCTCTACCAGGGCGACACCGCGAGCGAGATGGCCGAGGTGGCCCCCTATCTGGTCCGGCTGGACCGCGGCGGCGCCGTCGCCGACTGGCTGGTGGGGGAGGGCTGGGGCCGTGGCTGGGGCATCCTGGTGCAGGCCGGCGGCGACATCGACATGGTGCGCCGGCATTTCCGCAAGCTCACCATCGTCAACGACGCCAAGGGAGCGACCTACCTGTTCCGCTTCTACGACCCGGCGGTGCTGCGCAGCTTCCTGCCGATCAGCGATGCCGCCCAGCGCGACGCATTGTTCGGGTCCGGCATCCGGTTCATGATGGAGGACGCGGGCGCCGAGGCGCTCGTCCTGTTCGAACTGGTGGACGGCGACCTGCGCCGCGTCGAAGTGCCGCTCGGCGCGCCCGTCAGGGCGGCCGGCGCCCCCCCTGTCCGCTGATGCCCGAGCCAAAGGAGACCCCAGCGGTGGAGATGCCAGCGGTGGAGATGGTGGAATGCTGAGGCTGAGGATCGTGTCGGACCATCGGGCGTCGCTGGGCGGCAATGCCGAGAAGACGCTGCATGGCGGCAGCCTCACCGTCGGGCGGGGGGCGGAGAACGGCTGGGTCCTGCCCGATCCCGACCTGCTGCTGTCGCGCCAGCATTGCGTCTTCGAAGCGGCCGGGTCCGGCTTCCGGGTGACCGACACCAGCACCAACGGTGTTTTCCTCAACGGATCGGAGCAGGCGATCGGCCGCAACGCGACCGCGCCGCTGTCGTCGGGCGACCGTATCCGCCTCGGCCGCTTCATCATCGAGGCGATGGTGGAATCGCTGAGCGCCCCCAGCTTCACCGAAATCACCGGTGCCTTCTCGCTGGGTGGCAGAGGCGGGGAGGCCGATCCGTTCGCTCCGGCGCCGGCGTGGAACGCCCCGGCACGGCAGGTCGCTGAACAGGACCCGTTCGGCGAGCTGTTCGACGACCCAGCGGCGCGCCCCTTCGAAGACCAGCCGCTGCGGTCGGAGGCTGAGCCGTTCGATGCCTGGACCTCCTCCAGCAGCGGGGCGACGGCGTCGAAGCGGGCGGACGACTGGAATTTCGGCACCGTCGATGACCATTCCGATCCGCTGAACCAGGCGCTGTCGGTCGGCGTCTCCTTCCCGGCTCCGGTCTCGGCTCCATTCCCAGCCCAAATCCCAGGCGAGCCGCAGCGGTCGTCCGGCGGCGGCATCCCCGACGATTGGGACGACGAGCCCTTCGGCGCGCCGCAGCCGGCATCCCCGGCCATCCCCGACCCGTCGTTTTTCCCGCCGCCGAAATCGGCCCAGCCGCTGCCGGACGACTGGAACATCGACGAGACGCTGCCCGATCAGGCGGCGCCGGACCTGCCGCCCAAATCCGCCGCACCGGTTCTCCCGCCGGACCCGGACCCGCTGCCGGATGATACCGACCTCGCTCCCCGTCCGGTCGCGGCAATGCCGGAACCGGCGCCAAGGCCGATGCCGGCACCTCCCCCAACGCCGGCCCCGGCGCCACTGTCTGCGCCGCAGTCCGCGCTGCCGTCGGCACCCGATGCCGGTGCGGCGATCGCCGCCTTCTACGAGGGATTCGGTGCGCCGCTGCCGCCGGATGGGCTACCGGATTCCACCGCCATGATGCGCAGCCTGGGCGAGGCGCTGCGCGCCAGCCTGGGGGCTCTGCATGCCAGCCTGCGAGCGCGGTCGCGTTTCAAGGACGAGTTCCATCTGGAGCAGACCAGCTTCCGCCCGGCGGGCGAGAATCCGCTGAAGCGTTGCGAGACCCTGGACGAGGCGGTGTCGGTGTTGTCCAACCCGCGCCTGCGCGGCTTCCTGCCAATGGGAGACGCGGTGCGCGAGGCGGCGAGCGACGTGCAGGTCCATCACCTTGCCTATGCCGCGGCGCTGCAGACCGCGCTGAAGCAGGTGGTCGCCAAGTTCGATCCCGGTGCGCTCAGCCAGCGGCTGGAAACCCGGCTTCTCGACAGCCTCGTTCCGGCCGCGCGCAAGGCCCGCTACTGGGACCAGTACGAGGTTCTTTACAAGGACCTGGTGGTCGAGCTGGAGGAGGATTTCGACCGCGTCGTCGGCGATGCCATCGCCCGCGAATATGACCGCTTCATCCGCCGCGACGGCGCCGGCGGCGAAAAGCCCGACTGATCCCGCCCTACTCCGCCGCCGCATCAACCCCCTGACCGGACCACGCCCTTTCCATGGCCCAGACCCCCGACGACAGCCACGAGCCCACCGCCATACTGCCCGCCGCCGGCGCCGGGACGGATACGGGAGCCGATGGCGGGGCGGATCCCCAGGCCACCCGGCTGACGGCGCCGCCGGTCACTCCGGTGCCGTCCACCCCGGTGCCGGCCTCCACCGCTTCGGGCGTGGAGCCGTCGGGCGTCCGTGCCGCTCCGGAACCGATCGGGCCGGGCACGCTGCTGAGCCACACCTATCTGGTGGAGGGATTGATCGCCCGCGGAGGCATGGGCGAGGTGCACCGCGCCCGCCATGTCGACATGGACACCTGGCATGCGGTGAAGGTGATCCGGCCGGAACTGGCGCAGGACGCCAAGATGGTCGAGCTGCTGCGGCGCGAGGCGGCGGCATTGCGGGAGATCCGGCACGAGGCGGTGGTGTCCTACGACGGGGTCTTCCGCGACGAATTCGGCCGGATCCTGCTGTCGATGGAGTTTCTCGACGGCCCGTCGCTGCATGAGGTGCTGCAGGCCGGGCCGCTGGACGCGGCGTCGGTCGCCGTCCTGCTCGACCGCATCGCCTCCGGTCTGGCGGCGGCGCACCAGCGCGGCATCATCCACCGCGACATGTCGGCCGACAACGTCATCCTGCCCGGCCGCGACATCGCCAACGCCAAGATCATCGATTTCGGCATCGCCAAGCAGACCGCCGCCGGGGCGGGAACCGTCATCGGCGACGGCTTCGCCGGCAAATACGGCTTCGCCTCGCCCGAGCAGTTCGGGCTGTTCGGCGGGCAGGTCGGGCCGCAGTCCGACATCTACAGCGCCGGTCTGGTGCTGGCCGCGGCGGCGCTGGGGCATCCGCTCGACATGGGCCGCACGCCGCAGGCGATGATCGAGCGCCGCATGTCGGTGCCCGACCTGTCGGCGCTGGAGGAGCCGTTGCGCGGCGTCCTCTGTTCGATGCTGGAGCCGGACCCGCAGAACCGGGCTAAAACGATGGCGGAACTGGTCGGCGCCCTGACCCGCCGCGCCGCCGACATCACGCCCTTCGAACACACCTCCCTTCCGGTCTCCACGCCGGAAAAGGAGACGAAGACGGCGGTGACGCCGACGGTGGCCGTGAAGGCCCCCAAGGAAGCCAAGGTGGAGGCCAAGGCGCAAACCAAGGGGGAGACGAAGAAGGCGCCGGTCGGTCTGATCGCCGGCGGGGTCGGCGGTCTGGTGGCAGCCGGCGTTGCCGGGTTCCTGCTGTTCGGGCAATCGCAGCCACCCGCCAAGCTGGCCGCCACCCCCGCGACGACCGCAACGACAACGGCGCCGCCGGCTAACACCACGTCCGCTCCGCCGCCCCCGACCGGCATGACGACGGCACCGCTCGGCACCTCCGCCTCGACTTCGGAACAGCAGCAGAAGCCGGCTCCCGTCGACACGGCGAAGCTGGAGGCCGCACCGCCCACCCCGGTTAAACCCGCCATCCAGCCAGCCGAGCCGGCCACACCGCCGCTGCCGGTCACGCCGGCGGTCCAGACCGTGACCCAGCCGACCCCGCCCCCGGCGCAGCCCCAGCCACAAGTTCAGCCTCAGCCGACCACGCCTGTCCAGCAGGCAGCTCTTCCCGTCGCTCCACCGGTCCCGCGCCTGACGCCGGCCGAGGCGCGCAAGGCGGTGGAGACGGCCGCCGGCGGCTTCTCCTGCGCCGGCCTCAGGACGGTCGAGGCCGGGAACGGGCTGCGGATCGGCGGCTATGTCGGCACCGAGGAGGACGCCAGAACCCTGAAGGCGGCGCTCACCGCCCTGCCGGCCGGCATCGACGTCGATGCGCAGGTCGCCGTGCGGCCCTGGCCGCTGTGCGAAGCATTGGGCGTCGCCGGGCTGCCGGCGCGGGCCGAGGGGCAGGGGAACGGCGCCTTGGGGCTGGGTTTCAACCGGCCGTCGATGGTCTACCGCAAGGGTGACAAGCTGGAGGTCACCGTGACGGCCGGAACCTCGGGCTACCTGACCGTCGATTACATCGACATGGAAGGCAACGCGATCCACATGGTGCCGATGCGGCTGCGTCGCGACGACCGGCTGGAGGCCGGCCGGTCGGTGACGCTGGGCATCGCGAAATCGGCGAGCGACCGCGTCTATACCATCGCGCCGCCCTATGGCCCGGCGATGATCCTGGCGCTGGTGACCCGCGAACCGCTGTTCCCCGCCGACCGGGAGGAGGTGGAGCCGGCCGGCCCCTATCTGGCGAGCCTGCGCGGCGCGCTGGCGAAGGCCGAGGCCAAGGGCGGCGTGGTCGCCCAGTCCGCCTTCTTCGCCACCGTCGCCGAATAGCTCCGCCGATGAAAAGCGGCGGCCGTCGCCTCGCCATCATCGGCGGCCTTCTGGCGCTCTGCGCGCTGGCCGGCGGGCTTCTCGGCTTCGGCATCGACCGGCTGACCGATCCTTCTCCCGCGCCGCCGCAGATCGTCGCGGTGGAGCCGCCACCTGCCATCCAGGCTCCCGTCCCCGTTCCCGTCCCGGTCCCTCTTCCGGCGGCGGTCCCGGCCGCCGCTCCCGTCCAGCCGGTTCTCCCGGCGCTGTCGGAAGCCCGCTGCCCGGACGGTCCGCTGCCGACCGGGCCGGCGCCGCGCTGCCGGTCCTTTCGCGTTCCGTCCGACTGGCAGCGGGCGGACAGTCCGCCGCTCGACCTGTTCGTGACGATTCTGCCGGCGCTGAACGGTGCGCCGGCCGCCGATCCGGTGGTGCTGCTCAGCGGCGGGCCGGGGCAGGGCGGCAGCGACGATCTGCGCGGCACCGCCACGATCCTGGCGCCGATGCGGGCGAGTCGCGACGTCATCCTGGTCGATCAGCGCGGCACCGGGCTATCGAAGCCGTCGCTGCGCTGTCCTGGGCTGGACCCGCTGCGCTACTGGTTCGGCGGCGTGACGGCGGAGGACGCCACCGCCTGCCTGGATCCGCTGCGTCGCGCCGGCTACCGGCTGGAGGATTTCGACAGCGGCCAGAGCGCGGCCGACCTGCCGGCGCTGCGCCGTGCCCTGGGGGTGGAGCGCTGGAACGTGGTCGCGACCTCCTATGGCGGGGTGCTGGCGCAGGCGCTTCTGCGCATCGACGGGGCGGCGGTGCGCAGCCTCGTGCTGAACTCCCCCGCCACGGCGGACGCGACGTGGCTCGACCTCGACCGGCTGACCGCCATCCGGCAGGCCCACCGCCGCATGGTCGAGGATTGCGCCGCCCAGCCCGACTGCGCCCGCGCCTTCCCCCGGCTGGGGCAGGCGGTCGAACGGCTGGCGGCGGCGCTGGAGCGGCGACCGCTGGAGCTGCGATTGCGCCATCCCGTCACCGGGCGGGAGACCGACCTGCGCCTGGACTGGCCGATGCTGGCGGGTGTCCTGGCGCTGCGGCTGGGCAGCGGCGACGGGATGGTGGCGGTGCCGGCCCTGCTCGACCGTCTCGACCGCATGGTCGGCGCCGGTGCGGCGGGGCGGGTGGACGACCCGGCCATCCTGTCGCTGGTGATGCCGCCGCCGATCTGGACCGTCCTGGACAGTCTCGCCTATGGCCTGAATCTGACCGTCGGCTGCCGCGAGAACCGGCCGCACATCGACGCCGCCGCAGCCCGCCGTGCAGCCGCCGACCTGCGCCCCTATGTGATGGCCGAGGCTGTGGAGACCGATTACGACACCGCCTGTCCGGCGCTGGGGCTGCGGCCGGTCGATGCGTCCTTTTACCGGCCGGTGCCGTCCGATGTGCCGACGCTGATCCTGACCGGCGCCTATGACACCTTCACCGCCCCGGCACGGGCCGAGGCGATGGGGCGGAGCCTGCCGCGGGCGACGCTGCTGTCCTTCCGCGGCATCGGCCATGACGTGCTGGGTGCCAGCCTGTGCGGCCGCACCGCCGCCGCCCGCTTCGTCGAGACGCTGGCCGTGGGCGAGGCCGGCGCCTGTGTCGAACGGCTGCTGCCGCCGACCTTCGCAGCCCGGCCTTGAGCGCTTGGTTGCTGCACTGCCGGCTTTGCCGTCTGCCCGCTCTTTTGAAGGGTGATTTATCGAGAGTACCGTCTTGATAATCGTATTATTATCATGTCAGCATTCCCTTGGCGTGTATTCTCCTGTCAATGGAGACCCGTGGCCATGGAAGACATCCTGGAAAGTCTCGCGAAGATGCCCGGTGGCGTGGCGCGTCTTTCGAACCTCGTTTCCGGCCTGAAGCTCGACCATATTTCTCCATTGGCATTGCGCAAACTCCTGTTGGAAGCGGCTGGCGGCGCCGGTGCCGCCGGCAGGACGATGTCGTGGAATTTGGCCTACAGCCGGCTGCGCAATTGCATCATTCGTTTGGAAAGAGAGCTGTATTTCCAGAGGTCCAACCCGCCGTCATGTGAATCCGGCTGTGCGATCGTCCTGCCTCTCGGTATTTTCAACGGCGACGCAAGCTTTCAGCTTTTCAAGAGCGACTATCTGGATCGTAGCCGCGACCTCGGCCTTTTGCCGAGAACACTCGACTCCGCGTACGACCTCGATATGCTTTTGAGTTATCTTAGGCAGGGATTGCGCGATGGCATGCCCGAGGACGGCGGGTTGGGCAACCCCGCCTCAGGGATCGTCACGTTTCTGACGCCGCTCGACGAAACCTGGGAAGCATTGACCGAGCGGCGCATCAGGAAGATCTCGCCTCTCGGTCCGATGCCGTCCGGATGCAATGTCGCCGACATATTGGATGATCTGGGTCTTCCCTATACGGACAGCAGCGGCTGGCTGATAGAATTGAGAACGGCGGTGCCGCTCAGCAAAATTCTAAACCACTCCGGAAGGAAGGGAAGATGTGCCGCGCCGACCGTCATCGAGAGTTTGGGGCATGACTATTTCCGTCATTGGCCGAACTTCGACGGAACCGACCAGTACGGCCGGACCCTGCATTTCGGCACGCTGCGCGACGGGCGGCCCGACGTCGAGGGACGGCCGGAGATCATTGTCGACCACATACCCGGCTCCGTTCTCGCCAGCCATTTCGAAGTTTCCATTCTGGGACGGATTCCCGGACGTGACATTCCGGCTCCGGCCGCAGTGGCCGCCTTTCTGGCCGGCCGCCGGGAACCCCACGATTTGATCAAGGAAATCTGCGCGAGATTGTAGGCCGCTTTGGGGGGACGCATGAGCAGGACGCTGACAGCCGGTGGCGGCAACGCACCGGATGATTTGGTCGTTTCTCCGCCTTACGGCGTCGCAGGATACGAGGCGTGGCTACGCCGTGGTCTCGACATTTATTGGCATCCCAGCAGTACGATCGGGGAGCGGGATGTCGCCTTCGCCCCGCTGATCGTCAACAGCAACTCGTTCGAAGGTCTGGCGCCGCAGCTCGTCCGTTATGCCGGCGGTTTTCCCGCAGGCTGCGAGCATCTGCGGGAGGCCGCCGGTCTGGCTCTGGGGGCGTGGGACGGCCAGACCGTGCATGCTCCACTGGTGCTGGGCGAGCTTCTCCGGCTTCTGCGCCGTCTTCCCCACCACAGCCATGTTTCCTACCTGCGCCGCCTGCTGTGTTCGCCGACATTGATGGCACGCTGTCAGGGGACGTCGCTGCCGATGGAGGCTTTCGAGACGGCCGCGGGACTGTTGCAGTTCCCGGACGGAAAAAAGCTCTATATCGATTTACGGACGCAGGCCAATTTCTGGAGCGTCCGCTATCTGCCGCGCTGGTTGGAGGAGATGATTCGCGCCAATCACCTGACATGGCTGGAAGGGCTGGTGCAAGTCCGCGAGGAGTTGGAGCGTGCCTATCCGGACGGCGCCCCGCTGCGGCCGTTGATTGGCCGGCTGGCCGCCAATGCCGGGCCGCTCGACCGTGTGCTTGGCGATCTCGCCAGGGCCGGCGATCTCGGTGAATGGCTGAAGATCCAGCTTTTCGGGGGGAACGGTGCGCCTTTCAGGCTGGTCGAACTGTCGGATCCGGTGACGGGCAGGGGCAAGGTGCTGAGCCTAGTCCGTGGTGCGGAGCGTTTGACGTTCGATGAGAGCGCCGTTGGGATCGCCGCCTACGAGTTCCTCTATCGGTTGTGCGGATGGGTGCAGAGTTTCGCATTGGATCCCCAACCCCACGCGCCTCGGCAGGCGCCGCCGGGCGACGCCCTGAAGATACGCGATAAATTCAACGATACCCTGACGAACTGGCAGCGCCGCATGCCCTCGACGGACCCGCTCCGATCGTCCGGCGTCGTGCCCGCTCCAGGGCGGGTGGTTTCAATCGAAGGGCAATCTCTATGATTAGGGATCATTCCTCCACCCATTCGCGCGGCAATGCCCAGTCGCTTCTGAGCCGCTATTGCGAAGCGGTCGTCAAGCTGCGGCAGGCTGCGGCCTGGAACAGTTTCGATGAGAAGCGCCGTCGTGACGGAACGCGCATCGTGCCGATGGTCGATGCCGACGTGGTCCGGCTTTTCATGGCTCCGGGAGCGGAACTCCGTTACATCGATCCTTTCAGTCAAGCCGACATGCAGGATACCGAAGTTGCGGAGGCGCCGGGCGCCGGCGTCATCGGTAATCAGCTCGGCGAATGGCCGGAGGAGAATTGGAACGGTCCTCTCACCCTGTTCGCCACCATTACGGCCGAGTACCTGTTTCTCAATCGGGAGATCATCGTCGGCGGCAAAAGCGTTTCCAACTGGGGTGAACCACTGCGCATTGCTCCTTCGCATTTGGAGGACGTGCAGTCCATGCTTCATCAGGTCCAGTTGAAGATCCAGAATATCCCCGATCTGGTCTTGAAGGAGTTGGACGACTTCGCGCTGGGCAAAATCGATGATGCCCACCGGCAGGCGCTTGAACGGAAAGTGGATCCTGTCCGTCCGGTGGTGGACGCCCTGCCGGGCGCCCTGCGTCAACTGTTTCTGGGGCCGGTTCGCGAAGCGATGCGCTGGCTGCGGCTGGTGGAAAACAATCAGCTTCTGTCGATGGAGGGCTTGGAAGAAGGCACGCGGACGGTCGTCGAGCCGGATCCCAATTCGGTGAGCGATTGGCGTTCCCTTTTGCGCGATGAACTGCGCGCGGCATTGCCGTCCTGGCTTGAAAGCAGCAGCAAAATCAGAAGAACGGAGCGGCTGGAGGAGCGCGCCTCGCGCGATGCCAAGGCTCTGGTCGGGGTGATGGCGCTGAACGATGCAGGTCTTCAGCCGCCGGACGGGACAGCGCCGTGGCGGGCGATTCTGGTCACCGGCGACGACCATCTGCATCGCGTCTATGCCCGGTGGTTCTGGAGCGAGAAAAATCCGCACCAGGAGCTCGACAGATATGTGTTGCGTCGACCCTTGCAATTCTCGCCTGTGTTGAATCTTTGCAGCATGAGCGACGATCCGGAGGCGGGAGGGATATTTGACAACCTCGTCAAGGCCCTGGACGTGACCATCGATCTCATTTTCGGACGTGAGACCTCCGATGCGGCCGTTTATCGGCTTGAGCACAAATGGGACCGGGCGCAACGGGAGAAACACCGGCGCCAGATGGCTGACGACGGCAGCATGAAGAGCCACATTGATCGATGTTCCGACCATTGGCTCGAAGCCATCAATCTGATCAACGCAAGGAACCACGCGTATTTCTCTCAGGAATTCACCGATATCCTGCAAAAGCTCCATAAAATTCTCGATCAGGCGGATGCGAAGACATCGATCCTCGAATGGACATCCCGCTGCGTCGATGAGTTGGACAGCGAGCATCTGCGGATGTCGCTGTGGGAAACGATCTCGCGGATCGAAAAGATCGATGGGCCGCCCCGCATGCCGATCCAGATCCGTCTCGATTTCAGCAATCTTTTGGGAAAGGAGTATTCCCTTCGCCAGCTTCTGACCGGCTCGGCTGAGACCAACGCAAACCGCCGCGGGATTCTGGAGAAGATCGGCAGTCGGGTCAGCGAGGAACTGACACCTGAGGGAATTTTCCTGATGGCTGTCATCAGTGGAAGCGGCGGGGCCTTTGGTTTGGCGCGTCATCATGTACGCATGGCTCAGAGACGGGCGAAGAAGCAGCCCAATCAGTCCGAAGCCTTGCTGAGCGAGATGATCTATTTCGACGCCTTGATAGACCGTTTCACGCTGGATGCAGGGTCCGAGGAGCAGATGCGGCGGACCCGGGAATCGCTGAAGCGTTTGGAGCAGTTGGCCCGGCAGGCTGCAGCGCCCGACAATATTTTCCTGGAAGCCCGGGCATTGTCGGAACATGCCGCCCTTGTCATCGATTGGCACAGCTTCGCTCCCGACCGCCGCTGCGAATATCTGACCAAAGCCCGTCAGTTCCTGAAGAATGCGGAGCGGCATTTGCCGTTCCTGACGCGTCCCGACGCCAAGCCCGAGGAACGCGAGCTTGCGATGCAGATCGTCGTGAACACCATGTGCGTCCAGGCACTTGGCCGGATCTGCGGCGAGCCGGTGGATTGCGATTCCCTGTCGAAAGCACGCAACTGCTTCGACACGATCTATGGCGCGGAACACGGAGAGCCGGATTACATTTCTGAACTGTGGAAGCTGGCGGCGGATTGGCTGCTCCAGGGCGGCGCCGAAGGGGGCCGACGGGTCTTTGCCCATTGCGATAAGGTGTTGAGGGGGGACATCGCGGCAACCCTCGTTCCCAGCGACCGGATTTGTTTCGAACTGGTGCGGCGATTCGCCGAAAGCGGCGAGACCGTCGTGGTCACCGGCTGCCAATCGGGTGAGTGAACAGGGACGATGGCACTTGAATGCCGAATTGCGATGAAAGGACTTTCGTCTCCTCACACTCACCCGGCTCGGAAAGCATGGAGCGGCGACCGCCGCAAAGCGCCCCTGCTGGTTGCACGACTGCGACTGCCAGGTCGCTTTCGTCATCCGCCAACCAACTCGTGGTCTCGGAACCCTTATGCTTCCATTGCCAGACGGCGGCGCAAACACTATGATTCGTCTGGTGCAAACCGGGTGTCCGCAGGGGCGAGACCCGTACCGCTTGAGACGATCGGAAGACCCGTATGGACGCTCACGACCTTTCGCTGGACGACAACCGCACGATCCAGGCCATCGGCATCCTCGCCGACGTGCTGGACGGGGTGGAGGGACCGGGCGGTCTCGACACGGTGCTGGTGTCCAAGGCGCTGCGTCAGGTGATCGCAACCAAATCGCAGCCGGCCTTCGAATTCGCCTCCCGCGCCTTCAACACGCTGGAGCCGTCGGTCCGCCGCCAGGTGGCGGAAACCGCGGACGAGGCGGCGCACCATGCGGTCGAACTGCGCGGCCGGGTCGGCGGCTTCCTGTCCACCGCCCCGAAGAAGCCGGTTCCGCAAGGCCCGGTGGTCGGCCAGCAGCCGAACTTCATCACCGCGCTGAACCTGCGCTCCCGCCGCCGGCCCAACCAGCCGTCCTGAACCTTATCAGCCTTCCTCCGGCGACAGCGTGTCCAGCAGCGCGCAGTCCCAATAGGGGCGCGGGCCGAATCGCTGTACCAGGAAATCCACGAACACCCGCACCTTCGGCGACAGGTGGCGGTTCTGCGGATAGACCGCGTTGACCGCCATTTCCGAGGGGACGTAGCGGTGCATCACGCTGACCAGCTCGCCGCGCGTCAGCGCCTGACCGCACAGGAAGGTCGGCGACACGATGAAGCCGACGCCGGCCATCGCCGCTTCGCGCAGCAGGTCGCCGTTGTTGCTGCGGATCGGCCCTGACACCCGCACGTTGCACGTTTCCCCGTCCACAATGAAGGGCCACAGGTCCGGGGTGGGGATGTTGGTGTAGATCAGGCAATTGTGATTGGCCAGGTCGTCTGGAGTCTCCGGCACGCCATGCTTCTGCAGATAGGCTGGGCTGGCGCACAGAGCCACCCGCGCGGGAGCCAGCCGCCGGGCGATCAGCGAACTGTCGCGCAGCTTGCCGATGCGTACCGCCAGATCATAGCCCTCGTCGACCAGATCGACCGTGCGGTCGTTCAGGTCCATGTCGATCTCGATGGCCGGATAACGCTCCAGGAACTCCGCCACCGCCGGGGCCAGATGCAGGATGCCGAAGCTGACCGGCGCGTTCAGCCGCAGCCGGCCACGCGGCGCGGCATGCAGGTCGGCGACCGCCTGCTCCGCTTCCTCCAGATCGGCGAGGATGCGGGTGCAGCGCTCGTAATAGGCCTGCCCCACCTCGGTCAGGCTGAGCTTGCGGGTGGTGCGGTTCAGCAGCCGCGCGCCGAGCCGGTTCTCCAACTCGCCAATGCGGCGGGAGACCACCGACTTCGACAGGTTGAGCCGGTCGGCG
>CBFGPE010000009.1:0-70879 GCA_965650625.1 uncultured Azospirillum sp. | reverse complement strand
AGGATCAGATACAGGCCCCAGCGGGCGATGCGCGCGCCGGTGCCCTGCGCCGGCGGCAGGGCGGAGGTCAGGCTAGACACGCTTGCCTCCCTTCAGTTCGGAATAGAGGTAGGGCACGATGATCGCCACCACGGTCGCCAGCATCATCAGCGCGCTGGCCGACCCGATGGCGATCTGGTTGCGGCGGAAGGTCATCTCGTACATGAAGGTCGCCGGCAGGTCGGAGGCATAGCCGGGACCGCCGCCGGTCAGCGCCACCACGAGGTCGTAGCTCTTGACCGCGAGGTGGGCGAGGATGACGAAGGCGCTCATGAACACCGGCCGGATCGACGGCAGGACGATGCCCCAATAGATGCGCGGCAGGCTGGCGCCGTCGAGATAGGCCGCCTTGATGATCTCCTGATCGACACCGCGCAACGCCGCCAGGAACAGCGCCATGACGAAGCCGGAGCTTTGCCAGACCGCGGCGATCACCAGCGTGTAGACGGCGGTGTCCTGCTGGACGATCCAGTCGAAGGTGAAGGCGGGGAACCCCAGGTCGCGCACGAATTGCTGGATGCCGATGCCGGGGTTCAGGATCCATTTCCAGGCGGTGCCGGTGACGATGAAGCTGAGCGCCATCGGGTAGAGATAGATGGTGCGCAATGCCCCTTCGCCGCGGATGCGCTGGTCGAGCAGAACCGCCAGCAGGATGCCGATGACGAGGCTGATGCCGATGAACAGCCCGCCGAAGATCAGCAGATTCTCGATGGCGACGTACCAGCGCTCGATCCGCCACAGCTTGGAGAAGGCGTCGGCGCCGACCAGCTCGTAGGACGGCAGCATCTTCGAGTTGGTGAAGCTGATATAGACCGTCCAGGCGATGAAGCCGTAGACGAACAGCAGGATCGCCGCGAAGGACGGGGCGACCACCAGCTTCGACAGGTGCCGCTGCGCCACGGCGCGCAGCCCGGTCGTCCGCGGCGGAGCGGCGCTGCCGGGGATGGTCCCGGCGGCGTTCTCTCCGGGGGCCGGCCGATAGGATGGGGTCTGCATGGTCATGGTGCGAGCCCTGCCAGGCTTTGGACCGGCTTTTGGGTCGGCGCTGCACACGGATGCAGGTCGCGCATATCGGTTCCCTCCCGTGACGGGTTGCTGTTGGACCGCCCTGACGAGGTCTCGCCCGGCGGTCGTTCGCTTGGCGGTCACTGTACGCTGCCGATGATGCGCGGGGCGGACAATTTGGTAACGCGGCGCTTTCCCGGAGCCGGCGTTGTTACGCAACCGTTACACAGATGCGCGCGCACATGCGGGGCGGGCGGATTATGGTCGGCGCCAACGAACAAGATTTTTAGGGGAGCTTCCGTCATGACCGCGCGCCTTCGTGTATTCCGCGATACCCAGGACCTTGCCGAAACCCTGGCCGACGAGACGGCGGCCCTGCTGAGCGCCGCCATCGCGGCGCGCGGGCGCGCCACCATGGCACTGCCGGGCGGGCGGACGCCGACACCCTTCCTGACGGCGCTCGGCCGGCGCGATGTCGATTGGAGCCGGGTGACGGCGACGCTGGTGGATGACCGCTGGCTCCCGCCCGACAGCCCGGACAGCAACGCCGCCACCCTGCACGCGACGCTGCTCGCCGCCGCCCCCGCAATCCACTTCATCCCGCTCTACACCGGCGCCGCCACGCCGGAGGAGGGGGAGGCCGCCTGCGCCGAGGCGTTGCGCGTGCTTGATGAACCGTTCGATCTGATGGTGACGGGCATGGGCGAGGACGGGCATGTCGCCTCGCTGTTCCCCGATGCGCCGGGGCTTGCCGCCGCCTGGGAAGGAACCGCAAACTGCCGGGCGATGCGCTCCCCCACCGCGCCGCATCCGCGCATGACGCTGACCCTGCCGCGCCTGCTCGACAGCCGGCGCATCGTCGTGCTGATCACCGGCGGCGCCAAGCGCGCGGTTCTGGAGCAGGCCCGCGCGGCAGGCCCGGAAGACGCGATGCCGGTGCGCGCCCTGTTGCGCCGGGGCGGAACCGACACCATGGTCTGCTGGGCGCCCTGACGCACAGCTTATGCCGGGCAACACATCACGAAGGGATTTGGAGACGATGAAGAGCCTGTCGGTCGGCCTGCTGGGCTTCGGCCTTGCCGGGTCGGTGTTCCACGCGCCGCTGATCCAGTGCGAACCGCGCCTGCGCCTGACGGCCATCGCCAGTTCGCGCACCGACGACATCCGCCGCGCAGCACCGGAGGCCGTTGCGACGACGGCCGAGGCGGTGATCGCCGACCCAAGCATCGACCTCGTGGTGATCGCCACCCCCAACACCAGCCACGCCCCCTTGGCCCGCGAGGCTCTGCTGGCCGGCAAGCATGTGGTGATCGACAAGCCGATGGCGACCACCGCCGCCGAAGCCGACGAACTGATCGACCTCGCCAAGCGGCAGGGCCGGCTGCTGACCGTCTTCCACAACCGGCGCTGGGACAACGACTTCCTGACCCTGCGCGCCTGTCTTGAGAACGGCGACATCGGCCGCCCCTATCATTACGAGGCGCATTTCGACCGTTTCCGCCCGCAGATCAAGCAGGGCTGGCGCGAGCAGACGCTGGCCGGGTCGGGCGTGCTGTTCGACCTCGGCGCCCACTTGATCGATCAGGCGCTGACCCTGTTCGGCATGCCCGACCGCATCCTTGCCGATGTCGGCAGCCAGCGGCCGGACGCGCAGGTCGACGACTGGTTCCACATCGTGCTCGGCTATGGGCGCATGCGGGCGATCCTGCATTGCGGAACGGTGGTCTGCCGGCCGGGTCCGCGCTTCCAGCTGCATGGCGACGGCGGCAGTTTCCTGAAGCACGGCATGGACGGGCAGGAGGCGGCCTTGCGCGCCGGCCGCATGCCGACCGAAGCCGGCTGGGGCGGGGACGATCCGGAGAATTTCGCTCTGCTGGTCCAGGCCGACGGCACCGAGCGGCGGCCGGAGACCATTCCCGGCGACTACCCCGCCTTCTATCGCGGCGTGGCCGCGTCCATTCTCGACGGTGCCCCGCCGCCTGTGACCGCCGAGCAGGCGCGCGACGCGCTGGCGGTGCTGGAGGCAGTGCGCAAGGCGGCGGGACTGCCGGCCTGACCTCTACCCCCGCCAGGGCACCACGCCCGGCGGCAAGCGGCGACCCAGCGCCCCGGCGGCGATCATCGCCGCCAGCACCACCAGGATGGCGATGACGCCCAGCGCGGCACCCAGGGTCGGGCTGCCGCCTTCCTCCAGCGCATAGACGACGACGCCCAGCGTCTCCCGCCCCTGCGACCACAGCAGGATGGAAACGGTCAGCTCGTTGAAGGCGGTCAGGAAGACCAGCAGCCCGCCGGCGGCAGCCGCCGGCGCCACCAGCGGCGCCACCACCGTCACCAGCCGCCGCAGCGGCCCGGCGCCCAGCGCGCGGGCGGCCTCCTCCACCGTCGGGTCCAGCGCGGCGCAGGCCGCCTGCACCGGCCGCAGGGCCAGCGGCAGGAAACGGACCAGATAGGCGGCCAGGATGATCCACAGCGTGCCGTACAGGCTGACGCCCAGCCCCGGCAACGGCTTCAGGAACAGCAGGATGCAGCCAATGCCCAGCACCACCCCCGGCACGGCATGCGGCAGTTCCACCAGCACGCCGACTGCCCGCGCGATCCGCCCGGTTCCGCCACCCTGCGCCATGCCATGCGCCAGCGGCACCGCCAGCAGCGCGAGTAGCAGCGCGGCCGATCCCGACAGCAGCACCGAATTGGCAAAGGCGCGCCTGACCTGATCGAGCGCCAGCACCTCGCGGTAATGGGCCAGCGTCAGCGTGCCGAAGCTGACCGGCAGGCCATAGACGCTGACGATGCTGGTGGCCAGCAGCGCCGTCAGCGGCGCCGCGACGATCAAGGCCAGCACGCCCCAGGCAAGCCCCTCCACCGCCACACGGGCGGACCCGAGCGACACTGGCGCCAGCGGCCGGGCGCCGCCGGGCAGGCGGCTGGCGATGCGGGCTTGCAGGATGGTCTGGGTGGCGATGCCCAGGCAGGCGACGATCCCGATCAGGGCGGCCAGCGCCGCCACCTCCGGCAGCGCCGACGGCCCGAAGCCGGCCAGCCGCCGGTAGATCAGCGTCGGCAGCATCGGAATGCCCGCCGGAATGCCCAGCAGCGCCGGCACTCCGAAATTCCCCAGCGCCGCGACGAAGGCCATCGCCAGTCCCGCGACCAGCCCCGGCAGGCAGAGCGGCAGCACCACGCCCCGCACCGCCCGCCACGGCCCGGCGCCCGACGCCCGCGCCGCCTCCAGCACGTCGCCAGGGATGGCGCGCAACGCCGCGCGCAGGGCGAGGAAGACCAGCGGCGCATGCTCGATCCCCATCACCAGGATCATGCCCGCCGCCGACTGCACGGGGTTCGCGGTGCCGACCGGCGGGGCGAGGCCCAGCGGCTTCAGGATCGGACTGCCCGACCCGGCGAGATGGGTCCAGGCCATCGCCACGATCTGCGGCGGGATCATCAGCGGCAGGATCAGGGCGAAGGTCATGGCGGTGCGGGCGCGCAGGTCCGTCAACCCGATCAGCAGAGCGAACGGCCCGCCGATCAGCGCGGCGGCCAGCGTCGCGCCGGCGGCGATGGCGATGCTGTTGGTGGCGGCCCGCCACGTCGCGGGGGAATTGAGCACGCGGGCCAGCACCGCCGCGTCGCCGGCCTCCCACAGCAGGCGCAGGACGGGGAGAAGGACGAGGAGGGCGAGGAGCAGAAAAACGCCCTCTCCCGTCCCGGGAGGGTGAGGGGACCCGCGCCGCAGGCGTGGGGAGGGTGAGGGGTGTTCCAAGGAGCCGGAAGCGCATGGTTTCTCGCGCCACCCCTCACCCTTCCCATGCTCCGCATGGGCCCCTTCCCTCTCCCGGGGCGGGAGAGGGATATATCGCACCAACCCACTCACCCGCCGAACAAATCGGCGAAGGCGCGCTTGTTGGCATCGTCCTCGGCCAGCGCCTTGGCGGGGTCGTAGGGCAGCAGGGTGATCGTCGCCGGGTCGGGGAAACCCGCCGGCGGCTTCACCCCCGGCAGCGCCGGCAGGAAGCCTTGGGCCGAGGCCAGCTCCTGCCCCTCGCGGCTCAGCAGGAAGTCGATGAAGGCCTTGGCCGCTGCCGGGTTCTTCGCGGTGCTGAGGATCGCCACCGGCTCGCTGACCGCGCTGACGCCCTCCTTGGGGAAGACGAAGGCGACGGGGGCGCCCTTCAGATGCTCGCGGATCGGCAGGTAATCGACGACCATGCCATAGAGCTTCGCCCCGCCGGCCACATCCTTCAGGATGCCGCCATTCCCCTTGGCCGCCGTGACGCCGTTGCGCTGCAACGCCTCATAGTACGCCATGCCCAGCGACGGCTGCGCCTTGATCGAGGCCATGTGGATGGCGGCGGCGCCGGAATAGAGCGGGCTCGGCATCACCGTCGTGCCCCTGGCCTCCGGCTTCAGCAGATCCTGCCAGGAGGTCGGCTTCATCGGGGCGGCGGTGTTGTAGACGATGCCGGTGGTGATCAGCTTGGTGCCGAACCAATAGCCCTGCGCGTCATGCGTGCCCGGCCGATAGCCGGCCACCGGCGCGCCCTGGTAGGGCTGCAGCCGCTTCTCCGCCTTCAGCGATTCCATCGTCACCGCGTCGGCGATCAGCAGCAGGTCGGGCTGAGGCGCCCCGGCGGTGAACTCGGCGCGCAGCTTGTTCATCAGCTCGGTCGTGCCGCTGCGGATCCACTCCACCTCGACGCCGGGATTCTTCGCCTTGAAGGCCTCCACCGTCTGGCGGGCGTCCGGCTCCAGCTGCGAGGTGTAGAGCACCAGCTTCCCGGTGGCGCCGTCGGCCAGGGCGCCATGTCCGAGCGCCAGCGTCAGCACCGTGGCGAGGGTGGCGAGAAACGCCTTCATCTCTGTCATCTCCGTTGGATCGGCGGTGAGCTGTGTGTCTTAGCCCAAGCCCGTGACAGGCATGTGACGGCCGGTCGAATGACCCGGTCAGTCGATCAGCTTTCCGTCCTTGAAGAAGGGATAGGGACCGTCATAGTCGCCGATCACCGCGGTGTGGCTGACAATGCCGGTCTCGGCGCGCCACATGTGGATCTGATAGCCCGGCGGCTCCATCACGAAGGCCGACGGCGCATCGTCGCGCAGGTCGAGCGCCACCTGATGCGCGGTCGACGGCGCGGTGGAGGCGATGGTCCCGGCCCAGCGTACTTGGATCGGCCGGTGCAGATGGCCGCACAGCACCCGCTCCACTTGGCGATGGCGGCGGATCACCTCGGCCATCGCATCGGCGCCGCTCAAGCCCAGCCGGTCCATATGGCCGATGCCGGTGGCGAAGGGCGGGTGGTGCTGGAAGACGATGGTCGGCCGGTCGGGCTGCTCGGACAGCCGCGCATCGAGCCAGCCGAGCCGCTCGGCGCAGACCTCCCCCGCGCCGGAACCGGGCAGCACGGTGTCCATGGCGATCAGCCGAACCGGCCAGTCCTCCACCGTGTAGTGGAAGAAGTGGCTGTCGCCGACGCGGGCCTTGAGGTCGGGAAAGGCTTCGGCAAGCCCGGCGCGTTCGTCATGATTGCCCGGCACGGCGAACAGCGGAATGTCGAGCGGACGCAGCAGGCCGAGCAGGCGCTCATACTCCTCGGCATGGCCGGCATCGACGAGGTCGCCGGTGGCGAGGATCACGTCGGGGCGTGGGGTGAGCGAAAGGATCGCGGCGACGGCACGCTCCAGGAAGGGCGCGGTGTCGACGCGGCGGTAGGCTAGGCGGCCGGGGGGCTTGATGTGGGTGTCGGTGATCTGGGCGATGATCATGGTGTGCCTTTGGGGGCTTGAGTGGTTGAGTCTTGGAGCGTCAGACCCCCACCTAACCTCCCCCGCTGGGCGGGGGAGGTTAGGTGGGGGTCTAACTCCACATCGAAAGACCTCACGGCACCGCCAGCACCCGCGCCGGATCGACGCGCAGCCACACCCGGTCGCCGCGCACCAGCTCGTTCCGCCCCAGTGTGTCCACCGTCAGCGCCGGCCCGTCCGTCGGCTCCACCACCAGCCGGGTGCGGTCGCCCAGGAACACCGCGGCGGCGACGGTCCCGCCCAGATGCCCGTCGGCCTCGCCGGCCAGCGCCAGATCCTCCGGCCGCACCAGCAGCTCCACCGCACCGTCCGCCCCCGACCAGGGCAGCGACGCCGCCCCGATGCTCAGCGTCCCGCTGCGCGCCAAACCGCCCAGCCGGTTCATCGTGCCGATGAAGTCGGCGACGAAGCCGTCGGCCGGCTGATAATAGATCTCGCGCGGTGTCCCGACCTGCGCCACTCGCCCCTTGGCCATCACCACGATGCGGTCGCCCAGCGCCATCGCCTCGCCCTGGTCGTGGGTGACGTAGACGGCGGTGATGCCCAGCCCGCGCAGCAGCCGGTCGATCTCCAGCCGCAAACTGTCGCGCAGCTTGGCGTCGAGCGCCGTCAACGGCTCGTCCAGCAGCAGCACGCGCGGACGCACCACCAGGGCGCGGGCCAGCGCCACCCGCTGCCGCTGCCCGCCGGACAGCTGGTCGATCCGCCGCCCGGCGAACTCGCCGAGATGCATCAGGTCCAGCATCTCCTCCACCCGGCGGGCGCGCTCGGGCCGGGGCAGCTTGCGGACCTTCAGGCCATAGGCGACGTTCTCCGCCACCGACATATTGGGGAACAGGGCGTAGCTCTGGAACACCATGCCGACGTTGCGCCGCTCGATCGGCAGGGCGGTGACGTCCTCCTCGCCGAACAGCACGCGGCCGCCCGGATCGGGGCTCTCCAACCCGGCGATGATGCGCAGGGTGGTGGTCTTGCCGCAGCCGCTTGGGCCCAGGAAGACGACGGTCTCGCCGCCGCGGATGGTCAGGTCCAGCGGCTCCAGCGCGCGGGTGCTGCCGGCGAAGGTCTTGCCGCAGCGCTCCAGGCGGATCGGCACGGCGTCGAGGTGGAAGCTGTCGGGCATGGGTGGCGCTCTCAAACGGACGGACGGCCGCGCTTGGCCAGACCCTGCAGCAGGATCAGGCTGGGCACGATCATCACGAAGAAGACGAGGGTGTAGGCGCTGCCGATCTCGATCCGCAGCGAGGCATAGCTGTCGGCCAGCCCGACCGGCAGTGTCTTGGTCAGCGGCGTGTGCAGCAGCCAGGTCAGGTTGAACTCGCCCACCGACAGGGTCAGCACCATCAGCGACCCGGCCAGGATGCCGGAGCGGCAGTTGGGCAGCACCACCGTGGCGAAGCGGCGCAGGAAACCGGCGCCGAGGCTGGCCGCCCCTTCCTCCAGCGTCGTCAAATCGATGGCGCCCATCACCGCCAGCACGGCGCGAACCATGAAGGGCAGGGTGAACAGCACATGGCCGATCAGGATGAACAGCCAGCTGCTGCGCAGATTCCCCACGCCGCCATAGGTGATGATCAGCGCCAGCGCGGTGGCGAGGCCGGGAATGGCGACCGGCATCATCAACAACTCCTCCACCAGCCGGGCGAAGCGGCCGGGGCGGCGTGCCAGCGCATAGGCAGCCGGCACGCCCAGCACCAGCGTGCAGGCCAGACAGGCGAAGGCGATCTGCAAGGACAAGAGGATGGTGCCGGAATAGACCCGCAGCACCTCATCGACCCAGCGCAAAGTCAGGCCGCTCTTCAGCCCGACGAAATAGTTGGCGGTCAGCCCGGCCAGCATCGACATCACCATCGGCACGGTCAGCAGGGCGCAGACCAGCAGGGTGAAGCCCAATTGCAGCCAGAACCCCCAGCCCCGGCGATGAGAGAGACTTTGCATGTCCCGTCACCCCGCCGCCGCGACGGAGGTGCCGGCGACGCTACGTGCCACCGCCAGCGCCGCCCAGGTGATGACGCCGAGCAGGACGCTGAGCGCCGCCGCCGCCGCGATGTTCGCCTGCAGTGTGAATTCGGTATAGATCGTCATCGGCAGCACATTGATCCGGGTGGCGAGCGTGAAGGCGGTGCCGAACGCACCCATCGAGGTCGCGAAGCACAAGGCGCCGGCCGAGATCAGCGCCGGCTTCAGCGCCGGCAGGATCACGTCGGCCACCACCCGCCAGGGGGCGGCCCCCAGCGAGCGCGCCGCTTCCTCCAGCCGGGGATCCAGCTTCTCCGCCGCCGCCATCACCGTCAGGATCACGCGCGGGATCGAGAAATAGACGTAGCCCAGGAATAGCCCGGCCATGGAATATGCGAAAACCAGCTTCCCCCCGGTCAGCGCCTGGGTGATCGTGCCGATCAGCCCCTGCCGCCCGGCCAGCATGATGACCATGAAGCCGATGACCACGCCGGGAAAGGCCAGCGGGAAGGTCAGCAGCGCCACCAGCAGGGCATGACCGGGAAAGCGGTGCCGCACCAGGAACAGCCCGGCGACGGTGGACACCGCCAGCGTCACCAACGTCACCCCCGCCGACAGAGCCAGTGTGGAGATCAGGCTGTCGAGATGGCCGGGGTCGGCCAGCGTGGTCACATAGGCGGACCATCCCTCCACCCCGCCGGCGCCGATCAGGATCAGGCGGACCAGCGGCAGCAGGAAGAAGGCCGCGAACACCGCCGCCGCCGGCGCCAGCAGGGCGGCCAGCCGCAGCGGCTCGCCCATCCACCCCGGCCCGGCCGACGGACGCGCCGCCGGCCGGTGGGGGAGGGGAGCGTCCTGCACGCAGGCGCTCACTTCACCTCCGCCTGATAGCGGTCCATGAAGCCCTTCTGCGCCTCGGCCATGCGCACCATGTCGACCGGCTTGGCGCGGGCGTAGTCGGCGGCCGGCAGGAACTTGGCGGCGGTCTCCGGCGACATCGCCTCGGCGCGGACCGGGCGCATGAAGGCGTTGGCCCACAGGGTCTGGCCCTTGTCCGACAGGACGTAGTCCAGCACCTTCTTGCCGTTCTCCGGGTTCGGGCCGTTCTTGACCAGCGCCATCACATAGGGGACGGACACCGTGCCTTCCGTCGGGATGACGAAGGCGACCGGCGCCTTGTCGGTGTATTTGGCGCGGTAGGCGTTGAAGTCGTAGTCGATCAGGATCGGAATCTCGCCCGACAGCACGCGGGCGTAGGAGGTCTGCTTCGGAACGATGGGCTGGTTCTTCTGCAGATCCTTGAACCAGCCGATGGCCTTGTCGAAGCTGCCGTAATCGCCGCCCAGCGCCTGGTTGACCGCCACCGCGCCGACATAACCGACGGCGGCGCTGGTCGGGTCGAGATAGCCGACCATGCCCGAATAGTCGGGCTTCAGCAGGTCGGCCCAGCTCTGCGGCACCGGCTTGCCGCCCAGCGCCTCGGTGTTGACGAAGAAGCCCAGCGTGCCGCTGTGGATGGCGAACCAGTTGCCGTCGGCGTCCTTCATCCCGTCGGGGATGCCGGCCCAGCCCGCCGGCTTGTAGGGGGTGACGACGCCGGCCGCCTTGGCCTGGATGCCGACCGGCCCGCCAAGATAGACGACGTCGGCCACCGGCTTGTCCTTTTCCGCCAGCATGGCGGCGAGCGACTGGCCGGAATTCTTGTTGTCGAACGGCACGGTGATGCCGAGATCGGCCTTGATCGCCTTCAGCTGCGACGCCCAGTCGGCCCATTCCGGCGGGCAGTTGTAGCAGATGGCGGTCTGCTCCGCCGCCATAGCGGGAGCGACTGTGGCGGTGAAGGCGGCGGCCAGTGTGGCGGCGCCAAGAAGGAACGGCTTGAACATGATCGCGTGTGTCTCCGTTCGGGAAGCGCTTAGGTCGATTCAGACGGCGCGGCGCCGAGCGATTCGCCCGGACGCAGGGTGAAGGGCATCATCACGGCGCGGCCTTGCAGCTCGCCGGAAAAGCCGGTGCGCAGACATTCGAAGGCGGTGGCGCCCATGGCGCGGGCGGGCTGCACCAGCGTGGCGAGGCTGGGCGCCATCAGCCGCCCGACCTCGATGCCGTCGAATCCGCAGACCGACACGTCGTCGGGCACCCTCAGGCCGAGGTCGCGCAGCGCCCGGATGGTGGCGAGCGCAAGCATGTCGTTGGAGGCGAACAGCGCGGTCGGCCGCTCCGGCCCTTCCAGATGGGGAGCCAGCCGGTGGGCCAGCCGCAATTCGTTGAAATCGACCTCCACCACCGGCCCCGGCGGCAAACCGGCGTCGGCCAGCGCCGCCTGCCAGCCGGCATGGCGCCGGCGCGAGCGGTCGGACTGGCGGAAGCGCCCGGCGATCATGCCGATGCGCCGGTGCCCCAGCGCCGCCATCCGCTCCACCACCGCGCGGGAGGCGGCGACATTGTCGACCGACACATGGGCGCGCGGTGCCCGTTCCGGCTGGTTGTACGCCAGCACATAGGGCAGCCGCACCTCGTCCAGCGTGTCGAGCGACCCGCTGCGGTCGGCATCGGCGACGGTCAGCACCAGCCCCTCGACCCGGTTGGACAGCAGCCCTTCGATGGCGCGCGATTCGCGGGCCGGGTCATAGTCGGTGGAGGCGATCAGCACGCTGTATCCGGCCTCCGCCGCCGCGTCCTGGATGCCGGCGACACTTTCTGCGAAGACGGGATTGGTCAGCGACGGCACCAGCACGCCGACGGTGCGGGTGCGTGCTGCCTTCAAGCTGCGCCCGATGGTGCTGGGCCGGAAGGACAGGTCGGAGGCGGCGGCGCGCACCTTCTCCATGGTTTCCGGCGTGGCGTTTCCGCTGCCGTTGAGGACGCGCGACACGGTGGCGATGGACACCCCGGCCCGCGCCGCCACATCGCGGATCGTCACCACGCGGTCCATGGCTCTGCCGTCCGTAACCCTCATGCCGCCCCGCACCATCCGCAACCCTTGTTCCCAGAACCGGCCGATCCGGCGTGGGCGCAGAGTGGCGATGGCGTGTTGCAATCGCATGACGCCGTGAAAACGGTTTCGTGAAGAATGGAAACGTTTCCATCCGGCTTTATGGGGGAGCGCTGCCCTCCGAAGGCAGAGGTCATGGGGCTGGAAACGGCCTCTGCAAGCCGTCGAAAAATCGCGATTTTAGTGTTTGCGTCGCCGCAGACCTTGGGCTATGTTGCGCCTCCACCAGCGATGGACCCGTAGCTCAGCTGGATAGAGCGCTGCCCTCCGAAGGCAGAGGTCATGAGTTCGAATCTCGTCGGGTCCGCCACGAATTCAAGGGCTTAGCCGTTTCAGCGGCTAGGCCCTTTTCGTTTGGTGCGTTTTAACTTCCCCCCTCACTGGTCCTGCCGCACCTGCGCGTGGTTGATCAGCGCCACCATCCCGACGCCGCCCAGCACGTTGCCGATCAGCGACGGCAGCAGGAAGCCGAAGGCGTAGCGGTCCCAGCCGATCTCGCCGGACATGGCGGCGAAGGACACCTCGACCGATCCGGCGATGACGTGGGCGAACTTGCCCAGCGCGATCAGCCAGGTCAGGGCGACGATGACGAAGAAGCGCGCCGGCCCAACCGACGGCGTGATCCAGACCAGCAGGGCGATCAGCCAGCCGGCCAGCACCCCGTGCAGCAGCGTCGTCGTGAATCCCGACCGCGCTGCCGTGGTGCCCAGTTCCACGAAGGCGGCGCGCAGTTCCGGGGAAAAGGCCTCCGTCCCGGCGGCGAAGGCGGAGAACAGCAGCGTGCCGACGATGTTCGCGGCGAAGACCAGCGTCCACAGCCGCACCACCCCCATCAGGGTATCGGTCGACCAGCGGTGCAGAAGCGGCAGGATCACCGTCAACGTGTTCTCGGTGAACAGCTGCTGGCGCCCCAGAATGACGATCAGGAAGCCGAAGCAATAACCGAAGCTGGCGATCAGCGGCCGCCACGGCTCGTCCGGCAGGTGGGTCGTCAGCAGCGCCTCGCCAACCATCGAGAAGCCCATCGACAGCCCGGCCGCCAGCCCCGACCACAGCAGGGAGGAGGTCGGGCGCTTCAGTTCCTCCTTGCCCTCCAGGCGGATGGCTTCGTGCAGGATCAGCGCCGGCGGGTTGGAGCGTTCCTTGACCTCGTCCCGCTCGTCCTGGTTCAGACGGGTATCGCTGGCGTCGGGCACGGGCGGAACCTCCGGTAAAGGGCTGACGAAAGAGAAAAGGGAACGTCCCGCGGGGGCGTTCCCTTCCAGATCGATTACGCGCTTGGGTGGGAGACGGGCCGGCCGGCCGGTCGCATGCCGGTCGATCTCGCATGGGTCAATGGCGCGCCGCCTTGTGGTCGCCATGCTCGCGCTTCTCGGCGGTGTCGCGGCCGATCAGCTTGTTGAAGTTGGAGCCTTCCTCATAGAGCAGCGCCAGCTTGGAGTCCTCGAACTGCTGGAAGAACTCGTTCCAGTCGATTTCCTCCAGTTCGCCATGGTCGGACTGGCGGGCCTTGGGGAACATCAGGCGCAGCAGGCCGACGCCTGTCTTGCGGCTTTTGCCGCCGCCGTGCTCCTCGTCATGGGTGCTGCGGACGACGGCCGGCTTGCCGCCGTGGCTTTCGGCCCAGCGGCGGATCTCGTCGTGGTCGGTGGTGGTCTTGGCCATGTGGTCCTCCGGATCGGTATCCTGGCGGGTCGGTGTCCCGGCAGGATGCGTTCCCGTACCAGAACAGCCGCCACCGGAAGGCGTTGCGTTTCACCCGGACTCCCGAACGACTAAGCCGACCTCCCTCAGCCTCCCTCCCGCAGCCGCGCGATCAGCGCCGGTACTTCCGCCGCCGGGACCGGGCGCGAGAACAGATAGCCTTGCGCCTCGTGGCAACCCAGCCGGCGGACGGTGTCGAGCTGGGATTGTTCCTCCACCCCCTCGGCAGTGATGACGATGCCCAGGTTGCGGCCCATCCCGGCCACCGCCTGCACCACGGCGGTGGAGCCGTCGCAGCGCGGCAGGTTGGCGACGAAGCTGCGGTCGATCTTCACCTTGTCGAAGCGGAAGCGGCACAGATAGCCCAGCGCCGAATAGCCGGTGCCGAAATCGTCCATGACGATCCGCGCACCCAGCGCCCGCAACTCGCGCAGGGTGCCGAGATTGGCGTCGTCATCCTGCAGCAGGACGGATTCGGTGATCTCCAGCTCCAGCCGGTCCGGCGCCAGTCCGGTGTCGGCCAGCGCCTGGCGCACCGACTCCACCAGCCCCTTGTCGCGGAACTGGACGGAGGACACGTTGACGCTGATGCCGATGCCGTCGGGCCAGCGCGTCGCCTCGCGGCAGGCCTCGCGCAGGGCCCAGTCGCCGATCGGGCCGATCAGCCCGGTTTCCTCCGCGACGGGGATGAAGTCGGCCGGGCGGATCAGGCCGCGGCCGGGACGGCGCCAGCGGATCAGCGCCTCGAACCCGCGGATGCCGGACTCGCCGGTGCAGACCAGCGGCTGGTAATGCAGCTCGAACTCGCCCTGCCGCAGTGCCTCGTGCAGGCCCAGCTTTAGGTCGTGGAAGGATTTCAGCCGCTCCGCCATCTCGGGCGCGAAGAAGCGGTGGGTGTTGCGGCCGTCGGCCTTGGCGCGGTAGAGCGCGATGTCAGCCGCCTTCAGCAGCGCATCGGCCTCGACGCCGTCGCGCCGGGACAGGGCGATGCCGATGCTGGTGCCGGTCCGGACCTGGGCGCCGTCGATCTCGATCGGCTCGGCCAGCGCCGAAATGATGCAGCGGGCGAGGTCCTCCGCCTCCGCCGGTCCCCACAGGTTGGGCTGCAGGATGGCGAACTCGTCGCCGCCGAAGCGGGAAACGAGATCGGCGGCGCCGATGCAGCCGCGCAGCCGGTCGGCGACCTGCCGCAGCAACGCGTCGCCGGCATGGTGGCCCAGCGTGTCGTTGACGGCCTTGAACTGGTCGAGATCGATGTAATGGACCGCCATCACGCCGTCCTTGGGCGCCTCGCGCAGCGCCTGCTCCAGCCGCTCCAGGAAATAGAGCCGGTTCGACAGGCCGGTCAGCGAATCCAGCCGGGCGAGGTGGGCGATCTTCTCCTGGGCGGCGTGCCGCTCCTCCTCCACCCGCCGGCGTTCGGTGACGTTGCGGAAGAAGACGGACAGTCCCTGCCCGGTCGGGAAGGCGTGGATTTCCGTCCATTGGCCGAGAGCCGCGACGAATTCCTCGAAGACGACGGGCGTCTGGTCGGCCATCGCCTTGCGGAACAGGCTTCGGCTCTCGGTCTGCTGCGGGAAAATACCGAAGAAGTCGTCGCCCAGCCGGATGCCGCGGCCCTCATGGATGGCGGTGGCGGCCGGGTTGCGGTAGGTGATGCGCCAGTCGCGGTCGACGAACACCACGCTGTCGGTGGTGCTTTCCAGCACGCCCGACAGCAGCGCGGTGGTCTCCTCCAGTGCCTGCCGGGCGAGCTGGATGTCGGTGACATCGCGGGAGATGGCGAGCAGCCGCAGCGGCCGTCCGTCCGGGCCGGGCAGGGGACAGACCAGATTGTCCCACCATTTCGGCGTGCCCTTGGCCGTCGGGCAAAAGCCGAGGAAACGGCCGGTGCCGCCCCGCTTCGCGATGTCGATCGACGCGCGCAGCTGCGGCCGGCGCTCCTCCGGCCAGTTGTCTTCCCAAGGCTGGTTCTTCAGGCAGTCGAAGCTGTCCAGCTCCATCAGCTGGACGCCGGGGATGTTCATGAAGGTCAGCCGCCCCTCCATGTCCAGCACCTTCACGCATTCCGGACTGTTGTCCAGGATCTGGCGGGCGAAGGACTCGCTCTCGCGCAGGGCGTCTTCGGCGATCCGGCGTTCGTGGATGTCCTCGTCGGTGCCGTGCCACTGGACGATGCGCCCCTCCTCGTCGCGCTGGGCGGCGGCGCGGCGGCGGAACCAGCGATACTCGCTGCCCGGCGCTCCGTCGCCGGCGACGCGCAGGCGCAGGTCGATCTCCAGAGCGGCGCCACTGATCAGGCTGAGGGTCCAGGCGGCCTCGAAGGGAGCGCGGTCGTCGGGGTGGAGCGTCGCGATCCAGTCCTGCGGCGTCGCGATGTCGGCCGCGCCGAGGCCGGTACGCTCGCGCCAGCGCCGGGTGGTGCGCGGCATGCCGTCCGGCGCGCTGTACCATGGATACAGGTCGCTCAGTTCCAGCGTGTGGCGGTGCAAGTCCTTGAAATGGCGAAGCTCGGCCTCGCACCGCCGCAGCGCGGTCCGGTCCTCCACGATGCAGAGCAGGGCGGCCCCGTCCCCATCCCCGTGCGGATGCAGGCTGGCGACCAGCGCCCGCTCCGGACCGGTGAGCGGACCGGTCAAGACGATGTCCTCCACCACCGTGCCGGCCAGGGCCAGCGCTGCGGCGGCCAGCAGCGCGTCCTCCGCCTCCGGCCAGACATCGGTGAAGGGCAGTCCCGTCGCGGTGGTGGAGGGAAGTCCCGCCAGCGACCCCATGCGCCGGTTCATCCTCAGGCAGCGGAGCTGGCGGTCGAGGAACGCAATCCCCACCGGGATCGCGTCGTACAAGGCATTGATCCGCGCGGGCTTGCGGTCCGGGAGCCAGTCGAACTCGGCGGTCAGCGTCTGATGCATTGTCCCGGATCGATAAGGATGGCAGTTGCCGGCGTGGAAAAGGCCGGATCACACGATTATGCCTGTATCGCCGAAGAAAAAGTTAATGGAGCCTGGTGGTTCCTACCAATCCAAGCGCGGTAATTGTGAAGCATTTCAAGAACATCGACGACCGGGATCGGCTGTTTTCAAGGGATTCCATCGGGGAAAACCCCGATACTCACTCGGCCGCGTCGGACTGTGACAAAAGCTGCGGGGCGGTCCCTTCGTCGAGGAAGCGGCTGCGGATCTCCAGCATGGCGTCGAGCCGGCCGAGGAAGACCTCCACCAACTCCGGGTCGAAATGGCGGCCGGACTGCTCGCGCATGTGAGCGACGACGGACTCCAGCGGCCAGGGTTCCTTATAGGGGCGTGCGGACAGCAGGGCGTCGAACACGTCGGCGATGGCGACGATGCGGCCGGACAGCGGGATGTCGGTGCCGCGCAGGCCGACGGGATAGCCGGTGCCATCCCATTTCTCGTGGTGGGTGCCGGCGATCTCCGCGGCAAGGTCGAGCAGGGGCAATCCGCTGCCGCCCAGCAGCCGCTGCCCGATGACCGCATGCTGGCGCATGGTCATCCATTCCGGGCCGTCGAGCCGGCCGGGCTTCAGCAGGACATAATCGGGGATGCCGATCTTGCCGATGTCGTGCAGGGGCGCCGCCTCCAGCAGCTGCGCGGCGAAGCCCGGCGCGCAGCCGGCCGACAGGGCAAGCTGGTGGGCGATCTGCGCCATGCGCGCTACATGCTGGCCGGTCTCGTTGTCACGGAACTCCCCGGCGCTGCACAGGCGGCGGATGATCTCGCGCTGGGTCGCCTCCAGCTGCAGGCGGGTGGCCTGCAACTCCATGTTGGCGATGCGCAGGGCGGCGGCCTCGCGCTCGGCGGTGGCGGAGATCCTGCGGTCGGCGGTGGTGGAGACCAGCGCCAGCAGCAGGAGGCCGAACGCCGCCACCGCGACGACGGCGGCCAGCGGACCGCTGGAGACCCCATCCCCCAGCCCGCCGTCCGCCGGCATCAGCATGGGATCGACCTGCACCACCAGGGCGGCCATGCCGGTGTAGTGCATGCCACAGACGGCGACCGCCATCACCAGGGCGGCCAGCACGCGGTCGCGCAGACGGTGGTGGACACGGGTGGACAGCCACAGCCCCGCGGTCGCCGCCGCCACGGCGATGGCGACCGACAGGATCCACAGACCGGGCTGGTAGGCGATGCGGGCCGGCAGCACCATCGCCGCCATGCCGAGATAATGCATCGCCGCCACCCCCAGCCCGACAATGCTGCCGGCCGCCACGATCGCGGCCGGCGACCGGCGGCTCTGGATGATGCGGAAGCCGATGGCGACGAAGGCGACCGAGGTCACCAGCGACACAAGGGTAATTGCCGGGTCATAGGTGATGGGCGTGTCGATGGTCAGCGCCAGCATGGCGATGAAATGCATCGCCCAGATGCCGCCGCCCAGCGCCGCCGCGGCACAGCCCTGCCACATGATGCGGGTGATGCCGGTGGTCCGGTGCATCCGCTCCGCCATGTCGAGCGCGGAATAGGAGGCGAAGGCGGCGACGGCATAGGACAGCGCCACCAGCCAATGGTCGTGGGAGAACGGCAGGCCGGACGCCGACGTGAAACAAAGCCCGGCCAGTTCGATCGACATCCAACAGCTCTCCTGCAACACCCGACCGCCGGTCTTCCTGATTGCCCGCTCCACCGGGCAGCTTCAAGAAGGGGGAAACCCCGACTGCGGTGGTCGGGCGCCGGTCGGCACCCGACAACGTCCGGTAGTTAGCTAAAAAGCTATCTTTATTTGACCGGTGTCAAGAGCATAGAAGTCGATAGGCTGCAAGGCCGACCGGTCTTGCGTTTGATACTTTGACAAGCCGCCCATTGTTCGGATCGGAAGCTTGGCGGTATGCGAAACGTGCGATTCGAACCATGGGGCAGAGCGGCCGTAAAGCCGCACTGCCCCGGTCGGACTTGGCCCCGGCTCAGGCGTCGGCGAAGACCAACGGCTGGCGGGCGCGGGCCTCCTGTTCCCGGTCCAGACGGCTCGGCGGCTCGACCCAGGCGATGCGCAGGATGTTGGTCGATCCCGGCATGCCGAACGGCACGCCGGCGGTGATGACCAGCCGCTGTCCTTCCTCCGCCAGCCCGTGGACATAGGCCAGCCGGGCCGCCTTATGCACCATGTCGGAGAAGCTCTGCACATCCTCCGTCAGCACGGCATGGACGCCATAGGCCAGCACCATCCGCCGCGCGATGGCGGGGTTTTCGGTCAGGCAGAGGATCGGCACCTCCGGCCGCTCGCGCGCCGCCCGCAAGGTGGTGGATCCGCTGGTGGTGTAGGTGGCGATGGCCGCCGCCTTCACCGTATGAGCGACCTGCCGGGCCGCGGCGGTGATGGCGTCCGATTCCGTCTGTTCCGGATCGGCATGCTGGGCGTCCATCAGCCCGCGGTACAGCGGATCGCCTTCCACCCGCCGCGCGATGCGGTCCATGATCGACACCGCTTCCACCGGATAGTCGCCGGACGCGGTCTCCGCCGACAGCATGACGGCATCGGCGCCGTCGAACACCGCGGTGGCGACGTCCGACGCCTCGGCCCGCGTCGGGGCGGGGGCGGAGATCATCGATTCCAGCATCTGGGTGGCGACGATCACCGGCTTGCCGGCCATGCGGGCGGCGCGGATGATGCGCTTCTGGATCGACGGCACGTCCTCCGGCGGCATCTCGACGCCCAGGTCGCCGCGCGCCACCATCACGCCGTCCGACATCTCGACGATGCGGTCCAGATGCTGGATCGCCTGCGGCTTCTCCAGCTTCGACAGCAGGGCGGCGCGGCCGGCGATCAGCTTGCGCGCCTCCGCCACATCCTCCGGCCGCTGGACGAAGCTCAGCGCCACCCAGTCCACCCCCTGGTCGAGCGCGAAGTCCAGATCGGTGCGGTCCTTGGGCGTCAGCGGCGACAGCGGCAGCACCACGCCGGGGACGTTGACGCCCTTGCGGTCCGACAGCTTGGTGCCGGACACCACCACGGTCTCGGCGTAATCGGCGCCGCAGGCGGTCACCCGCAGCCGCACCTTGCCGTCGTCCAGCAGCAGTTCGGCGTCCGGCACCAGGGCGGCGAAGATCTCCGGATGGGGCATGCCGACGCGGCGGGCATCACCAGGCTCCGCCAGCAGGTCGAGGCAGAAGGACTGGCCGGCGGTCAGCGTCACCGGCCCGTCGGCGAAGCGGCCCAGCCGCAGCTTCGGCCCCTGCAGGTCGGCCATGATGGCGATGGGGCGGCCGGTCTCCTCCTCCAGCGCGCGGATGGCGCGGACGCGCTCGCCATGGTCCTGGTGGCTGCCGTGGCTGAAATTCAGGCGGAAGACGTCGACGCCGGCTTCGAACAGGCGTCGGATCATCTCGGGCGAGGAAGAGGACGGACCCAGCGTGGCGACGACTTTCGTCTGCCGGTAACGGCGGATCGGCTTGGCGGTGTTCATGGCGATAGGGACTCCGAGGGGAGGATGGGGGCGGGCGGCATGGCGCCGCCTCAGGCGTCCCCGAACCGGTAGACGCCAAACTGATAAACGATGGACCCGGCGGACCATTGGCCGGGACGCAGCACCGTCGACGGGAAGGAGGGGATATTGACGGCGTTGGGGAATTTCGACGGCTCGGCGCAGAAGGCGCTGTGCTTCGTGTAGAGGATGCCGCCCTTGCCGACGTCCCGCGGGGCTTTGCCCTCCAGGAAATTGCCGGTGTAGAGCTGCAGGCCGGGTTCGGTGGACAGCACCTCCAGCGTCCGGCCGCTGCCGGGGTGCAGGAAGCGGGCAAGGAGGACCGGCGCCGGCCCGTTCGCCGGCTTGTCGATCACGTAATGCAGGTCATAGCCCTTGCCGAGCGCCAGCATGGGGTCGTCGGCGTCGATGCGGGCGCCCAGCGCCGCCGGGGTGCGGAAGTCGTGCGGGGTGCCGGCGACGTCCACCATCTCCCCCGTCGGCACCGCCATCTCGCCGAGCGCCAGATAGTGGCCGGCATGGATTGTGGCGACATGGTCGAGGATTGACGATCCCAGATCGCCCGACAGGTTAAAGAAGGTGTGGTCGGTGAAGTTGGCGATGGTGGTCTTGTCGGCCGCCACCGCGGTCCAGGAGATGGTCAGGGCGTTGTCGTCGCCGACCGTATAGACCAGCCGCAAGGGCAGGGTGCCGGGAAACCCCTCCTCGCCATCCTGGAAGACATAGGTCAGTTCCAGGCTGGCCTCATCCAGCTGCCGGGCGTCGAAGACGCGGAAACGCGAGCCGCGCTGGCCGCCATGCAGGGTGTTGGGCGGGCTGTTCACCGCGGCCTGATGGGCGACGCCGTCCAGCGTGAAGCGCCCGTCGGGGATGCGCCCGCAATAGCGCCCGATGAAGGACCCCATGGACGCCTGCCCGCCCATCGCGCCCTCGATCCCGTCATAGCCCTGGACGACGTCGCCCAACGTGCCGTCGCGGTCGGGGACCAGGACCTGCTCGATCTTGGCGCCGTAATTGGTGATGCGCACCACCATGCCGCGGCGGTTGCGCAGGGTGAAC
Organism: uncultured Azospirillum sp.; assembly: GCA_965650625.1. GTDB lineage: Bacteria > Pseudomonadota > Alphaproteobacteria > Azospirillales > Azospirillaceae > Azospirillum. Next base: position 49,880 of record CBFGPE010000009.1, on the reverse strand, counting down.
AGATCCACCGGCTTGCCGTCGATGGTGGCGGAGAAATTCTCACGCTTGAGGTCGGTTGCCATGGTGCAGGCATCCCTGTGGAAGAGGTTAGTAGAAACCGAGAAGCAGCAGCCCCAGAACCATCACCACACGCAGGAGCAGCGCCGTCTCAAATGGGTCGGCGGTCATGATGAGGCCTCACCGGATGGATCGTAGGCGTATTATACTAATATATTAGCGTGAAAGGCAAACCGCATCGGCACTCCTAACTCCCGCCGGACAGTTTGCCGCAGGCCGGGGGGCCGTGCATGACGCGGAAACGCCAATACCCCTCCGCCGTCATTTCCAAGAGGGCGGAAATGGCAGTGGAGGGGCGTTGGCCGGGTTCCTGCCGATGTGCTTGTTTGGTAGGGCTTACTTGGTCTTGGTCGGCGTCCAGGCGCCCCATTCTTCAGGCGACAGCTTGCCGTCCTTGTTCTTGTCGAATCGGTCGAATCGGGTGTTGCGGCGCGACTTGGCGACGTCGGTCATTGAACCGGGACCGCCGCGCGGCGCATCGACGAACTCCTTCCGGCTGATGACGCCGTCCTTGTCCGCATCGAGCTGGTCGAACATCTGCTGGTGCATCGCACCGGTGCCGCCCATGCCCTTACCCGGTCCCATGCCCTGGCCCATGCCGGGACCCGGCCCGGTCTGGGCAAGAGCGGAGCCGCCAACCAGCAACCCGGTGCACAACGCAGCAATGAGGAAGCGTTTCATCGGAACCTCCCGTCGGAAATCAGCACCCCCACAGCGATATTAGCCCCTTCTGATAAAAGGGCGAGCGCGCCAGCTTGTCGCAGATCCGGAGCGGGCGTGGCCTGGTATGTGGAATGCGCCCAACACGCAGCGCAACGTCCTGCGCTGCCTAGATTCCCTGGCGCAGCGCTGTAGACGGACGCATGGCCGTGATGTCATCCGCGCAGTTCTGCGTCCGAATGTGACGACATGCCATACCGCCCGGCGATTGCCGTCGGCATGGCGTTGGCATTAGAATACTCTGATGCACTATGGCGGGTGACGGCCATGACCATTGCATCGTCGGCGAACTCCCGACCCCCGAACACGGGCCTGTGGTTCGCGGCCACCCTGGCGGCACTGGCGGCCTGGGCGGCGCTTTACAGCCAGCTCGTTCCCCTGTCCGGCTGGGTGGTCTCGCATCTGCCGCTGGTTTCCGGCAGCGGGGCCGCCGAGTCCGTGCGCTTCTTCGTCTATGACACGCCGAAGGTGCTGATGTTGCTGACGCTGGTGGTCTTCGCCATGGGCGTCGTCCGCAGCTTCTTCTCGCCGGAGCGGACGCGGGCGCTGCTCGCCGGCCGGCGCGAGGGCATCGGCAACGTCGCCGCCGCCGGGCTGGGCATCGTGACGCCCTTCTGCTCCTGCTCCGCGGTGCCGCTGTTCATCGGCTTCGTGTCGGCCGGCGTGCCGCTGGGCGTGACCTTCTCCTTCCTGATCGCGGCGCCGATGGTCAACGAGGTGGCGCTCGGCCTGCTGTTCGCCCTGGTGGGCTGGCAGGTGGCGCTGGCCTATCTCGGCTTCGGGCTGGCGGTCGCCATCGTCGCCGGTTGGGTGATCGGCCGGCTGCATCTGGAAGGCTGGCTGGAGCCCTGGGTTCTGGCCGTGCGCAGCGGCGGTGCGACCGCGCCGAAGGAGACGCCGTCCCCCGTCGACCGCATCCGTGCGGGCATCGAGGCGGTGCGCGACATCGTCGGCCGGGTTTGGACGTGGATCGTCGCCGGCATCGCCGTCGGCGCCCTGATCCACGGTTACGCCCCGGCGGACCTGCTGGCGGCGATCATGGGGCGGGATGCCTGGTGGTCGGTTCCGGCCGCCGTCCTGCTCGGGATCCCGATGTATTCGAATGCCGCCGGCATCATTCCGGTGGTGGAGGCGCTGATCGGCAAGGGTGCGGCCATCGGCACGGTGCTGGCCTTCATGATGTCGGTCATCGCCCTGTCGCTGCCGGAGATGATCATCCTGCGCAAGGTGCTGACCGTCCGACTGATTGCCCTGTTCGCCGGGGTGGTGGGGCTCGGGATCCTCGCCGTCGGCTTCCTGTTCAACGCCCTGTTTGCCTGACCGTGGAGGACGCGATGAAGGACGTGAAGGTGCTCGGCCCCGGCTGCAAGCGGTGCCAGACGACGGAGGACTTGGTCCGGGCCGAGGCCGACCGCCTCGGCGTGCCGGTCCGGATCGACAAGATCACCGACTATGCGGCGATTGCCGGCTATGGCGTGATGTCGACGCCGGGCGTGGTGGTGGACGGCAAGCTCGTCCATGCCGGCGGCGTACCGAAGGCGGAGGACATCGCGCGCTGGCTGACGGCGTAAGGCCGGCCAAGCCCCGTCACGCCGCCGCCGGCAGCCGCAGCGTCGCGCGCAGCCCGCCCAGCGGCGAGGCGCCGAGCTGGATGTCGCCGCCATAGAGCCGCGCCACATCCCGCACCACTGCAAGGCCAAGTCCGGTCCCGGGTGTGCTCTCGTCCAGCCGCACCCCCGGCTCCAGTGCCGCTTCGCGGCAGTCGTCGGGCAGGCCGGGTCCGTCGTCGTCCAGCGTGATGGACAGCATGGCGCCGTCTTCTACTCGGCCAATCACCTCGACCCTGCCGCGCGCCCATTTGCAGGCGTTGTCCAGCAAGTTGCCCAGCATTTCGTCGAGATCCTCGCGCTCGCCGGCGAACAGCAGGCCGTCGGCGACATCGGCGCGGATGTCCAGCCCCTTGTCCGAATGCAGCTTGCGCATCACCCGTGCCAGTGCCGCGACGCAGTCCGGCACCGGCGTGCTGATGCCCGGCACGCCGCGGGCGGCGGCGGCGCGGGCGCGGGCCATGTGATGATCGACGTGGCGACGCATCAACTCCACCTGCCGGACCATCGTCGCCCCCACCTCGCGCGCGTTGCGCTCGTCCAGCGTGGCGGCTTCGTTGGCCAGCACGGCGAGGTTGGTTTTCAGCGCGTGGGCCAGATTGCCGGCCTGCAGCCGTCCGCGCCCGACAATTTCCTCCGCATGGGCCAGCAGCGCGTTCAGATCCTCCACCAGCGGCCGGATCTCCGTCGGCATCGCCACGTCGAACCGTTTCTTCCGCCCGGCCCGCACCTCGGCCAGCGCGCCGCGCAGGCGGGAGAGTGGCCTCAGCCCGATCTGCACCTGGATCAGCGCCGCGACGATCAGCGCCGCGGCCAGCACGGTCAGCGACAGGGCCAGCGTCCTGTTGAAGGCGCGGGTGACGCCGGCCAGCTCGGCCCGGTCGGCGGCCACGGCGATGCGGATCGGCTCCGCCCGCTCCGGCAACAGGACGAAGCGCTCCAGCACGAACAGCGACTGGTTCGCTGGCCCCGCCGCTTCATGCCGGTGCAGCGACCCGTCCTCCACCCGGTCGTCGGGCAGGGTCAGCACGCTGTCCCACAGCGATCGCGAGCGCAGCGGCGCATCCCCGCTCTCCCCGACCTGCCAGTACAGGCCCGACAGCGGCCGGCGGAAACGCGGGTCGCTCAAGGGCTGGCGCAGCGCCGGCCTGCCGTCCGGACCGATCTCCAGCACCGCGGCCAGCTGTTCCAGATGGTTGGCCAGTTCCGCCTCGAAACGCTGGCGGACCTGGGTCTGGAACAGGTCGGCGATGATCCAGCCCGCCAACATCAGCGCCAGCGCCACCCAAACGGCCGCGCCGGCCAGCAGCCGGAAGCGCAGCGAGTCCGTCCATCTCATCGCCGGTTCCTATGCCCAGTCCTTACGGCTCGTCCGCCCGGTATCCCAGCCCGCGCACCGTCTTGATGATGTCGGTCCCCAGCTTGCGGCGCAGGCGCCCGACGAAGACCTCGATGGTGTTGGAGTCGCGGTCGAAATCCTGGGCATAGACATGCTCGATCAGTTCGGTGCGCGACACCACCTGCCCCTTGCGGTGCATCAGGTAGGACAGCACCCGGTATTCGAAGGCGGTCAGCTCGATCGGCTCGCCATCCACCGTGACCCGTCCGCTGCGGGTGTCGAGCACGACCCCGCCGCAGGCGATCTCGGCGGTGGCGTGGCCCTTGGCGCGGCGGATCAGCGCGCGCACGCGGGCCAGCAGCTCCTCCATGCTGAAGGGCTTCGCCAGATAATCGTCGGCGCCGGCGTCGATGCCCTGCACCTTCTCGTTCCAGGCGTCGCGCGCGGTCAGGATCAGCACCGGCACGGCCATGCCGGCCCGCCGCCACGACCGCAGCACCGTCAGCCCGTCGATCTTCGGCAGCCCCAGATCCAGGATCACCGCGTCATAAGGCTCGGTCTCGCCCAGGAAGCGGCCCTCCTCGCCGTCGGCGGCGGTGTCGACGGCATAGCCTTCGCCCTCCAGCCGCTGTTTCAGCTGCCGGGCCAGTTCCGGCGTGTCCTCGACCACCAGCACGCGCATGGCCTCACCTCCCGTCGCCGTGGGACCGGTGGCGGCCCCTGGTCCGCAGCAGTTCCCCCGTGGCGGCGTCATAGTCCAGCTTCAGGATCCGGCCGTCCGGCGCGATCAGCTTCAGCTCGTAACGGAAGCCGTCCTCCTCATCCTCCAGATCGACGTCGAGCACGTCGCCGCCGAACCGCTGCCGCGCGCTTTCGACGATGCGCTCCAGCGGCAGGATGCGCCCATCGCGCAGCGCGCTGCGAGCGCGCTCGTGGTCGTCGTCGGCACGAGCCTCCGGCCCGGCCGCGAACAGCAGGATGGGGAGAAGAAGCAGTGCGGGACCGGTCCTCATGATCGACCTCTCAGCCTGGAACAGCATCGCGCACCGGGGCCGCGCGATCGAACCAGCATATCGTCGCATCCCTGAACCGCCGCTGAATGGCCCCTCAATGATGGGCCACCAGATTTTTCCATCCTGAACGGCGGATGAACGGCCCGTTCAGGCTCGGCTCAGCCAGCGTGGAGCAGTGTGCGGTTCATCGGGCGCTTCGACGCTCAACCCCGCACCACAGGTGATGCCATGCTGAAAGCCGTTTCCCTCGCCACCCTCCTGACCGCCACCCTCGCCACCGCCGCTTTTGCCGGCGACCACCACCGCGGCGCCGCCTTCCAGCCGGCCAGCCCGCAGCCGATCGCCGCTGTGGTGAAGGCCGGCGGCGGCACCGTAACCGGCACCGTGGAGAAGGTCGCGGCCAACTGGTTCGTCATGACCGACGGCAGCGACCGCATTGACGTCGCCAGCCGCGGCTTCCTGCCCGACGGCATCCAGACCGGCGACCAGATCACCGTCGTCGGCGGCGTCCGCCAGGGCGCGATCCAGGCCGGCCAGATCATCCGCCAGGACGGCACCGTCTTCGGCCGCGACGCCATGGGCAAGCATGAGGGACGCCGCCACGGTCATGACAGTGACCGCTACGACGACTGACCGGAGCCGCGCCATGCTGAAGAAGATGATCCTCCACACCCTGCTGATGGCGGTCGTCGTCGGCGCCCTCGCCACCGCCTATCAGGCCAGGGCGGACGGCGTCGCCGGCATCGCCGCCCTTCTGACCGGCGGCCTCAATCGCGACGCCGGCCACGACGACTGAGCCGCCTTCGGAAAGGGAGACCATCATGTCCGCCCGCAAGCCTTCCGCCGCCGAGATGACCGCCCTGCTGGCCTTCCACGCTATCGTCTCGGGCGCCTTCATTGTCGCCTACCTCACCGGCGACGAGGACACCTACGGCATGCATGTCTTTTCCGGCTATGCCGTCCTCGGCGCCATCGGCCTGCGGGTGGCGGCGGGGGCGCTGGCCCCGGCGGGAAGCCCGCTGCGCCTTCCACGCCCCTCCGTGGCGGCGGTCGCCGGATGGCTCCGCCGTCTGGTCACCGGCGATGTCAAGGCGAGGGCGGAGCGCAGCCCGCTGACCGCCTGGATGGCCGCCGCCCTGCTGATCGGCGTCGGGATCGCGGCGGCGACCGGCGCCGTCGCCGACTTCTTCGTCAAGGTCGAACATCTGCACAAGGAGATCGGCGAGGCCTCCCTCTTCCTCATCCTGGCGCACATCGCCCTGGTCTTCGCGCTGCACGGCCTGAAGCGGATTCCGTCCGGCGTCGCGTCCCGCTGCACCGCGTGGCTGTCCACCATTTCCAACCGGGTGATCCCATGAATCCGACCAGACCGACCAGACCGATTCTCCTGCTCGCCGCCGCGCTGTCCCTGGGCGCCGGCGTCGCCCTGGCGGCCTCCGGCAATCCGGAGCGTGCCCGCATCCTCGACGGCTATGCCGCCCAGGCCAAGGCGCAGGCTCCCGGCTTCGCCGGCTTCTCGGCAGAGCGTGGGCGCGCGCTCTATCTCGGGCCGCACACCGGCGGCAAGGTCGCCGACACTCCCGGCTGCGCCAGCTGCCACACCCGCGATCCAGCCGGAACCGGCCGCCATTACAAGACCGGCCGCGACATCCTGCCGATGGCGGTGTCCGCCAATCCCAAGCGCTTCACCGATCCCGCCGAGGTCGAAAAGCGGTTCGAGCGCGACTGCGTCAACGTCCTCGGCCGCGCCTGCACGGCACAGGAAAAGGGCGACTTCATCACCTTCCTGTCGAACCAATAGCGAGCCGCCAATGTCCCCCAACCGCAGCCTCCGCCCGCTCACCGGCATCGCCGCGCTCGCCATACTGGCCGTGACCGCCGGTGCGGCCTTTGCCAGCGAGTTCGAACGGGTCCGGCCGGTCACCCACGCCGCCACCCAGAAGGAATGCGGCGAGTGCCACATGGTCTTTCAGCCGGGCCTGCTGCCGGCGGCGTCCTGGAATCGCATTATGGACAATCTGCAGGACCATTTCGGCGAGAATGCCAACCTGCCGGCCGACACCGCCGCGGCCATCCGCAACTATCTGACGCAGAATGCCGGCAGCGGCGACGGTCGCCTGATCCGCATCACCGAACAGCGCTGGTGGCTGCACAAGCACGATTTCTCACCGTCGATCTGGACGCGCAAGTCGGTCGGCGCCAAGAGCAACTGCGAAGCCTGCCACCGCACCGCCGCGCAGGGGCTCTACGAGGACGACTGAGCCCGCTTACAGCGGACGCAGCCGCCCGATCAGCCGCGGATTGTCCCAGGTCGGCTGCCGGTCCTCGATCACCACGCGGTGGGGCAGGGGCGTGTCGCTCTCCACCGCCACCTCGACCCAGCGGGGGACCAGCTCGTTGTTGACGTCGTCCAGGATGGCGACGGCCAGCGACTCCAGCCCATCCGCAAAACCGGCGAACTCCGCCAGATAGGCCACCACCGACGCCGGATCGGGCACCAGCAGGTCCGGCACCAGCCGCAGGGTCAGCCGCACCCCCGGCAGCGGCTCGCCACGCAGTTCGACCAGAAAGTCGTGGCGGGCGTCGGGGGAGGGGCGGGTGGTCAGCCGCTCGCGCCTCATGCCGACACCCCCAGGCCCGCTTGGCCGGCGCGGGTCAGCTTCACCCAGCTGCGCGCCCCCGATTGGAAGGACAGTCCGCCGCTATAGCCGACGGCCCGCACGCTGTCGGCGAAGACCTGGATCAGCTCCACCCGCAGTTCCGGCGGCAGGGCGGTGTGGCTGCGCAGGATCAGGTCGAAATGGTTGGGCCGCACCAGCCCGTCCAGCTGCATCGGCCCGAAACGGCTGAGGTCCAGATCGATGACGAAGCGGCTGCCCGGCTTGGACCGTTCCTTGCCGCCGCTCTCCTCGTCCTCCTTCAGCGGATGGACATGCAGCTTGATCGGCTTCGGCCCGTTGGCGTCCATCAGCGGGATGGTGTAGCTGCGCCAGTCACCGGGCAGCGTTTCCGCCGCCTCGCGGCGCAGACCGTCGAAATCCTTCTCCAGCCGCTCCAGCAGGTCACGGCGGCCCGCCTTGTCCAGGGCGCTTGCCGCATCGTCACCCAGCCAGCCAGCCGCGTCGCCGCCGCGCATCGCCGCCAGGAAGAAGCCGATCGCGGCGGTCAGCTTGCGGTTCGGTTGCGGCATCGTCGCCAGCATCGACTTGGCGAGCGCCGGATCGGCCGCCGCCAGCGTCGCCATCAGCTGCCGCATCGCCGGCCAGTCGCGCCCGTCCAGCGGACCCGGCGGGCCGGGCAGGGTGGGGGCCGCCGCCTGCATCGCCTGGGCGAGGTCGGCCAGCGCCGCCGTCACCTTGGCCCCCGGCGGCAGGCTTGCCGGGACGTTCAGCGCCAGCATGCCCTGTTTGGTCGCCAGGATCGGCTGCCCCTGCGGTGTGCTGCCGGCCACCGTGCCGCGCAGGATGGGCGTGTCGGACGGCAGCGCGGCCTCGTCCGGCTGAGGAGCAGGCTGCCCGCCGGATTGCTGGCCGGACTGGTTCCCGGCCTGCCCGTTGCGTCCGCCGGCCTCTGGATCGCCGGGCGGGCGAGGCTGTTGCGGCGGTGGGGTGACGGTCAGGATCTTCAGCGCCACCGTGGCGCCGCGTGGCAGGTCGGGTGGCTCGGCGTTGCCGGCGGTCTCGCCGGGCTGGTTCGGCATCGTCGGCGTTTCAGCGCCGGGATGGGCCGCGTCGCCGCCCAGTTGGACCGGCGTGCCGAAGGTGGCGCTGCCGCCGCCCATCGTCGGGGCGGCCATCGGCGAATTGGCCGTCGGCGAACCGGCCGTCGGCGCGGCTGGCGCCCCGGCAGCCGGAGCCTCGGGCTTCGTCGAACCGGCCGGGCCTGGCGTTCCCGCAGCCGGCGTGGCGGGCGCACCCTGCGTCGCCGTCGCGGCCGGGGTCAACGGCTTGGCGCCCGACCCGCCGGCCAGAACCAGCGCCGGCACGACGGTGCCCGGCATCAGCGGCGGCAGGTTGGTCGGGACCGTCGCCCCCGTAGGGGTGGGCAGCAGGACGGCGGGCGCCGCTCCGCTTCCGGCCGCCGGGGTCGGCGTCGTCACGCCGGTCTGCGGCGCGGCCGGATTCCCCAAGGACTGCAGCAGGATCAGCGCCGTCGGCTTGGCCGGCAGGGCGGTGGTGGGCGTTCCCGTCGAGGGCGTGTTGCCCGGCGTGATCTGCACCGTGACCTGCTTGTCCGTCGGCAGCTCCGCCGCGCTGTCCAGCAGCAGTTCACCCGCCGCGGTGCGCACGCGGGTCAGCCCCTCCGGCGTCTGGCCGGCGACGGTGCCGGTCAGCACCACCGGGCGGGTGACCTCCGGCAGCCGTTCGGGAAGCTGGACGACCGTGGCCTCGGCCGTAACAGGGGCGGGCGCGGTGGGGGCTGCCGCGGCGGTGGCGGCGGTAGGCGTGACTGACGGTGGGATCGCCCCGCCCATACCCGGCCGTTACTTGGCGCTGGCGAGCAGCCGCTGCACGATCGCCTCGACGTCGCGGGCCGCGTCGCTGGAGGGTGAGCGGGTCAGCAGCGGGGTCTGGTTGCGGATGGCGTCGCGCACCTTCAGGTCGCGGCGGATGATGCCCGCCAGCGCCGGCTTGTATTTCAGGAAGTTCTGGCAGGCCTTCAGGATGGTGCCGTAGGTGCGCTCGCCGTCCTTCACGCTCTGCGCCATGTTCACCACGATCCGCAAATCGGCCGACGGGTTGGTGGCGTGGGTCAGCTTGATGAAGGCATAGGCGTCGGTCAGCGAGGTCGGCTCGTCCGTTGTCACCACCAGCGTGGTGCCGGCCGGACCCGACAGGGTGCGCACCGTGCGGTCGACGCCGGCGCCCATGTCCATCACCACCCGGTCATAGCTCTTCGCCAGTTCCAGCAGGTCGTTGCGCAGGCCGGACAGCCGCTGGCTCGGCAGCTGCGCCAACGTGCCGGATCCCGACCGGCCGGCGATGATGTCGAACCCGGTGTCGGGGAAGCGCTGCGCCGCCTTGGCCAGCGTCACCTCGCCGTTGATGACGGCGCCCAGATCGTTCTTGGGCGAGAAGCCCAGTTGGATGTCGACGTTGGCGAGGCCCAGATCGCCGTCGAACAGCAGGGTGTTCATACCCGCCTTGGTGAGGGCATGGCTCAGCGTGATGGAGAACCACGTCTTGCCGACGCCGCCCTTCCCGCTGGCCACGGCGATGACGTTGGCGCCGCGCAGCGGGCGAACGTTCTTGAGGGCGGCCGGGAACACCGGATCGGTCATGGCAGGGTCCTCGACGAGGGGGAACTGGCGGCCTTAGCCTTGGTTGCGGGTTTTGCAGATGCGGGTTTGGTCGGCTTCGCGGCGGCGGCCCTGCGCGGTGGCGGTGGCGGTGGCGCCGGCTCCATCTCCGGCTCGTCGTCCTCCGGCTCATAGCCCCGTCCGAACTTCGGTTTGCGCTCAGGCCGATGGGCCGGCTCATGATCCGGCTCGTGATCGGGTTGGCCGTCTTCGCCGATGTCGTCGTCCTCGTCCCACGCCGGGGTGCGGGCGGCACGGCGCGGCGCGGGTTCCTTGACGGCGGGGGCCTTCTCCTCGGCCGGGATCATCATGCGGGCAAGCGCCAGCGGGTTCAATGCCGTCAGCCCCTCCGCCACCTTGGACGAGATGCTGGCGTCGCAGAAGGACAGCCGGGCGCGCGCGGCGATGGCCAGCACGCTGCCCAGCCGGCGCGCGATGTCCAGCCGGGTCACCAGCATGCGGCGCACGCCGACCGCCTTGAAGGCCAGCGCCATGTCGGCGGCCTCCATCGCGTCCAGCCCGGCCGGCAGCACCAGCACCGGCTCGACGTCACCGGCGGACAGCATGGCGCGCAGATCCTGCATGTCGTCGGCGTCGAACGGGTTGCGCCCGGCGGTGTCGACCAGCACGAGGTCGGTGCGCCGATGCACCTCGAAGGCGCCGGCCAGCGCGTCGGGGTCCTCCACCGTCGCCAGCTTCAGCTTCATCAGCCGGGTGAAGGCGGCCAGTTGGTCGACGCCGCCGGCCCGCACCGTGTCGGTGGTGATGACGCCGACCGAGCATTTCCTGAACACGGCGCGTGCCGCCAGCTTGGCGGCGACCAGCGTCTTGCCCGACCCCGGCGGCCCGACCAGCGCCAGCGGCTTCACCGGCGACCGGCCGTCGGGCAGCGGATTGAAGGTGAAGAAGGAATCGAGCGCCGAGCCCAGCGCCAGCCGCGGATCCTCGGTGTCCAGCCCCGACGCCGCGTCGATCAGCTGCTCGGCCAGCGCCGCCGGAACGCCATGGCGCTGCAGGGCGTCGGCCACCACCTCGCCCACGTCGATCTCGGGTTCCACCGGCTTGGGCGGCGCCTTGCCCCGGCCGCCGCGCGCGGTGCCGGAGGATTGGGCCGGCGGCAGGTCGTCCTCTTCCACCGCCGCCGTGACGCGCACGCCGCCGCCTTCCTCCTCGCGCGTGGCGACGATGATGGCGTCGTCGCCCAGCGACTGGCGCACCATCCGCATGGCGTCGGACATGGTCTTGGCATGGAAGGACTTCAGCCGCATCGGCAGCGCCTTCCGTCAGCTAAGGAGGAGGGAACGGCACGCACCATCAGATCTGCCCCAGGGTCTTGATGCGGGCCTTCGGGTGGATCTCGTTCTGCGACATGACCACGGTCGCCGGCCGGAACCGCTCGACGATGGAGCGGACGAAGGGCCGGATCAGCGGGCTGGTCAATAGAACGGGGCTCTCGCCCATCATGGCATGTCGCTCGAAGGTTTGACGGACGGAGGTGATGAACTGCTGCAGGCGGGACGGAGCCATCGTCAGCTGCCGGTCGTCGCCGTCGCCCACCAGCGATTCGGCGAACCCCTGCTCCCATTCGGGCGACAGGGTGACGAGCGGGATGAAGCCCATCTCGTTCGTGTTCGCGTCGCAAATCTGCCGGGCAAGGCGGGACCGCACATGCTCGGTGATCTGGGTGATGCTGCGGGTCTGGCTGGTCGCTTCGGATACCCCTTCCAATATGGTGGGAAGATCCCGGATCGAGACCCGTTCGGCAAGGAGATTCTGCAACACCCGTTGCAATCCGCCCACAGTGATCTGTCCGGGCACCACATCGGCGATCAGCTTCTGGTGTTCCTTGTCGGTCTCGTCCAGCAGCTTCTGCGTCTCGGTGAAGGACAGCAGCTCCGGCATGTTGTCCTTGATCAGCTCGGTCAGGTGGGTGGTCACCACGGTCGACGGGTCGACGACGGTATAGCCCTTGAACAGCGCCTCCTCGCGATAGCCGGGCTCGATCCAGATGGCGGGCAGGCCGAAGGTCGGCTCCACCGTCTGTTCGCCGGGCAGGCTCATGGCGTCGCCGCGCGGGTCCATCACCAGCAGCATGTTGGGCCGGATGTCGCCGCGCCCGGCCTCGATCTCCTTCACGCGGATGATGTAGGTGTTGGGCGGAAGCTGCAGGTTGTCCTGGATGCGCACCGCCGGCATGACGAAGCCGACCTCGCCGGCGATCTGCCGGCGCAGGCCCTTGATCTGGTCGGTCAGCCGGTGGCTGCCCGCCTGCGGCTGGTTGATCAGCGACAGGAGGCCATAGCCCAGCTCCAGCCGGATCAGGTCGATGGACAGCGCGGTGGAGATCGGTTCGTCCGGCGCCGGGCCGGCACCCGGCATGCCGCCGCCCGCGCCGCCGGCCGCCGCCGCTTCCTCCGCTGCCGCGGCCTCTTCCGCCTCCTTCCTGGCGCGCAGGCGCGGCATGTACCAGGCGGCGGCGCCGACGGCGACGATGACCGGGGCCAGCGTCAGGATCGGCATGCCCGGCAGCAGGGCCAGCACGCCGACGGCGCCGGCCGCCAGGGCCAGCGCCTGGCTGTGGCCGGTCAGCTGCCCGACCACCGCCTTGTCGGTCGAGCCGCCCATGCCCGCCTTCGACACCAGGAAGCCGGCGGAGATCGAGATCACCAGCGCCGGGATCTGCGACACCAGACCGTCACCGATGGTCAGCTTGGTGAAGGTGTCCAGCGCCGTCATCACCGGCATGTCGTGGCGCAGCACCGCGATGGTCACGCCGCCGAGGATGTTGATGAACATGATCATCAAGCCGGCGACGGCGTCACCCTTCACGAACTTCGACGCACCGTCCATCGAGCCGAAGAAGGCGCTTTCGTCCTCCAGCTCCTTGCGGCGCGCCCGCGCCGTGCCCTCGTCGATCATGCCGGCCGACAGGTCGGCGTCGATCGCCATCTGCTTGCCGGGCATGGCGTCCAGGGTGAAGCGCGCCGCCACTTCGGCGATGCGGCCCGAACCGGCGGTGATGACCTTGAAGTTCACGATGGTCAGGATGGCGTAGATGATCACGCCGATGACGAAATCGCCGCCCATGACCAGGCTGGCGAAGGCCTCGATCACATGGCCGGCGGCCGACGTGCCCTCATGTCCATGCGTCAGGATCAGGCGCGTGGACGCCATGTTGAGCGACAGGCGCAACAGCGTGGTGATCAGCAGGATCGTCGGGTAGGACGACAGCTCCAGCGGCTTGGAGATGAACAGCACCACCATCAGGATCAGGATGGAGATGGTGACGTTCAGCCCCAGCATCATGTCGAGCATGACGCTGGGCAGCGGCATGATCAGCCCGACCACGACGATCAGGATGCCGATGGCCATCGCCACGTCGCCGCGCTTCAGCGACGACTTGGCGACCGACCACATCTCGCCGAAGGCGGCCATGTTGCCGGGGCCGCCCCCGCCACCGGGCCCGCCCCCGCCGCTATTCTGCTCCGTCAGCGCCATCGATGCTCCCGCCGCTCAAGGCTCCGTACCGGACGGGCCGTCAGGCCGTCGCCCGCTCGTCGTTGCCCGGGGCGGGCACGGGACGGCCCTCGTCGCCATACTGCTTCAGCTTGTTGCGCAGCGTGCGGATCGAGATGCCCAGGATGTTGGCGGCATGGGTGCGGTTGCCCAGGCAGTGGGTCAGCGTCTCCAGGATCAGGTCGCGCTCGACGTCCGCCACCGTGCGGCCGATCAGCGCCGCCAGACCGGCGCCGCTGGTCCCGGCGCTGGCGGCAGCCGCCGCGCTGCTGTTGGCCGCCATGCCATAGGGGCCGGGCTTGCCGCCCTTCGGCGGGCCGTAGCTGGTTGGCAGCGACCCCGGCGGCGGAACCACCAGCGGGGCGGACGGCTGCTGCGGCTGGGAGGGCGCGGCCGGCACCGTGCCGCCGGGACCGGCGAACGGGTTGGCGACCGGCGAGTCGGCGGGGATGGAGGCCTGGGCGCTGCCTTCCGGGGCCAGCAGCTTGCTGGTCAGCATGATCGCTTCCGGCCCGACCTCTTCGCCGCGCGACAGCAGGACGGCGCGGTGCATGGTGTTTTCCAGCTCGCGCACGTTGCCGCGCCAGTGATGCGACTTCAGCATCAGCAGAGCGTCCTCGGTCAGGCGCTTGTCGCCCAGCCCGTTGGCCTCCGCGTATTTCTTCAGGAAATGCTCGGCGATCATCGGGATGTCGGCCGGGCGTTCGCGCAAGGACGGGATCGCCACGCTGAACACGTTCAGGCGGAAATACAGATCCTCGCGGAAATTGCCGGAGCGGACCTCCGCCTCCAGATTGCGGTTGGAGGTGGCGATCAGGCGGACATTGACCTTCACCGGCTGGCTGGAGCCAATGCGGTCGATCTCCTTCTCCTGGATGGCGCGCAGCAGCTTGGCTTGCAGGCGCGGATGCATCTCCGACAGCTCGTCCAGCAGCAGGGTGCCGTTGTTGGCCTCCTCGAACTTGCCGAGACGCCGGGCGACGGCGCCGGTGAAGGCGCCCTTCTCGTGCCCGAACAGCTCCGATTCCAGCAGGTTTTCCGGGATGGCGGCACAGTTCACCGCGACGAAGGGCTCGTTGGCCCGCCGGCTCTTGCGGTGGATGAAGCGGGCCATCAGCTCCTTGCCGGTGCCGCTCTCGCCGGTGATCATGACGGAGGCGTCGCTGGGCGCCACCTGCTCCGCCAGCCGCAGGGTCGCCAGCATGGCCGGGTCGCTGCAGACGATGGAGTGGCTTTCCTCGGCCACCGCTTCCAGCACCGCGGCGATCAGCTCGGCGTTGGGCGGCAGCGGCAGGTATTCCTTGGCGCCGGCGCGGATGGCGCGCACGGCGGCGGCCGCATCGGTGCCGATGCCGCAGGCGACCACCGGGATGGTGATCCGCTCCGACTTCAGGCTGTCGATGAAGGTGGCGATGTCCAGCTTGACGTCGATCATCACCAGATCGGCGCCGGCGGCGGCGCGCAAGGCGTTCAGCGCCCCTTCGATGCTGTCGGTGTGCGACACCTTGGCCCCCCGCTTCATGGCAATCTTGCCGGCGGCGGTGATGTAGCCTTCCAACGTTCCAACGATCAGCAGACGCATAGCCTTACGCTCCCACTCTCGGGGCTTCCCGGTCGAAATACTGGATCCGCTTTCCAGGCGGCAGGACGGCGTTCAGGAGCATCTCCAGACGCCGCGGATTCTCCTGGCGCGCGATGGACACGGCGCCAATGGTGTAGAGGGTCTTGACCAGCGCGTCCTCCTCCGCCGCCCGCTCCACCTTGGCGGCGAGCGGGGCGAGGACGACGTTGCCGAGCACGGCCCCGTAGAAGGTCGTCAGCAGCGCCAACGCCATCGCCGGCCCGATGGCCGACGGGTCGCTCAGGCTGCCCAGCATCTGCACCAGACCGACCAGCGTGCCGATCAGCCCCATGGCCGGCGCCACTTCCGACGCCCGGCGCAGCACGCCGGCGCTCTTGCCGTGGCCGCCGGCGGTCGCCTCGACCTCGCCGGTCAGCATCCGCTCGATGGCGTCGGGCGGCAGCCCTTCGGTGATGAGGGTGACGCTGCGGTGCAGGAAGGGTTCGCCGCGCAGTTCCGGCAGGACGTTGCGCAGGGTCTCCGGCCCGGCCCGGCGGGCAGCCTCGGCCAGGAGGATCACCTGCCGGGCCACGCCCTTGGGGTCGAGCGTCTGGTGGACCAGCACCGCCGCCGCGTTCCTCCAGGCCACCGCCACGTCGCCCAGCGAGAAGGAGGCGGTGGTGACCGCCAGCGTCCCGCCCAGCACGATCAGCAGCGACGGCGGATCGAGGAAGGCGCGGGCCGACCCGCCGGTGGTGATGGCGATCAGGATCACCGCGGCGGCGGCTGCCAGCCCGACCAGCGTCGCCACGTCCAGCCCGCCGCGCAGCCGCACGCTCCGCCCCGGCGCGGTCGCGCCGGTTTGGGCGGCAGCCGGCTCGCCCTGGGCCGCGGCGGCACGGGGACCGCCGGCCGGGGTGGCCTTCGCGCGGGACGCGGTGCTGTCGGACGAAATCGCCATCATCCCCGGTCCGACTTGATGATTTCCGTCATGGTCACGCCCAGCCGGTCTTCCACCACCACCACCTCGCCGCGGGCGACCAGGCGGTTGTTGACGTAGATGTCGATGGCCTCGCCGACCTTGCGGTCCAGCTCGACCACGGCGCCGCGGCCCAGCTTCAGCAGCTGCGCCACCTGCATGGTCGATTTGCCCAGCACCGCGGAGATCTGGACGGGGATGTCGTACACCGCCTCCAGATCCTTGGTGATACCGGGGCTGGCGTATTCGTCGCCATCGCCACCCTGCAGATCGTTCAGCGAGAAATTGTCGCTCGGCATGTCGGTCTCGGACCTCCTTCATTCCGGACACCCCTTAGACGGGGGCCGGAGCCTCCAGCATGTGCGCGGCACGGCGTTCGATCTCGGCCAGCAGCTGGGCGGTGTCCCGCTCCATGCCGCCTTCGGCCCATTCGATGCGGCAGCCGCCGGGGGCTACCGACGGATCGCCGATCACCATCAGCTTGGCGCCGAAGCCGCGGGCGCCCACCGTTTCGTCCAGATGGTCGCGCACCAGACCCATCGTGTCCTCAGCCACCCGGATGACCAGCCGCGGCTCGTCGATCAGGTCGGTCAGGCAGGCGCGGACCATGCCCTCGACCTCGACCATGCCGCCGCGCCGCGCCCATTCCGGCAGCAGCTTGCGGACGATGGCCAGCGCCAGATGGACCGGCTGTTCGCTGCGCGCGGCGTTGCCCGCCTCGCGCTCCGCCAGCAGCCGCTGCACCCCGTCGGCGATCTGCGACAGGGCGTTGGCGATGCGGTTGTTCACCGTCGCCTCGATCTCCGCCTTGCCACGCTCGTAGCCGGTGTTCTGGCCGGCGGCCATGCCGTCGGTGAAGCCCTTGCCGTAGCCCTCGGAGGTGCCGGCCGACTTGCCGGCGGCCATGCCCTCCTCGTAGCCCTGCGCGCGGGCGGCGGCCAGCTCCTCCTCGCCGAAGGTCGGGGCGGGCGGCAGTTCCGGCTCCGGCTCGGGTTCCGGATGGGCCGACAGCTCGTCCTCGGGCAGCAGGTCGTCGTCCTCCACATGGGTCATGCGGGGGACGGCGTCCACGTCGAAGGACTCGTCGAAGAGGAATTTGCGCACGCTCATCGCCGCGACCCTCCCTCAAACGGTATGGAAACGGAGGCCGGCATCGCTCAGCTCTCCTGATACAGCCAGTTGCGCAGGATGGAGACCGCCTCTTCCGGATGCTTGTCGACGATCTCGCCGACCTTGCGCAGGGAGGACGCGCGGACGCGGCCCTCCACCCGGTTGATGTCGATCATCTGCTCCAGCTCCTCGTCGGCCTGCGCCGCTTCCAGCGCCAGATCCTGGGCCAGCGCGCCGGTGGGGGCGGCGAGCGCGGCCGGCATGCCGGCCTGGTCGGTCAGCAGGCGGTCCATCTCGTCCTCTTCCTGCATCTCCGCCTTTTCGAAGGCACGGGAGATCAGCGGGCGGATGACCAGCAGGATGATGAGGACGGCGACGATGCCCAGGACCACCATCTCCGCGATGCGGAACAGGTCGTCCTTGGTCATGCCCATGAACAGCTCTTCCGGCTTCTGGATGTCGTCCTCGGGCGACCAGAAGCGCATGTTCACCACTTCCAGCGAGTCGCCGCGCACGGCGTCCAGCCCCACGGCGGACCGCACCAGCGCCTTGATGCTCTCGATCTCTTGCTCGCTGCGCGGCTGGTAGGTCGGCGCCCCGTCCTTGTTGTTCTGATAGGTGCCGTCGACCAGCACGGCGACCGACATCCGGCGCACCTGTCCCGCCTCGCGGACATGGGACTTGGTGGTCTTGGTGATCTCGTAGTTGATCGTCTCTTCGGCGCGGGACGATTTGTTGGAGGACAGCGGGCTGGCGCTGCTGCTGGCCTGCGAGGTCGGCAGATTCTGGTCCACCGTCACCGGGGCCAGCGGGTCGCGGTCGCTGCTCTCGTTCGATTCGTTGACGGTCTGGGTCGAGCGGACGACCTGGCTGTCCGGATCGAAGATTTCCGACTGGGTGGTGATGCGGTCGAAATCGAGGTCGGCCGACACCTCCGCCCGGACCTTGCCGTAGCCCAGCGTCCGGCCCAGCAGATCCTCGATGGTGCGGGCCATCCGCCCCTCATAGGCCTGCTTCTTCTCCTCCGCGCTCGCCATCATCGCTTCGGCGGTGTCGCTGCCGGTGCCGCGCGCCAGCAGGTTGCCCTTGTCGTCGACGATGGAGATGCGGTTGGGATCCAGGTTGGGGACGGAGGCGGCGATCAGCTGCTGGATCGCCTGGATGTTCTCACGGCTCAGCTTGGCGCCGGGGCGCAGCTTCAGGAAGACGCTGGCGGTCGCCGGATTCTGCTGGCGGGCGAACAGCTCGCGCTTGGGCAGCACCAGATGCACGCGGGCCTGCATGACGCCGTTCAGCGTCTGCACCGTGCGCGCCATCTCGCCTTCCAGCGCGCGCAGGTGGTTGATGTTCTGCATGAAGCTGGTGGCGCCGAACCCTTCGCCCTTGTCGAACAGCTCGTAGCCCACCGATCCGCCGGACGGCAGGCCCTGGGCCGCCATGCGCATGCGCATCGGCCCGACCTGATCGGCCGGGACCATGATCTTGGTGCCGGACTTGTCGACGCTGTAGGGGACCTTGGCCTCGTCCAGCTTCTTGGCGATGGCCGCCGCCTCCGTCTGCTGGAGGTCGGAATAGAGCAGCTCCATTTCCGGCGTGGACAGCCGGGTGGTCAGATAGACGAAGAATCCGATCAGCAACAGCCCGACGCCGCCGATCGCCGCAAGGCGTGCGGGTCCGAGATTGCGCAAGGTCTGCAGCAGGTTGTTCACGCGCGGTCCCCGATCGGAAGTCTTCCCGGCATACTCTCCACACATCTCCGTTTCGCGAATGCGAGACGGTTTGTGCAAGTTCCGCGCCGGGCATGCCTATGTTGGGGCATGCTGCGGTGTCTTGATGAAGAGAGGGTTAATCGGCGGCAGTTTTTGCCGGGCGCCCGGCAAAATATGCCTAGTGCCCCGCAAATGTTGCAGCCCTGCGGCGGCTGTGCAACGGCTTCGGCCGCAACCTTGGGTCACAATGCCGCAGCCGGTTCCGGGCGTGAGCGGAGCCGTCCGCCAGACGCGACTGTGGGTAGGACGATACCGTCCAATGCGCGAAAAGAGTGCGGTTCTATGACCAACCGGCCGATTCCCGCGAAAACCGCCCTGCCCAAAAGAGGTAGCTGGTCCAGCCAAGGTTGACATCGGCAGGTCGCGGTCATAGCTGAGTTGCATTCCGTCCCCGCGACCGGCCGATTCGTCTGCCCGGCGACGTGTTCCTAAGCTTCGGCGCCAATGCGGGCGTTCCGGATGGCGGCGGGAGGATTCGGCTGCCGGGACCGGTACGGGCCAGTACAGGATCGAAGGGGAAAAGCCATGAAACGGCGTGGGCGCGAAAAGAAGGAAGGCCTGAACGAGGTCGATGTGTTCGTCGGCCAGCGCCTGCGGGAGCTGCGCATGCTCGCCGGCCTCAGCCAGAGCGATGTTGCCGCGGCGCTGGGGCTGACCTTCCAGCAATTGCAGAAGTACGAGCGCGGCTTCAACCGCGTGTCCTCCAGCCGCCTGTTCAAGCTGGGCCAGTTCTTCCGCGTGCCGGTCTCCGTCTTCTTCGAGGGGCTGGAGAATCGCCAGCAGGCGGGCGAGGGCGGCGAGATGCCGGCGGCGGCCGGCGGCGAGGAGCAGGAGAACACGCTGCAATCGCGCGAGGCGCTGATGCTGGCGCGCTATTTCCAGAGCATCCGCGATCCGCAGATCCGCGCCGCCATCCGCGAGCTTGCCGAGCGCTGCGCCGAGCAGCAGGCCGACGGTGCCTCCTCCGGCGCGGCACCGGCGCCCAAGCGCGGCCGTGGCCGCCGGGCGGAGCAGGGCGGCCACGCCTGACGCCTGTCGCCTGACTTGGCCCCGCGGTCTCAGGCCTGCTTCAGCCGTCGGTAATGCTCCAGGAAATCGGCCAGCGCCTCTTCCGGGCCGAGCGGCACGATGGTGGCCTCGTCCGGGTCGGGCAGGTCGCGCCAGTTGACGCGGTGCGGCGCGCAGAGGTCGCGCAGCTCGGTCGCCAGCGCCCGCTGGTCGGCCAGCTTGACCGCCTTCGGCTCCGGATGGCGGAAGCCGAAGCGCAGGGCGAGCGCGCTCTTGATCGGCTCCACCGCCTGCCGGATGGCGTCGCGGCCGATCCGCACCTTCCACGGAGTCGGCCAGTCGCCGGTGAAGGCCTCCTCGCAGTCATGCATCAGCGCGTCGTAGGCATAGCCCTGTGGCGCCAGCCGGCTGGCCAGGACGCAGTGCTGGGCCACGCTGAAGAAGCGTTGGGTGTTGCCGACGAAGCGGCACTGGTAGGCCAGCGGCCGGGCGATGTCCTCGATGTCGAAGGGGCCGAAATCCGGGCGCTCCAGATCGACGGTGCGGCCCGAATAGGTGATCATCACCGCCGTCGGCTCGGGCACGTCGAGCAGATCGAACTGGTCGGGATGGGTGACGCGCGGCGACCCGCCGCGCCGCTTCGGCGCTGCTTTCTTCATGCCTCGAGTCTCTAGCAGATCGGTCCCGCGCCGCTCAACCGCGCGTCCGGCGGAAATCCATTGAGCGCACTCAATCCCCTCCTGCCGGTTCGCGCACCAAGCTGCTGGTGGCGGCGACGGTGGTTTCCAGAAGCGGCAGCAATGCCGCGACCTTCTCGGTGTCGGCCGGGCTGTCGTTGATGGCACGGGCGATGGCGGCCATGCGGGGGGCGCCGAAATTGGCGGCCAGCCCGGTCAGCGTGTGGGCCGCCTGCTTCAGCTCCTTCGGCCGGCCGGCCTGCAGGGCGGAGCGGATCGCCGTCAGCTCGCGCAGGGCCGTCTCCGGCAGCAGCAGCAGCATGCCGTCCAAGGCCTCGCCGCCCAGCGCCAGCCGCAGCTCCGCCAGCTTGACCCGGTCGACCAGCGGCAATGCCGAGAACTGGCTGCCTTCCAGCGCCGGGCGGCTGGGCATCGGCACGACGCGCCCGTCCTGCGGCCGGGTCGCCAGATCGATCAGCACGGCGTTCAGCTGGTCCCAGTCGATCGGCTTGGTCAGATAGGCGTCCAGCCCGGCGGCCATGTGGCCGTCGCGATGCTCCGGCAGGGCGTCGGCCGACAGGCCGACGATGGGGATGCGCGCCACCGGCCCGTCCATCCGGCGGATCGCCCGCGCCGTCGACCGGCCGTCCAGCACCGGCATTTCCATGTCCAGGATCAGCGCGTCGTAATCGGCCGCCGTGACCGTGGCCAGCGCCGCCCGCCCATCGGTCACCGCGTCGATCTGGTGGCCGATGCGGGTCATCATGGCGACGATCAGCATGCGGTTGATGTCGTTGTCCTCGGCCAGCAGAAGCCGCAGCGGCACCCGCGTCGGTTCCGGCATCTCCGCCGCCGACAGGGCCGGCCGGGAACCGAGGTCGGGGGCCGGCTGCGCCTCCGCCAGCCGGCTGCGGATCGAGAAGCGGAAGGTGGAGCCGCGGCCCGGCATGCTGGCGACGGTGATCTCGCCGCCCATCGCCTCCACCAGCCGCTTGCAGATCGCCAGCCCCAGGCCGGTGCCGCCATATTTTCGGCTGGTCGACACGTCGGCCTGGACGAAGGCGTCGAACAGACGGGCGCGCTGCTCGGCCGTCATGCCGATGCCGTTGTCCTGCACCTCGAACCGCAGGGTGACGGGGCCATCCGGCGCGGCCGGGGCGTCCGCCGAGTCGGCCGGAGGGCCAGCGGGAGGATCCGGCGACCACACGGCGATCTCGATGGCGCCGCGGTCGGTGAACTTGATGGCGTTGGACACCAGATTGAACAGCACCTGCCGCAGCCGGGTCGGGTCGCCGCGGATGTGGCGCGGCGTGTCCTCGGCGATGGAGGCGGACAGGCTCAGTCCCTTGGCCGCCGCCCGCACCAGGAACAGCTGGACCACGTCCTCCACCAGCCGGGGCAGCGAAAAGTCGATCTCCTCCAGCGTCAACTGCCCCGCCTCGATCTTGGAGAAGTCGAGCACGTCGTTCAGGATCGTCATCAGCGTGTCGGCCGACGAGCGCAGCGTCTTGACGAAGGCCTTCTGCTGGTCGTTCAGCCCGGTGCCCATCAGCAGGTCGCCCATGCCGATCACCGCGGTCATCGGCGTGCGCAGCTCGTGGCTCATCATCGCCAGGAACCGCGACTTGGCGCGGCTGGCGTTCTCCGCCGCGATGCGGGCGGCCTCCGCCTCCTCCCGCGCGCCGTCCAGCTTCTCGGCCAGGGCGAAGGTCTCGGCCGCCAGCCTGGTCAGCTGCTCCTCGGCGGCGCGCAGCTCCTCCTGCGACCGGCGGCTGTGGGTGACGTCGGCGCAGGAGGCGGCGATCCAGCGCGCCTGCCCATCGGACCCTTCCCCTGGCCCCGGCACCGGCCGCAGGCTCAGCGCGTTCCAGAAGGCGGTGCCGTCCTTGCGGTAATTCAGCACCTCCACCGACAGGGGCCTGACCTCGGCCAGGGCGGTGCGGATCGCCGCCGCCGTTTCCGGATCGGTGCCCGGCCCCTGCAGGAAGCTGCCGTCCTGGCCGATCACCTCGTCGGACGCATAGCCGACCATCTCCAGGAAGGCGCGGTTGCAATAGACGATGGGGTGGTTGGGAAGGGTGGCGTCGGACACGGCGATGCCGCCGCCGCTGGCCTCCACCACGGCGGCGAGCATCGCCGCATCGGGCGAACTGCCGAAGGGGGACAGGGGAGCGGCGGGTGACGCGGTCACGGGGGGAACGGTCCTGATCGGTTCGGTGGGGCCGGCCTTGCGGCGGATGGCAAGGATAGGCCGTTGTGTGCCCGATTGCCATTCCCCGACGGCGGGATCCGTGTGCCTGCGGTCCGGCAATGGCGATTCCGTTAACGACTGCGCAACAATACATCCAGAAAACTGTGTTCATCCGGCCGCGCGGGCGGCGTCCGGATGAACACAGGTTGAGCGGAGAGCGTCATGGTGGTGGAGGCAGGCGGACGGACCCGCCAGGTCCGGACGATACACGATCTCGGTGTGCTTCTGGTCGAGGACGACGACTTCACCCGCAAGCTGATCTACCGGCTGCTGCACGACATCGGGCTGCGGACGGTGTTCGAGGCTGCGGACGGCGTCCAGGCGCTCGACATCCTGCGCAAGAACGGCGAGGACGTCGACGTGGTGATCTGCGACCTGGAAATGCCGCGGATGACCGGGCTGGACCTGCTGCACGCCCTGCGCACCGCCACCGGCAACCCGCTGGCCGACTTGCCGGTGCTGGTGCTGACCGGCCACCGCGAGGCGGATGTGGTGAAGCGCGCCATCGCCTACGGCATCTCCGGCTATCTGGTGAAGCCGGTGTCGAAGGCCGACCTGATGAAGCGCCTGACCTTCGTCATGCAGAAACGGCAATAGCCCGGATAGGGATAGGGAATGGGGGGACAGGCGGGGGCCACTCTCCTTTCCATTTCCCACCGGGGCTCAACCGGTGCTGGCGCTTTCGCTGCCCTTCCTGTAGAAGGGAAATCACTGCCGCCGCGACGCGAAAGGTCCATGGGTTCCTGCCATCCTTCGCCCGGCCCGCTCCGATCCCGTTTCCGGAATCGGGGAGAGCCGTGAGCAAAGACCGACCTCCCGGGTCGTCCCCCAGGTCGTACGACGCACACCATCCCAGTGCGGAAGGGACTTGTGCGCGCGTTTCGGACCTGCTGGACGACTTCCTGACGCGCGGCGCCGCCACCGGGGCCGCTACCGGCGATCCCCTTTTCAACGATCCGGCCGTCCCGTCCCGCATCTCGCTCGGCGAAATCATGGATGCGCTGGGCGACCGTGCCTTCGGCGCGCTGCTGCTGATCCTCTCTATTCCCAACGTGCTGCCGGTTCCCGGCCTGTCGACCGCCACCGGCGTGCCGATGATCCTGCTCGGCGCCCAGATGGCGCTGGGCCGGCATGGCCCCTGGCTGCCGCGCCGCATGCTGGCGGTCACCTTCGACCGCCAAGCCTTCCTGGGCGTGATCCACCGGGCCAAGCCGTGGGCGGAGCGGGTGGAGCGGCACCTGCGGCCGCGCATGCCGGCGCTGGCCGGTCCCACCGCCGAACGGCTGCTGGGGCTGGCGGTGATGGTGCTGGCCGGCATCCTGTCCCTTCCCATCGTCTTCGGAAACCAGCCTCCGGCCTTCGCCATCGCGCTGATCGCGCTGGGGCTGATGGAATCCGACGGTGCCTTCGTCTCGGCCGGCCTGATCGCCGGCCTTCTGTCCATCGCCATCGTCGCCGCCGTCCTGCTCGGTCTCGGGCAGGCGGCGGTCGCCGTGGCGCAACAATTGATCGGTTGAGGGAGCGCCCCCAAAGGGCACAAAGCCATGATTTGGGAATTGTTGGTCATCGTCCTGCTGATCCTGCTCAACGCCTTCTTCGCGATGTCGGAGATGGCGCTGGTGTCGGCGCGCCGCGCCCGGCTTCAGCAGATGGCCGAGGAGAAAGGCGGCGCCGGCGCCCGCGCCGCGCTGGAGCTGTCGGAAGACCCCAGCCGCTTCCTGTCCACCGTGCAGGTCGGCATCAGCCTGACCGGCATCATCGCCGGCGCCTATGGCGGCTCCACCCTGGCCGAACGGCTGGGCGGGGTGCTGGACGAACAGGTCGCCTGGATCGCCCCCTACGGCCACACCGTCGCGTTCGCGCTGGTGGTCGCCGCCATCACCTATTTCTCCCTCATCATCGGCGAACTGGTGCCCAAGCGCGTCGCCCTGATCTCGTCGGAGCGGATCGCCGCGCTGGTCGCCGCCCCGATGCGGACGGTGTCGCGCCTGTCGGCCCCGGTGGTCTGGCTTCTCGGCGTGTCGAGCGACGCGGTGCTGAAGCTTCTGCGCCTGCCGACCTCGCGCGAGCAGACGGTGACGGAGGAGGAGGTCAAGACCCTGATCGCCGAAGGCACCCAGAGCGGCGTCTTCGAGCCGGCCGAACGCCAGATGATCGAGGGGGTGATGCACCTGTCCGACCGCACGGTGCGGTCGATCATGACGCCGCGCCCCGACCTGATCTGGCTCGACATAGACGACAGCCCCGATGCCATCGGCCGCGAGATCTGCGAAAGCGGTTATTCCCGCTTCCCGGTCTGCCGCGGCGACGTCGACGAACTGCAGGGCATCGTCGCGGCCAAGGCGCTGCTCGACCAGTCGCTGAAGGGGGTTTCCTTCGACGTGCGGGCGGCGATGGTCCAGCCGCTGGTCGTCCATGACGGCACGCCGGTCTTCCGCCTGCTCGACCTGTTCAAGCAGGCCAGCGTCCACATGGCGATTGTGGTGGACGAGTACGGCAGCGTCGAGGGTCTGGTCACCATGACCGACATCCTGGAGGCGATCGCCGGCGAACTGCCCGACAGCAGCCACGAAGGCGATGCCGGAGCCGTCCAGCGCGAGGATGGCAGCTGGCTGGTCGACGGCATGACCCCGGTCGAGGAGGTCGAGGCGCTGGTCGGCGTCAAGAACATGAAGGGGGAGGGCGATTTCCACACCATCGCCGGCTTCCTGCTCGATCATTTCGGCCATGTTCCGACCGCGGCGGAGCATTTCCACTGGAACGGCATCCGTTTCGAGGTCGTCGACATGGACGGCCGCCGCATCGACAAGGTGCTGATCCAGCTGAACCCGGAGGTTTCGGAGGGGTGAGTTTGAGCCGGGTCTGCTTGCCCCCTCAGACCTATTGCCCCCTCCCCATCCCTCCCCCCTCGGCCGGCCGAAGGCCGGTCCGATCGCGGGAGAGGGGGCAGGACGCTTGTCCGAGTGAACTGAATCGCGAAGCGGCGGCAGTCCCCTCTCCCGCGCGAGCGGGGGAGGGTTAGGGAGGGGGCAATAGGTCTGAGGGGGCAAATAGGGACAAGCGCTCCCTCAATGCACCACCATCTCCCCATCCCCGAACGCGCCTCCGAACTCCCCCTCGTCCGCATTCGTCGTTCGCACCGCCTCGACCAGATCGCGGACTTCCTCCGATAGGTCGTCGGCGTCCCAGCCATGGCCGTCGGCGCCGGCAACCACCAGCAGGCGCAGCGTGGTGCGCAACAGGTCGCCGGCTTCCCAGCCGTTGGAGCGTTCGGCCTCGCGCGCCATGTGCAGCAGGCCGGTGGCGCAGTTCAGGACCTCGGGGTCGACCTTCATCGGGCGCTCCTCCCCGCCCGTAAGGGCGAAAAATCGTTGGCCATGCCAACAATATTTGGACCGTTGCTCCGGCGTGTCAAACCCGTCCGTCCGGCTCCTCCATTGGCGGGAGTCGGGAAACGAAACGACCCTTGACGCCCTGCGGCCATTGCTTGAACGGAACGATCCCGTCATCGGTGGCGGCATAGGCGCGCAGGTAGGCGGTCAGCGTCTCCACCGTCATCTCGTCCGGGGCGAAATCGCCCAGCACATAGCTCATCCGGGCGGCGGAGCGCACGGCGATGGCACAAGGGCGCCGACAGCTCATCAGGCAGCGCATCGGCCGCAGCCGCACCTGCGCGGCCAGATCGGGCTGGTCGGCCAGCGCCCGCTCCATCAGCGCCACCAGCTCCGCCCCCGGCCGCGTGGCTTCGGGCGGGTCCTCCGGCCGGCGGCAGGTTTCGCAAACGACAAGCTCGACGGTCATGCTTGGGCTTTCACAGATTTTCCGGTTCGTGCGAACCGACAGCTAGAGGCCGGTTCGGGCGCTGTCAACGCGCTTGCACCTTGCCAAGCCCCACGAAACTCCCGACGATGCGGGCCACCACAGGCGATGGGCGGGAACGGCGGACGGGCATGAGCGCGAGGCAACGGATCGTCCGTGAACGCCGGCAATACAACCAGCTCGCCGCCGACCAGACGCTGGAGGACTATGCGCTCCGCTACACGGCGGAGCGGGCGCGGCGCTGGAGCGCGTGGCGGGTCGCCAACACCGCGCTCGGCGCCATCTCCTTCCTGGCCTGCGAGGCGCTGGGCGCCGCCGTCACCCTGACCTACGGCTTCGAGAACGCCATGGCCGCCATCCTGGCGGTGGCGGTTCTCAGCATCATCGTCGGGCTGCCGATCACCTATCACGCGGCCAAGGCCGGGGTGGACATCGACCTGCTGGCCCGCGGCGCCGGCTTCGGCTATCTCGGCTCCACCATCACCTCGCTGGTCTACGCCTCCTTCACCTTCATCCTGTTCTCGATCGAGGCCAGCATCATGTCGGCCGGGCTGACCATGGTGCTGGGCATCCCGGCCTCTGTCGCCCATGTCATCAGTTCGCTGGCGGTGATCCCCATCGCCGTCTATGGCATCCGCTTCATCAGCCGCATGCAATGGGCGACGCAGCCGGTGTGGATCCTGCTGCAATGCGTGCCGCTGGCCTATTTCTTCCTGCTCGACCGCGACACCCTGGCGCAATGGACCTCGCTGCCCGGCGTCTACGCCCCCGACGGCGGGCTGTCGCTGCTGCCCTTCGGCATGGCCGCCTCGGTCCTGCTCTCGCTGCTGCCGCAGATCGGCGAGCAGGTGGACTATCTGCGCTTCCTGCCCTCGCAGTCCCGCATCGGCAAGGTGCGCTGGTGGGCGGCGCTGCTGGCCGGCGGGCCGGGCTGGGTGGTGATCGGCAGCCTGAAACTGGCGGCGGGGTCGCTGCTGGCCTTTCTCGCCATTAAGCACGGCATGCCGGCGGAGGATGCGGTGCAGCCCAACGGCATGTACCACATGGCCTTCCTCGACGTGTTCGGCTCCCCCGCCGCGGCGCTGGCGCTGACCGGCATCTTCGTCGTCGTCTGCCAGATGAAGATCAACGTCACCAACGCCTATGCCGGCTCCATCGCCTGGTCGAACTTCTTCTCCCGCCTGACCCGCAGCCATCCGGGCCGCGTCGTCTGGCTGGTGTTCAACGTGCTGCTGGCCCTGCTGCTGATGGAAATCGGCATCCTCGGCGTGATCGAGAGCATCCTCGGCCTCTACGCCAACGTCGCGGTGGGCTGGCTGGGCGCCGTCGCCGCCGATCTGGCGGTCAACAAGCCTCTCGGCTTCAGCCCGCCGGGGATCGAGTTCAAGCGCGCCCACCTCTACGACATCAACCCGGTCGGCACCGGCGCCATGGGGCTGTCGGTGCTGTGTTCCACCACCGCCTTCTTCGGGCTTCTCGGCCCGGTGGCCCAGGCGCTGGCCCCCTTCATCGGGCTGGTCGTCGCCTTCGCCACCGCCCCGCTGATCGCCTGGCGGACCGGGGGCCGCTATTACATCGCCCGCAAGTCCGATCCCCTGCCCGGCGAGGGCGCGACCGTCCGCTGTTCGATCTGCGAGAACCATTTCGAACGGCCGGACATGGCCTTCTGCCCGGCCTATGACGCGCCGATCTGCTCGCTCTGCTGCACGCTGGAGGCGCGCTGCCACGATCTGTGCAAGACCGACAGCCGCTTCGCCGACCAGATCGCCCACAGCCTGCAACGGGTCCTGCCCAAGCGCATGGCCGCCGGGGTCCACACCCGCACCGGCCATTTCATCGGGGTGATGACGCTGTTCTCGCTGGTGCTGGGCGGGGTGCTGCTGGTCATCGACTTCCAGTACGCCAATGCCGAGGCGGTGGAGCGGGCAGCGATCCACACGGCGCTGGTCACCGTCTTCGTCTGCCTGTTCATCCTGTCCGGCGTCGCCGCCTGGCTCCTGGTGCTGGCCCATGAAAGCCGCCGCAAGGCGGAGGAGGAGACCGGCCGCCAGACCGCCATGCTGATGGACGAGATCGCCGCCCACGAACGCACCGACGCCGCGCTCCAGAAGGCCAAGGAGGTGGCGGAGGCCGCCAACGCCGCCAAGAGCCGCTACATCATCGGTGTCAGCCACGAGATCCGCGCGCCCTTGAACGCCATCTCCGGCTATGCCCAGCTTCTGGAGAGCAACAGCACCCAGCGCCCGCAGGACGCCGTCCGCGTCATCCGCCGCAGCGCGGAGCATCTGTCGAACCTGATCGACGGGCTGCTCGACATCTCCAAGATCGAATCGGGCCTGCGCCGGCTCAGCCGCGACAAGGTGCAGCTGATCGACTTCCTCGACCAGCTGGCCGACATGTTCCGCATCCAGGCCACGGCCAAGGGGCTGGAGTTCCGCTATGCCCGCGTGCCGCATCTGCCGGCCTGGGTCCACACCGACAGCAAGATCCTGCGCCAGATTCTCATCAACCTGCTGTCCAACGCGGTAAAATACACCGAGAGCGGCCATGTCGCCCTGACCGTCCGCTACCGCAGCCAGATCGCCGAGTTCGAGATCGCCGACAGCGGCATCGGCATCCGGGCGGAGGACCTCGACCGCGTCTTCGAACCGTTCGAGCGCGGGCGGGGCGCGGCGGTGCGGGCGGTGGCCGGCACCGGTCTCGGCCTGACCATCACGCGGGTGCTGACCCGGATCATGGGCGGCGACATCGCGGTGCGCAGCGAAGCCGGGCGGGGCAGCGTCTTCACCGTCCGCCTGCTGCTGTCGGAGGCGATGCACCGGCCGGGTGAGCAGGTGGAGCGCCGCGCCATCACCGGCTATGCCGGGCCGCAGATCACCATCCTGCTGGCCGACGACGACCGCGATCATCTGGCGCTGATGACCGACATCCTGCGCCCGCTGGGGTTCGTGCTGTTCACCGCGTCCGACGCCGCCACCTGCCTGGAGCTGGCGGCACAGTGCAAGCCCGACGTCGCCATGCTCGACATCTCGATGCCCGGCGAGAGCGGCTGGGACGTGGCGGAGGAACTGCGCCGGCAGTTCGCCGACCGCATCCGCATCATCATGGTCTCCGCCAACGCCTACGAGGCGCAGGGACCGGGCGACGGCCGGGCGCCGCACGACGCCTTCGTCGCCAAGCCCATCGAAATCCATGCGCTGCTCGACCGTTTGCAGGCGCTGACCGGGCTGGAATGGATCCACGCGCCGGAAAAGCAGGAAAAAGCTGCGGAACCGCTTGCCCCGCCGCCCGCGCCGGCCGATCAAGCACCCCAGCCGTCCAATCACCCGCCGGAGTCGGCGCTGCGTCATCTCGACGACCTGCGCCAGCTTGGCCGGATCGGCTATATTCGCGGGATCGAGGCCAAGCTGCGCGAGATCGAGGCGGAGGACGTCGCCGCCCTGCCATTCGTCGAGCGGCTGCGAACGCTGGTGCGCGCCTTCGACCTGAAAGGCTATATGCGTGTGGTGGAAGAGGCGGCGGCGCAGCGCGACGCCGCGCAGAGCGACAATGATCGAGCGGAAGATGATCTGGCGGAAGATGGGGCCGTGACGGGATGAAGCGCCGCGACATGATCCTGGTGGTGGACGACACCCCCGACACGCTGGGATTCCTGACGGAGGCCATCGAACAGGCCGACCTGACCGTGCTGGTCGCCGTCGACGGCGAGAGCGCGCTTGACCTCGTCGGCCAGATCACGCCGGACCTGATCCTGATGGACGCGGTGATGCCCGGCCTGGACGGCTTCGAGACCTGCCGGCGACTGAAGCAGATCCCCCACCTGTCGCACATCCCCGTCATCTTCATGACCGGCCTCAGCGACACCGAGCATGTGGTGAAGGGGCTGGAGGCCGGCGGCGTCGATTACGTCACCAAGCCGATCGTGGTGGACGAGCTGATCGCCCGCATCCGCGTCCACCTGACCAACGCCCGCGTCGCCTACGGCGCCCGCGCCGCGCTCGACGCCACCGGCCGCTTCCTGCTGGCGACGGACGGGGAGGGCAGGCTGCTGTGGTGCACCCCGCAGGCGGAGCGGCTGTTGAGCGGCCTGCTGCCCGGCCCCGACGGCGTGCGCCCCGAAGCGGCGTCGTCCCTGGCCGCCGGGCTGGTCCGGCTGCGGCAGTCCTCGTCCCCCGGCGCCTCGGCGGAGACCTTCACGCTGGACCTGCCGGACGGCGAGGGCGTGCGGCGGCTGGAGTTCACCTATCTCAGCCCGGCCAACCCCGACGAATACCTGTTCCGCCTCAGCGAGCCGACGGCCGGCCGGCAGGAGGCGGTCCTGCGCGACGCCCTCGGCCTGACCGCGCGCGAGGCGGAGGTTCTGCTGTGGATCGCCAACGGCAAGCCCAACCGCGACATCGGCGAGATCCTGGGCATCAGTCCGCGCACGGTGAACAAGCACCTGGAACAGGTCTTCGCCAAGCTGGGGGTGGAAAACCGCGCCTCCGCCGCCGCGCTGGCGATCCGCACCCTGGCTGCGCGGGCCTGAGGGCGGCGGCGGAAAGGCGTTCAGACCTCGACGGTCTGCGGGCCGCCCCGTCCGGCGATGATGTGGTTCATGATGCAGGTCATCACCGGCTCGCCGCGCTGGTTCACCGTGGTGTAGGCCAGCCGCACCGTGCCGCGCCCGCCGCGGCGCGACGGGATGGTCTCCACCACCTCCACCCGGACGCGGATGGTGTCGCCGGGCCGCACCGGCCGCAGCCAGCGCAGCTCGTCCATGCCGGAGCCGCCCAGGCTGGTGCCGGTGATGATGCCGGTGTCGCGGATCAGCCGGAAGGTCAGCGACAGGGTGTGGAAGCCGCTGGCGATCAGCCCCTGGAACGGCCCGTCGGCCGCCGCCGCCGCATCCATGTGGAAGGGCTGCGGGTCGAAGCGCAGGGCGAAATCCATGATCTGGCTGTCGGTCAGGGTCGCCCCTTCCGATTCGATCACGTCGCCGATGCGGAAATCCTCGAAATAGCGGCCGGCCATCGTATCGATTCTCCCTGGTCCCGGTTTATCCTTGCCGCAGGAGAGTAGCCCGCCCGGTCCATCCGGCAAAGGGCAGGGACGGGCACGGCGGAGGCATAGGCCCTACGGCGTAAACCATTGGCGTAATTCGCATTCCGGTCCTGATGGGGCATGTTCCCGGTCGGATTCCAGACCATCGACGGACGGATGTCACCAAACCCTGCGCAAACTGCCTCCACCCCGTCGCCATTCCGTTGCGTCGTGTTTTCGGTTGCCGGCCGGGCGCTGGCGCTGCCGGTGGAGTCCGTGCGGCGTTTTTTGCCGTTGCCGCGTCTCGACCGGCTGCCGACGGCGCCGCTGCCGGTGGAGGGCGTTTTCCGCTATCAGGGGGAGGTGGTGCCGGTCCTGCGCCTGGACGTGCTGCTGGATCTTGCCGCTGAGGCCGCCGAGCCGAACCTCTATTCGCCGCTGTTTCTCGTCACCTGGCAGGGCCGGCCGACGGCGCTGCTGGCCGACCGGGTCCATGGCGACACCGTGGTCGATCCTGCCGAGCGCACCCCCTCCGACCCGTCGCTGACCTTCAACGGCTGTGCCGCCGGCGCCTTTCCGGACCGGATGACCGGCCGCGGCGGCACGGTGACCCTGCTCGACCCCGACCGGCTGCTCAGCGAGGCGGAAGGCCGGCTGCTCGACGCCTTCCGTGCCGTGGCGGAGCGCAGGCTGGCGCAGTGGCAGCACTCCCGGGACGCGGCCCCCTCCGGGGACGGTGCCGCATGATGCCGAACGCCGCCGCCGCCGGGATCGAGGCGATCCGCCGCGATCCGAATTTCCCGCGCCTGAAGGCGATGGTGATCGACGCCACCGGGCTCGCCTATTACGCCGACAAGGATTCCGCCTTCGCCGAGCGGATCAACCGCCGGCTGCCCTTCGGCCGCATCACCACGGTCGCCGGCTATCTCGCGGCCCTGGAGGCGGAAGGCCCGACCGGCACCGAGTATCAGGGCCTCATCAACGAGCTGGCGGTAGGAGAGACCTTCTTCTTCCGCTACATCGAGCAGTTCGACGCGCTGCGCGCCGTCGCCATCCCCGAATGCCTGCGCCGCAACCAGTCGAGCCGCCTGCTGCGGGTCTGGAGCGCCGGCTGCTCCATCGGGCCGGAGGCCTACACGCTCGAAATCCTGCTGAAGCAGCATTTCGCCGCCCAGCTGGAAGGCTGGCAGGTCCACATCGTCGGCACCGACATCAACGGCGCCTTCCTGGAACAGGCGCGGCGCGGCGCCTATGGCGACTGGGCGGTGCGCGGCCTGTCGCCGGAAACGCTGGAGGCCTGCTTCGACCGCCAGGACAAGCTGTGGTCGGTAAAGCCGAAATTCCGGCAATGGACCAGCTTCATGCCCTTCAACCTCGTGGACGGGGCGATCCCCTCCTATCCGCACGGGATCGGGCATTTCGACATCATCCTGTGCCGCAACGTCATGATCTATTTCGACGAGGCGACGCGGCACCGGCTGCTGGGCAACCTGCACAAGGCGCTGGCCGACGGCGGCTGGCTGGTGGTCGGCCATGCCGAGGCCGGTCCGCAGATGAACGAGCTGTTCATTCCGGTCTCGGTTCCCGGCGCCACCCTCTACCGCAAGCAGGCCGAACAGGCGGCCCCGGCTGCGGCGGATCGTGGCACGCCCCCCGGCCCGGCGGCGGCGGCACCCATGTTCAAGTCCCGCCGCGCGCTTGGCCCGGCGCCGGACGCCGCGCCCGATCCCGCCGTCCGCCCCGCTCCGCGCTCCCGCAAAGTCGCGCCGGCCGCGACGCCTCCCGCCGCGCCGACCCCGCCGGACACCGCCGAGACCAACGAGCGCTCGACCGTTCTGGAAACCTGTCTGGCCCAGGTGGAGGCGAACCGGCTGGACCCCGGCGCCCATTACCAGCTGGGTCTGGTGGAGGAGGAGCTGGGCGTCGGCGACCCGGTGGCGGCTTTCAAGCGCGCGCTGTATCTCGACCCGCGCTTCGTTCTGGCCGACTATCATCTGGCGCTGGCCTATTGGCGGCGCGGCCGGCTGGTCCCGGCCCAGCGCCATTTCCGCAATGCGCGCGAGGCGCTGGAGAACCGTCCCGACGACGAGGCGGTGGCGGAGGGCGGCGGCCTGACCGTGCAGGAACTGCGCGGCATGCTCGACCTCTGGCTGACCGGTGAGGAGGGCTGATGGACGACACGCTTGCCGGTGCGGGAAGTGGAGCAGGTGCCGCACCGCTGATCGCCGCCCTTGAAAGCGCTTCCCCCGAGCGCGCCGCCGCCCGTGCTTCCATCGACTGGAACGATGTCCACAGGAAGCTGGCACGCCGCAACGCCGACCTGGAGGCGACCTTCGCCGGGCGCGGCCCCTGGGCCGACGCGGTGCTGGCCCACCGTGCCGAGGATCTGGCCGAAATCCCGCAACTCCACGGGGAGGAGAGCGCCGGCGTCCCGATGCTGGTCGCCCGCGGGGCCGAAACGCTCTATGGGCTGGAACTGCGCCATCTCGGCCATATCGTACCGATGCCGCGGCTGGCCCGCGTGCCGGGGGCGCCGCCCGCCGTGCTGGGGGTGATCGCCGTCGCCGGCCGGGTGATGCGGCTGTTCGACCTCGACCGGCTGTGCAATGGCCCGGCGGCCAGTGTATCCGCCGCTCTTTCCGGGGCCGCTGCCGAGCCCGATCCGTCCGGCTACGCCATCGTGCTGCGCACCGGCGCCGGCCGCCCGGCGGCCCTGCGCGTGCGGGAGGTGGAGCGGGTGTCCGACATCGTGCCGCCGCGCGGCTCCGCCCCGGCGGAGGCCGGGCCGTTGGTCAGGGCCATCGCCGCCGACCGCATGGCGATCCTGGACATGGCGGCACTGCTCGACCTCGTGAAGACCTGACATCGACCGATCCACCTGAAGAGCCGTCCGGGGCTGGAGTCCAAGAATGAACATGAAAGTCGCGCACAAGCTGGTCCTGGGATTCGGCGTCGTCTGTGTCCTGACGGCGCTGCTGGCGCTCTATCAGATGTCGCGCTTTTCCGATGCGCTGGACGTCATCATGGCGGTGTCGACCTACGACAACGAGGCCGCCGACATGGTGACGGACGTCGGCAACATGCAGGCGGAGCTGCGCAGCACGCGCGAGACGGCGCTGAACGCCGTGTCCATCGCCAATGCCGAAGGCCGGGTCGCCGAAATCCCGGCGCTGCTGGCACCGCTGCGCCGCCATTACGACGAGGTCGGCGCCCAATTGCGCGACCGGCTGGGCCAGCTGCGGGCGATGGTGGCGGAGCGCTCCTCCACCGGCGTCACCGACAGCCGCCGCCGGGGCTGGGTCGAGCTGGACACCGCGGTGAACGAGATGTCCCGCGCCATCACCATGGTCGGTGACGAGGCGCGGACGATCTACACCATGCTCGAACGCAACCAGATCGCCGAGGCGCTGTTGCGCCGCCAGCGGGTGGACGAACTGCGCAAGAACATGGAGGCGCGGATCGATCAGGCCCAGACCGCCATCGACCACCTGACCAAGGCCGGCCGCGCCGACATCCGGTCGATCTACAACTCCGCCATCCAGTCCTCGATCATCGCGCTGGTCGTCGTCTTCCTGATCGCGGTGGGGGTCGCCTATCTGATCGGCAGCTCGATCACCCGGCGGCTCGGCCGCGCCATCGACTTCGTCACCAGGGTCGGCCACGGCGACCTGACCCAGGAGATCGCCATCGCCGGCAAGGACGAGCTGGCGATCCTCGGCCAGCATCTGAACGAGATGGCCGGCCGGCTGAAGTCGATGGCCCGCACCACCCGCGAGACGGCGGAGAGCGTCCACGCCGCCACCGCCCAGATCCGCGCTTCGACCCAGCAGCAGTCGGCCAGCGTCGCCGAACAGCTGGCGGCGGTGGAGCAGACCACGGCGACCCTGTCGGAGATCACCGAATCCGGCGCCCAGATCAACCGCCGCGCCCAGGACGTCTCGCACGGCGCCCAGACGGTGGCGGCCTCCAGCCATTCCGGCATGAAGGCGGTGGACGACACCATCCAGGCGATGGACGCCATCCGCGAACAGGCGGAGGCGGTGGCCGAGAACATCGTCATGCTGTCGGAGCGCACCCAGGCGATCGGCGAGATCATCGTGACGGTCAACGACATCGCCGAGCGCTGCCACCTGCTGGCGCTGAACGCCGCCATCGAGGCGGCGGCGGCGGGCGAGCATGGCCGCACCTTCTCCATCGTGGCGGGCGAGATCAAGAGCCTCGCCGACCAGTCGAAGGAGGCGACCGCCCAGGTCCGCTCCAACCTGTCGGAGATCCAGCACGGCATCAACGCCTCGGTCATGCTGACGGAGGAGGCGGTGAAGCGCGTCGCCGCCGGCAAGCGCCAGACCGACGCCACCCAGTCGACCATCCGCACCATGGCGGAGAACATCCAGGAGAGCGTGCTCGCCTTCCAGCAGATCGTCGCCGGCACCAACCAGCAGCAGATCGGCCTGGAGCAGGTGATCCAGGCGTTGCAGAACATCCGCGAGGCCAGCAGCCAGACCGCCGCCGGCACCCGCCAGCTGGAAGGCGCCGCCGCCAATCTGAACAACCTCGGCCAGGGGCTGGTCGAGGCGGTGCGGAACTATCAGGTGTGATGCGGAGCCCCTGATGGACATCCGCCAGCGCCTGCTCGCCGCCTTCGACCTGGAGCACAAGGACCATCTCGCCGCGATCCGCAACGCGCTTCGCGATGCGGAGGCGACGGGCGACGCGCCCGATCTCGTCGACATTCACCGGCGCGCCCACAGCCTGAAGGGCGCCGCCCGCGCCGTCGACCTGCCGGAGGTGGAGGCGATCTCCCACCGGCTGGAAGCCGCCTTCATCGCCGTGCAGAAGGGGGAAATCCCGCTCGACGCCGCCAATGTCGGCGTGTTCCGCCGCGCGCTCGACGCCATCGAGGATCTGGTCGCCTGGTTGCTCCAGGGGGGCGGCGCGGTGGAGACGGCCGGCGTGCTCGCCGACCTCGAAGCGCTGGCCACCGGCGGTCGCGGCGGCCCCTCTCCGGCCCCCGCTCCCGCTCCGGCATCGCCCCCCCGCGCCGCCGGCAGCCGTCCGTCCCGCCAGCGCGAGCCCGCCGGCGACGCCGATTCCGCAGCCCTGGTCCGCATCGCCGCCCAGGGGCTGGAGCGTTTGTCGGAAACCGCCTCGGCCCTGCTGCCGGAGGTGGAGGCGCAGGCCGGCCTCGGCGAGCAGCTCCGCGCGATGCGCCAGGAATGGCGGGCGCTCGACCGCGCATGGCGGCATCTGCGCGTGCAGCTCGGCCGCGGCGCCCGGCTGGAGGTCCGGCCGGAGGATGGAGCCGACGCGCTGGACGGCCGCGGCGCGCTGCCCGCCCTGATGGCTTTCGAGCGCCGCTTCCGGTCGCTGGGCGGCGCGCTCGACAGCGCGCACCGCAGCCATGACCGGCTGCTGTGGTCGATGCGGCGCTGGGGCGGCGGCTTCCAGCAGGACATGCGGCGCCTGCGCATGCTGCCGGCGGAAAACCAACTGAGCGGCCTCGGCCGCATGGTGCGCGACATCAGCCGGGCGGAGGGCAAGGAGGTCGAGGTCGACGTCCGCGGCCTGGAGGTGGAGGCCGACCGCAACGTCCTGCAGCGGCTGAAGGACCCGATCCTCCACATCGCCCGCAACGCCATCAGCCACGGCATCGAGACGCCGGCGGACCGGCTGGCGCTGGGCAAGCGGCCGGCGGCGCGCGTCACCATCGCCGCGTCGGTGGAAGGCTCCCGCCTGCGCCTGCGCATCGAGGATGACGGCCGCGGGCTGGACCGCGCGGCGATCCTGCGCAAGGCGGCCGAACGCGGCCTGATCGACGCCGACGAGCTGTCGGGCGCCGAAGAGATACCGCTGGAGCGGCTGACCGAGTTCCTGTTCCACCCCGGCTTTTCCACCGCGTTGCGCACCACCGAACTGGCCGGGCGCGGCATGGGCCTCGCCATCGCCCGGCGGGAGGTGGAGCGGCTGCAGGGCAACCTGACCATCGCCGACCGGCCGGAGGGCGGCACCGCCGTCACCATCGAGGTGCCGCTCAGCCTGCTCAGCCAGCGTCTGGTCTTTGTCGCCGTGCAGGACCAGATCCTGGCGATCCCGTCCGCCGACGTGGTCCGGCTGCGCACCGCCACCGCCGAGACGCTGTTTTCCGGCGTCGGCACCCCGATGATCCGCATCGCCGAGGAGGAAATTCCCGTCACCTCGCTGGCCGCCCTGCTGGGCATGGAGGCGCCGGTGGTGCCCACCGCCGAGCGTTCGCTGTCGCTCGTCGTCGTCCGCGCGGCCGACCGGCGGCTGGCGCTGGCGGTCGACCGCTTCGTCGCGACGCGCGAGACGGTGGTGACGGCGGCGGAGGAGACCGGGCTCGACAGCGGCCGCTATCTCGGCACCGTGCTGATGGACGATGGCGGGCCGGCGCTGGTGCTGAACATCTCCGGCCTGATGCCGCTGCCCGGCAGCGTCCTGCCGCCCCCGGCACGCCCGGCGGAAGAGGTTACCCCTGCCCGGGCGCATATCCTGGTCGTCGATGACAGCATCACCACCCGCACGCTGGAAAAGAGCATCCTCGAAGCCCATGGTTATCGGGTGACGCTGTGCGTGGACGGGCGCGAGGCCCTGGAGCGCCTTTCGGAAGGGATGGAGGTTGGCCTGATCATCAGCGACGTCGAGATGCCCCGGATGGACGGTTTCGCCCTGCTGCAGGCGGTGAAGGCCGACAAGCGGCTGGAGGAGATCCCGGTGATCCTCGTCACCTCGCGCGCCAGCGACGAGGACCGCGAGCGCGGCCTGCGGCTGGGGGCGGACGCCTACATCGTCAAGACGCGGTTCGACCAGAACGAGCTTCTGGCCGGCATCCGGCGGCTGCTGTGAGCGGGGCGGCGCACTCCGGACCTCCCGCCGTCGGAAATCCCACCGTCGGACACCGTCGTATCCGCGTGCTGGTGGTGGAGGACAGTCCGGTTATCCAGCAACTGCTCAGCCATGTCATCGGCGCCGATCCGCGGCTGGAGGTGGCGGGCATCGCCTCCAGCGGCGAGCAGGCCCTGCGCATGATCGAGAAGAACGCCCCCGACGTGGTGTCGCTCGACATCCGCCTGCCGGGCATCGACGGCTTCGAGGTGACCAGCCGCATCATGCGGCAGACCCCGCTGCCGATCGTCGTGGTGGCGTCCGACGTGCGCGACCTCGACATCCCGATGCGGGCGCTGCAGGCCGGCGCCCTGGCGGTGGTGGAAAAGCCGGGCAGCATGGCGCGCGCCGACTACCAGACGGTGGCGCACCATCTCTGCACCCAGCTGGTCATCATGAGTCAGGTGAAGGTCATCCGCCACCGCATCACGGCGCGGGCCGCCCGCACGCCCGGTGCAAACGGCGAAACCGCATCCCCGGACGGCGGTTTGCCCGAGGCGGCGGTGACCGCCGACGGCCGCATCCGCCGCTTCCGCGGGCTGGGTCTCGTCGCCTCCACCGGCGGGCCGGCAGCGCTGTCCAAAGTCCTGAGGGAACTGCCGGCCGGCTTTCCGCTGCCGGTCTTCGTGGTCCAGCATATGGGGGCCCCCTTCATGGAGGGCTTCGCCAATTGGCTCGGCACCGTCTCCCCGCTGCCGGTGCAGCTGGGGGAGGCGGGGGTGAAGCCGCGCCCCGGCACGGTCTATGTGGCGCCCGGCGACCGGCACATGCTGGTGGACAACGGCGCCATCCGCCTGTCCGGCGACCCGATGGTGTGCGGCCAGCGCCCGTCGGGCGAGGTGCTGTTCCAGTCGATGGCGCGCGCCTATGGCGCCTCCGGCATCGGCGTGCTGCTGACCGGCATGGGAGAGGACGGAGCGCGGGGACTGGTGGACATGCATCGGGTGGGGGCCTACACCATAGCCGAACACGCCTCCACGGCGGTGATCCACAGCATGCCGGGCACCGCCGTACGCTTGGGCGGCGCCGTGGAGGAACTGCCTCTCGACCGGGTGGCCGGACGGCTGCTGCAACTGACCTCCGACGATAAGATGGCGCCATGAACGGACTCCGCAGCCTTGTGGTCATGGGTTCCCAGACGCAGGGGCTTCTGCTGAAGCTTCTGCTGGAGGAACGCGGCGTCGAGACCGTCTGCGTCGAAGGCGTGGAGCAGGCCTTGGCCGAGATCGCCGGCAACCCGCAGGACCTGCTGATCGTCGAGGGCGACCTTGCCGGTCCCACCGGCCTTGCCGACCTGCGCGCGCGCAGCGACGCGGCCGTCATGGTGCTCGGCCGTGGCGAGGGCGAGCACGACCCCTCCGATCCCAAGGCGCTGGTGGAGGAGGCCTGCGCGCTGCTGGAGCGGCGCAGCGCCCCGCCGACCGTGCCGGAGATCTTCAGCCGCGCCCGCATCCTGATCGTCGACGACAGCGCGACCTACCGCGAGTTTCTGCGCGCCGAACTGGAGCAGGAGGGCTGCACCGTCACCGCCGCGCGCAACGCCGACGAGGCGGTGGCGGCGCTGGCCGGCGGCGGGCTCGACTGCGTCATCCTCGACCTCGTGATGCCGGGCACCAGCGGCACCCAGCTCTGCGAAAGATTCGACAGGTTCCGGCGGCAGCGCGGCCTGTTCTTCCAAATCGTCATCCTGACCAGCCAGGACGACGAGGAACAGCTGATGATCAGTTTGAATGCCGGTGCCGACGATTTCGTTGGAAAGGCGCAGGAAATGGATGTCCTGAAGACCAGGCTGATGGCGCTTCTGCGTCGCAAATACTTTGTGGAGGATCATCTTATGCGGCGGCCGCGGCCTGCACCTTCCGCATAGGAAGGGAGTAGAGCCATCGTGTGATTTCGAAAGCCGGCTTGTCCGTTTATTCTCTGCGGGCTTTTTAATCTGTCCGACGGTTCGACCGGTGCCGGTGCCCACTCCGATGGCGATCAGCCTCCAGCCGTTCCACGAGACCCCGATCCCCGCCCCGACCACCGGCGACACCGACGCGAGAGATTCCGACGCGATGCACCGATCTTCGGCCAACCAGATGTCACCGACCGATCAGCGCTATCGCGAGTGTCTCGACAACGCGCGGCGTGTCTGTGAGGCCGGAACGGTGCCGACCATGCTGGTGATCGGCGGGCCGGAGATGGCCGCCGTCCGCTGCAACGAGGCGCTGGCCACCCTGCTGAACCACCCGCGCGCCGCCACCCGCGACGAAAGCGGCCCGACCCTGCTGGCCGGCGGCTGGCCGGCGGTGGCCGACGCGCTGCGCCCGCTCTACGAGGGCGGCGGCGGCGATCCGGCCACGCCTCCGGACAGCATCATGCTGACCCTGCCGACCGAGCCGCCGCTGAGCCTGCGCGCCACGCCGCTGCTGGTCGACGGCCGCGTGGTCGGGGTGCTGGCGACGGCGACGCTGGACGGCGCCATCGCGAAGCTGGAGGAGGCGATGCGGGCGGAGGTGGCGCGCACCGCCGCGGCCCGTTCCCGCTTCCTCGCCTCGGCCAGCCACGACCTGCGCCAGCCCTTCCAGGCGATGCGCCTGTTCCTCGACGCCCTGACCACCCAGGTGGAGGGCAACGCGCGGGCGACCCGCACCGCCGGCATGCTGGCCAACGCGATGACGGCGGGCGAGCAGCTGCTGAACGCCCTGCTCGACATCTCGACGCTGGACGCCGGCACGGTGGAGGCCGACCTGCAGCCGGTGTCGCTCGACGCGATGCTGCAGTCGCTGGCCGAGGAATTCCGTCCCCAGGCGGAGGAGAAGGGCCTGCGCCTGCGCGTCCATCTGCCCTGCCGGGCGGTCACCCGCAGCGATCCGGTCCTGCTCGGCCGCATCATCCGCAACCTGCTGGCCAACGCCATCCGCTATACCCAGCGCGGCGGCATCCTGCTGGGACTGCGCAAGCGCGACGGCCAATGGCGGATCGAGGTGTGGGACACCGGCTTCGGCATTCCGCAGGACAAGCTGGACGTCATCTTCGACGAGTTCCACCAACTGACCAACCCGGCCCGCGACCCGACGCGCGGCCTCGGCCTCGGCCTCGCCATCGTGCGGCGCCTGTCGGTTCTGCTGAGTGCGCCCATCGATGTGCGGTCACGCTCCGGCCGCGGCTCGGTCTTCGCCGTCACCATCGACCGGCTGGAGGGGGAGGGGGCGCTCGCCGACACTCCGTCCGCGATGGCCTCGGCTGATCAGGCGGCGGCGTCAGTGCCATTGGACGGCATGCGCATCCTGGTGGTGGACGACGACAGCATGGTGCTGTCCGGCCTGCTGCTGACCCTGGAAAGCTGGGGCTGCGCCTTCGTCTCCGCGTCCAACATGCGCGAGGTGTTCGCGGCGGTCGACGGCCTGGAAGGCCCGCCCGACGCCATCCTGACCGACCTGCGCCTGCCGGGCAAGGTCTCCGGCTTCGACGTGATCGACCGCGTGCGCAAGCTGTTCAAGGCCGACATCCCGGCGGTCGTCCTGACCGGCGAGACCGCGCCCGAATCCCTGCTGGAAGGCCAGCGCCGCGGCTGCGCCTTCCTGCACAAGCCACTCCACCCCGACGACCTCCGCCGCGTGCTGGAGGAGGTGCGGCGGGACGGGACGGCCGGCTGCTGAGGGGCCGCTCAATCCCGCCCCTCAATCCCGCGGCGGGCTCTGCAGATACAGCACCAGCAGCCGCACCAGGCTTTCCAGCGCGTTCG
Source organism: uncultured Azospirillum sp. (assembly GCA_965650625.1). GTDB lineage: Bacteria > Pseudomonadota > Alphaproteobacteria > Azospirillales > Azospirillaceae > Azospirillum. Next base: position 7,500 of record CBFGPE010000009.1, on the reverse strand, counting down.
CGTGGATGCGTTCATAGCCGTGCGAGGCGTCGATGCCGAAGCAGACCAGCGCCGTACGGATGTCGTTGCCGGCCTCGATGGCCGATGCGCTGTCGCAGCGGTAATAGCGGAAGACGTCGCGCTGGTGCGGGATGTTCTGCGCCTTGCACAGGGTCAACAGCGAGTGGGTCAGCGCCATGTCGAAGGGACCGGTGCTGTCGGCCATGGCGATGGTGACGCCGAATTCGCTGCTGTTCTGGCCTGGGGCGGTGGTGCCGTTGTCGATGGTCACCATCTCCGCCACGTCCTGATGCAGGATGGATGACGCGCCCGACCCGACCTCTTCTGAGATCGTGAACAGCAGGTGGCAATCGACCGGCAGGGCGGCTCCGGCATCGACCACCGCCTTCGCCGCGCCCAGCATCACTGCCACCCCGGCCTTGTCGTCGAGATGGCGCGAGACGATGAAGCCATTCTCAAGGAATTCCGGCTGCGGGTCGATGGCGACGATGTCGCCGATGTTGAAGCCGTGCTCCTCCAGCTCCGCCCGGTTGCGGCAGGGGGCGTCGACGCGCAGTTCCACCTGCTGCCAAGTGACCGGCTGGGTGTCGACCTCCTTGTTGAAGGTGTGGCCCGACGCCTTCAGCGGCAGGATGGTACCGCGCCACGGGCCGCGGTCGGTCAGCACGGTGCAGCGCGCCCCCTCGGCGAAGCGGGACGACCAGTGGCCGATGGGCACCAGCTCCATCCGGCCATTGTCCTTCAGCATCTTCACCTGGGCGCCCAGCGTGTCGACATGGGCGACCAGCGCCCGGTCCGGACTGGCCCGCACCCCCTTCAGGTCGGCGCGGATGGCGCCGCGCCGCGTCAGCTCATAGGGGATGCCCATCCGCTCCAGCTCGGCACAGCACAGCCGCACCACGTCGGTGGTGTATCCGGTCGGGCTGGGCGTGGTTAGCAGCCGGTAGAGGATGTCGGTGACATAGCCCATGTCGATGGGCAGCGGCACGGCCATGGTCGGTTTTTCCTCCTGCTGAAGGCGGGGAGAAATGTGCGTCGGGTGCCCCCTACAGCACCCCCCGCGTCTGGGGAAACAGCAGGTCGACGAAACGTTCCGCCGTCGGCTGCGGTTCGTGGTTGGCGAGGCCCGGCCGCTCGTTCGCCTCGATGAAGACGTATCCCGGCCGGTCGGGCGATTCCACCAGCAGGTCGAACCCCACAACCGGGATGTCCAGCGCGCGGGCGGCCACCGTCGCCACCTCCACCAGTTCCGGGTGCAGGCAGTCGGTCACGTCATGGATCGTCCCGCCGGTGTGCAGGTTCGCCGTCTTGCGCACCGGCAGCACCTCGCCGGCCGCCAGCACGTCGTCCAGGCTCTTGCCGGCGGCGGCGAGGCAGCGGTCGGTCTCCGCGTCCATCGGGATGTGGCTTTCCCCGCCGGTGGCGGCGGCGCGGCGGCGGCTCTGCGCCTCGATCAGTTCGCGCACGCTGTGGGTGCCGTCGCCGGTGACCTCGGCCGGACGGCGCACCGCGGCGGCCACCACCTTCTTGTCGATGACGATGATCCGCAGATCCTGCCCCTCGCAGAACTGCTCCAGCAGCACCGTGTCGCAATGCTGGCGGGCCGCCGCGACGGCGCGCTCCATCGTCTCGGCGTCGCGCACGTCCACCGTGATGCCGCGTCCCTGCTCGCCGCGTGCCGGCTTGACCACGATACGGCCGTGCGTCGCCAGGAAGGCGGCGTTCTCCTCCGCGCTCCCCGCCACCGCCTGGGCCGGCACGTTCAGCATGGCGCGCTCCAGCACGCGCCGCGTCACCGCCTTGTCGTCGCAGCGGCTCATGGCGACGGCGCTGGTCAATTCGCTGAGGGATTCGCGGCAGACCACGCTGCGCCCGCCCCAGGTCAGGCAGAAATAGCCGGCCTCGGCATCCACCACATCGACGCCGATGCCGCGCCGCCGCGCCTCGTTGACGATGATGGTGGCATAGGGATTCAGCCGCTCGCCCGGCTGCGGACCGGTGAACAGCCGCTCGTTGATCGGGTTCTTCGTCTTCAGCGCGAAGGTCGGAATCCGGCGGAAATTCAGCTTCTCGTACAGCGCGATGGCGTTCTCGTTGTCATGCAGCACCGACAGGTCGAGGAAGGCCCGCCCGCGCGCCTGCACATGCTCCGCCACCGTGCGGACCAGCGTCTCGCCGATTCCCGGAAAGGATGCCTGCGGATCCACCGCCAGGCACCACAGCGAGCTGCCGTTCTCCGGATCGCCATAGGCATGGGCGTGGTCGACCGCCGTCACCGAGCCGATCACCTCGCCGGTGGAATCGTCGCAGGCGACGAAATGGGTCAGCACCCGGCTGTTGCGCGACGCCACCAGGAAGGAGGAGGAGACCGGCACCATCCGCCGCCGGGCATAGATGCGCTGCACCCCCTCGGCGTCCTCGCGCGTGCGCAGCCGGCGGACGCTGTAGCCCTTCGGCCGCCGCCGCGACGGCCGGTAGTCGGTCAGCCACAGGCGGAAGGTGTGGGAGGGGTCGAGGAACAGCTCCTGCGGCGCGCGCGACAGGGCGACATGCGGATCCTGCAGATAGAACACGATGTCGCGGGTGCCCGGCGCCTCCTGCCGCAACGTCTCGATCATGCGGTCGAGATCGTCGAAGGTGTGGGCGAAGATCAGCCGGCCCCAGCCGCAATCCACCACCACGTCGGCGCGCGGCGCGTCGGCCTCGGTCTCTCCCGCCGGCGGGCGGCCGGTATAGCGCCGGGTGTGGCGCAGGGTGGCGCTGGCGGCGCGTTCCAGCCGGTGCGGTTTCACGCGGGCGTAGCTCATGGAATCCCCCTGATCGTCGGATGCGGCTCCTCGCTCGGAAAACGCCGCCGGGCGCGGTTCGGTCCCGCGCCCGGTCGGTGCCGGCGGAGCGTTCTTCGTTTGGAATGGCCGCTTACAGGCCCTGTTCCTGGAACCAGAATTCCAGAAGAGCCACCTGCCACAGCTTCGACCCGCGCAGCGGCGTGATGTGGCTTTCCGGATCGGCCAGCAGGCGGTCGAGATACTCGCGCCGGAACAGGCTGCGCTCCCGCGCCGCCGGTGCGTTCAGCACGTCCCGCACCCGCTCCAGGAAGGGGCCGCGCAGGTATTTCAGCGCCGGCACCGGGAAATAGCCCTTCGGCCGGTCGATCACCGCCGCCGGCACCACGCGCCGCGCCGCTTCTTTCAGGACGTATTTGCCGCCCTCCGGCAGCTTCATTTCCGCCGGGATGCGGGCGGCCAGTTCCACCAGCTCATGGTCGAGGAAGGGCACGCGCGCTTCCAGCCCGGCGGCCATGGTCATGTTGTCGACCCGCTTCACCGGGTCGTCGACCAGCATGACGGTGGTGTCGAGCCGCAGAGCCTTGTCGACCGGCCGCTCGGCGCCGGGCATGGCGAAGCGCTGTTCCAGCCAGCGGCGGGAATGGTCCTCGCCGACCAGCCGCGGGTCGAGCGCTTCCGCCATCTCCGCCTGATCGCGGTCGAAGAAGACGCGGGCGTAGTCGCCGGCGGCGTCACGGCTCTCCAGCAGCGGCGGATACCAATGATAGCCGCCGAACACCTCGTCGGCGCCCTGGCCCGACTGCACCACCTTCACCTGCTTCGCCACCTCCTGCGACAGCAGGAAGAAGCCGATGTTGTCGTGGCTGACCATCGGCTCCGACATGGCGCGGACGCAGTCGGTCAGCTCCGGCAGGGCGCGGGCGCTGTCGACGAAGATGCGGTGGTGGTCGGTGTCGAAATGCTTGGCGACGATGTCGGAATACTGGAACTCGTCGCCGCGCTCGTCGCCCACCGTCTCGAAGCCGATGGAGAAGGTCTTCAGCCCGCTCTGCCCATTCTCGGCCAGCAGCGCGGTGATCAGCGAGCTGTCCAGCCCGCCCGACAGCAGCACGCCCACCGGAACGTCGGCGACCAGCCGGCGGCGCACCGCGCGGGTCAGCGTCTCCAGCACCAGCTCGCGCCAGTCGGCGAAGTCGCGCCCCTCGTCGCCGGACTGCGGCCCGAAGGTCAGGGACCAATAGGTGTTCTCGCGCCGGGTGCCGTCCGGCTCCAGGATCATGACCGTGGCCGGCGGCAGTTTCCGCACGCCCTTCAGGATGGTGTAGGGCGCCGGGACGACGGCGTGGAAGCTCATGTAATGGTGCAGCGCCACCGGATCGACGTCGGTGTCGATGCCGCCCGACGCCACCAGCGCCGGCAGCGAGGAGGCGAAGCGCAGGCCGCCCGGAATATCGGCCAGATACAGCGGCTTGATGCCCAGCCGGTCGCGGCCCAGCACCACCCGGCCGCTGTCGCGCTCATGGATGGCGAAGGCGAACATGCCGTTCAGGCGCTTGACGAAATCAGGCCCCCAGGCGTGATAGGCCTTGATCAGGACCTCGGTGTCGCCCTCCGAGAAGAAGCGGTAGCCGAGCCCGACCAGCTCTTCCCGCAAATCCCGGTGATTGTAGATGCAGCCGTTGAAGACGATGGCGAGCCCCAGGGCCGCATCCACCATCGGCTGCTGCGATGCCTCGCTGAGATCGATGATCTTCAGCCGGCGGTGCCCGAAGGCGACGCGCCCATGGGCGAACAGGCCGTGGCCGTCCGGCCCGCGCGGCGCCAGCCTGTCGCACATGGCCTGGACCGCCACCGTGCTGGCCGCCTCGCCGGCCTTGAAACGAATTTCACCACTCAGTCCGCACATCGGCTGTCGAGCCTCCTCGTTGGTTCAGGACGAAGGGGCGCTCGACCCGCAAGAAGGGCCAAACACCGGGGGCGCCGGCTGCGGAATGCGGCCGCCACCCGTTGCGAGCGATGGACGATGCGCCGATCGCAAAATCATTGCCTGCACCCGCGCGCCATAACGGCCCGCACCGCCCGAGGTTCCATGTTGAGGACCGCCGGGCATCGCCGCTCGCAGCCGGCCTCATAATGGCCGGAGCCGAAAAGATAGGGATTACAGCCGGGGATTGCCAGCAACCGAAGGTCGCAATTGCACCGCTACAGCCCGAAAAAGCCCCGCAACCGTGCCAGCAGTGCCTGCGATTCCGCGGGCGGCGGCGGGGTGGCGCCCTGCTGGCGCATGGACTGGCTGACGTTGCGGGTCTGGCGTTCGGCCATCAGCTCGGCCAGCCGTTCCGCCAGTTCCGGACGGCGCCGCAGCACCGGGTCCAGATGGCCGCGGGACAGCTCGAACACCACGGCGTCGGTGCAGGCGACGACCGAGGCGCTGCGCGGCTGCCCGGTCAGCAGCGACATCTCGCCGAACAGGTCGCCCGGCCGCAGCCGCGTCAGATGGACCACGCCGGAGCGCTGCCCGTCCTCCACGTCGGCCGAAGCGGGAGCGGCGGCCTGCACGTCGAACACCCCCTCGGCGATGACGAACAGCGATTCGCCGGCGTCGCCCTGGCGCACGGCGGCGGTGCCGGCGGGGATGTGGAACTGGCGCATCGCCTGGGCCAGCGCGTCGACCTCCTTGTCGTCGAAGGCGTCGAACAGCTCCAGCTGGCGAAGCAGCCCGCGCCGCAGCAGGCCGGTGTCGGGCGCCCCCGGCTGGCGCCGGCGGACCTCCTGCTTGGGACGGGCCGGCTCGATCCCGGCGCGGGCGAGGTTGGCCAGCACCGCCGTCAGCACGGCATCGCGCACCATCGACACCCGGCCGCCGTCGTCGGTCCAGAAGCGCGCCAGATAGGAGACGCCGTTGGGCGTCACCGCCTCGACGATCACGTCCGGCCGCGGCGTGGGTAGCACGCCGTCGGCGCAGAGCATCGCCGACAGCAGGATGCGCTTGGCCCGCTCCACCGGCACCTCCTGGTCCAGCAGGATCGGGACGGAGGCGCGGAAGGCCGGGTTGGGGCGGCTGTAATTGACGAAACGGCTGCCGGCGACGATGCCGTTCGGCACGACGATGGCGGTGCCGTCGCTGGCGATCAGCCGGGTTGCGCGCCAGTTGATCTCGTCCACCCGCCCCGCCACGCCGGGCGACAGCTCCAGCCAGTCGCCCAGCCGGTAGGGATGTTCGATGTTCAGGGCGATGCCGGCGAAGATGTCGGCGATCATGTTGCGCAGCGCGAACCCCAGCACGGCGATGGCGACGCCCGAGGTCGCCAGCAACCCCGTCACCGGCTGTTCCAGCACGAAGGCCAGGATCGCCAGCACCGCGACGCCATAGACGAAGAAGCGCAGCAGGTCGGCCAGCAGCCGGGGGATGCGCGGTGGCCGGCCGCCGTTGCCCGCGGCCAGCATGTTGATCACCCGCGCCCCGCCCCAGGCGGCGACCAGCCACGCGGCCGACGCGACCGCGATGTCGAAGCCGCCGCTCAGCGACAGCCCGACGAAGGGTTCCAGATGGCTGTGCAGCCAGGGCTTGGCGGCGACCAGCGCGGCCAGAAGGGCCAGAACCAGGGCAGGGGCGGACAGACGCCGCAAGGCGTTCATCGACGGGCTTCTCCTCGACGGCCGGCCATCCACGGCCGGGCGAGGAGCGACGATGGCACGAGCACGCGCAGTCCCGTCAAGGGCTCAATTGAATCAGATGCTTGACGGTTCAGACGCTCGCCGGACCCGGCAAGGGCCGCGGGTATCCCATCACGAAGCCGCCGATCACCGGATCGGACCCCGCGACCATGCCGGCGAAGGCATAGGCGCGGCACAGCACCGCCAGCGCGGTGTCGGCATCGCCGCTCTTGCGCCGGAAGGCATCGCCGTCGCGCAGATCGGCGAACTCGCCCTCCCAGAAGGATGGATCGTCCAGCGGGCCGAAATTCATCGCCCAGAAGCCGAAGGACCGCCCCATCCGCTCCCACCGGCCCAGCACCGCGATGTTGCAGTGCCTCTCGTCATGCGAGATGCGGTCGAACAGCCCGTTCACCGCCTCCGCCTCGCCCTCCAGCACCTGAAGAAACGTGCCCTCATGTTCGATAAGGAATCCGGTGATACCCAGACGTCGATTCTTTGTGGAACTACGTACACAAATGTCCGCCAAAGCCGAGAAAGGCAGCAGAGAGACCGCATCGCTGCGATAGAGCAGGGTCAGCATGGCGCACCTCCCATTTCTACTTATGAAAATGGCGAGGCAACGGGAGCGTGGTAACCCTTTCTTTCGTAGAACCGATGCCGCAGCCACCGGGCATATCCCGAACCGGATGGGTCTCAGCGGCAGGCGTGAAAGCTCCCCATATCAAGGTGGAAATGGTTGCGGTGGGCTTCGTTGTAGTCCGGCCCCAGAACCACGTCGAAGAAGCGGCAGGCGCCGTCGCGCACGTCGCGCAGGAAGGCGGATTTGCGGCCGTCCGGCTTCACCTCCCAGTCGTTCAGCACGCCCACCCGTGTCCCGTCGGCCAGCACGAAGGCGGCGAGGTCGATGGCGTTGGCGGTCGCATGCTCGCTGCGCCGACCCGATTCCCGGCCATAGACGTTGCGGCAGGCATAGCTGCCGAGATGCTCGACCCGCGCTACCCTCTGCCCGAAATGCCGCTCCGCCGCCGGCTGCAGCGCATTCGCCTCGAAC
>CBFGPE010000008.1:0-71021 GCA_965650625.1 uncultured Azospirillum sp. | reverse complement strand
GCCGGCGCGACCGTCCGGGGCAAACGCGATCACGGACAAGCCGTGGAAAGTAGTGGTGGAAGGGGCTGGATTCGAACCAGCGTACGCGTACGCGGGCAGATTTACAGTCTGCTGCCTTTAACCACTCGGCCACCCTTCCAGTCCGCGGCTTGGCAGTGCCCGCCGCGGAGTTCGGCAATATGCGAATTTTTCAGACCTTGTCAACACGGGTTAAGCGGTTCACACCAGAAAAAATTCGGTCACAGTCCGCTGCGGCCCCCTCCCCTTCTTCGTGGGTATCATGACGCGCTCCAGACATCCCGGCTCCGGCCCCGCTTCCAGCCGCTCTTCCGACCGCAATGCCGACCGCGGCGCCGAGCGTTCCGGCGCCAAGGCACAGCACGGGGCATCGCCGCGGCAGGACCAGACGGACGACTCCGGTCGGTCCGGACGGCGGCCGACGAAGGGTGGGCGTCCGCCGGCCGCGCGCGGCGTTCTTCTCTATGGCCTGCACCCGGTCGCCGCTGCCTGGACGAACCCGGAGCGGCGCATCCACCGGCTGCTGGCGACCGACTCGGGCCGGGCGGCGCTGGAGCCGGCCTTCGCGGCGGCGCGCGCTCTGGGGCTGCAACGGCCGGAGGCCTCGCCGGTCGACCGCCTGGAGCTTGACCGGATGCTGCCGCAGGGAGCCGTCCACCAGGGCATCGTCGTTGACGCCTCTCCCCTGCCGGAGTTGGGCATCGAGGATTTGTGCAACGAGTTGGAAGCCGAAAAATCGGCGGTCATCGTCGCGCTCGACCAAGTGACGGACCCGCACAATGTCGGCGCCATCCTGCGGTCCGCCGCCGCCTTCGGCGCCCGCGCCGTGGTGGTGACCGAACGTCATGCGCCGGAAACCACAGGCGTGCTGGCAAAGAGTGCGTCGGGCGCGCTGGAAGCGGTGCCGCTGGTCCGCGTCACCAACCTCGCGCGAGCGCTGACCGATCTGCAGCAGAACGGCTTCTGGTTGGTCGGGTTGGCCGAATCGGGGCAATCGACCCTGGCGAAGCTGGATCTCACCGGCAAGACCGTGCTGGTGATGGGAGCGGAGGGCAGCGGGCTGCGCCGGCTGACCATGGAGCGCTGCGACGCCATCGCCCGCCTGCCGACCGGCGGCCCGGTGGGCAGTCTCAACGTTTCCAATGCCGCCGCGGTGGCGCTCTACGAGGTCGCCCGCCTGCGCGAGTGACGGGGAAGCGGATCCGGTGCGGCCAAGTGCTTGTTTGCGCGGAAAAGGGGCGCTAAGGTGTGCCTCCGCCGAGCGATGGGCGCGCCGGATTAGCTCAGCTGGTAGAGCAGCTGATTTGTAATCAGAAGGTCACGGGTTCGATTCCTGTATCCGGCACCACCGCGCACTGGGGGCGGTCCCGCTCCGCGCCATAGTTCCGACAGAGCGGCCTGCGTTCAAGGCCCGGGCGGCCCCGATGCCCCACTGACGGTATCGTAACCACGGAACCGTTGGAAGGCAGCACGGTTGGAGGAGGCATTGGAATGCCCCCTGACACCAGCTTGTGCGAAAGGCCGATCATGACAAAGCCCCAGCGTCCCGAGTCGGGCGGTAACACGCCCACCACTCCCAGTGCGGAGGCTCATCGGATGCGCGCGGACATCGACCGCGGGCTGACTGGCGACAAGGTTCCGGCCACGGATCCCGCCGCGGCTCCGCTCGGCACCGACGACGAGGCGGCCGGCACCACGCCGCCGCACGGCATGTCGCGCGATCCCATCGTTCCCAAAGACCAGCGCATCCCACCGGGCCAGAAGAAGGGCGGCGATACGCTCGATACCTGACCGCCTGATTGGAAGGCGTCCAGAACGGCAAAAAGCCCGGCCGGGGATCTCCGGTCGGGCTTTTTGCTGTCAGGCATTCTGCCGTCGGCCTTCGGAAACCTGGGCTCAAAAATAGCGCTCCGGCACGCGGACAACGTCGTCCGGCATCACCGAGGTGGTGATCGGAGCCTTGCGGATTTCCTTCTTGGGATCGGCACCGCGGGTGATGAGGACGTAATCCTCCTTGGCGCGGTAGGTGTAGCCGCCGGCCATCGCCACCGCCGACAGGGCGGTCATGCCGTTGACATACTGATATTGGCCGGGGTTGCGCACCTCGCCCAGGATGAAGAAAGGCCGGTGGTTCAGCACCTCGACGCTGACCTTCGGGTCCTTCACATAGCCCGCGGAGAGACGGGTGGTGATTTCCTTTTCAAGGTCGCGGGTGCTGCGGTCCTTGGCAGAGACCTCGCCGATCAGCGGCATGGCGACCTTGCCGGTGCCGTCCACGCGGAACTCTCCGGACAGCTGCTCCTCGCCGAACACGATGACGCGCAAGGCGTCGCCCGGGCCGAGATGGTACTCGCCGATCTGACCGGCGCTGGCGGTCTCCATCGGCGCGTCGTTGCCGGCACAGCCGACCATGGCAACGGCGAGCGCGGCCAACCCGATCCCCTGGCCCAGCGCACGGAACATATGACGTCGATTCATCCCTAAACCCTTTCCCTGGCTGGTGGATGCCTGCCGCAGCGCCGGTCCGGTCCTGATCACCGGTCCGGTTGGCCCGGACGGATGGAACGGCTCCCTGGAACCACCCATCCGCCGGCCGCCTTGCAGCGGCGCCCTTTGGTCACGCACCTGAATTCGGGTGGAGACTAGCAACTCGCAAGCGCTTGGGAAAAAGTGGAGAGGAATTACCGCCTTCGGATCCCCCCAATACATCGCTCCCGGCCATAAAAGCAGGCATAAGAAAAGGGCGCCCGTCATAGGTCGGACGCCCTGCCCTGTTCAGCAAAACCTTTAGGACCTTCGGCCGGGACTTTCCCGGACGGCCGATCCGGATTCGGCGGATTACAGCCTGGATTACATCTGAGCGCCGAGTCGCAGGTAGATCAGGTTGTCACTGTACTCGGCCGCACTCAGGTTGGAGTTGCGCTTTTCATAGGTGTAGCCGCTGGTCAGATACAGGTAGCGGTTCATCTGATAGGTGCCGCCGATGCTGGCCGTATAGACCTTGTCGTTGCGGTCGTTTCCGTTGAAGTCGTCCTGGCGGTACTGCAGCCGGGCGTTCAGCATCAGCGAGCGGAGCAGTTCGTGATCGACGCCCAGGGCGAACAGGGTGCGGGTGTAGCTGGAAGCGGTGCCGAAGCCCGGGCTCGCCGACGTCTCGCGCACCTGACGGCTGGCGGTGGCGCTGATGCCGGTCAGCTGGGTGACCGCCCAGTTCAGGCGCCCGCCGAAGGACAGGCCGCTGAAGTCCTCCAGCCGCGAATCCTTGTAGTTGCGGACGAGGTAGCCGGCGAAGATCTCGCCGGTGATCAGGCCGGTCAGTTCGCTGGCAACGCCGCCCACCACCTCGTAGCCGTCCGAATCGCGGTCAAGGCCGAAGGCGTCGCGGTCGTTCTTGTGGCGGGTCCAGGAATAGGTGCCCTGGACGAAGGCCTCATAGCCCTCGATGAACTCGTAGCCGACGCGGCCGACCGTCGCATATTCCCAGCGGTCGCGGTCGCCCTGGCGGGCGACGCCGCCGCCGATCAGGTCGACGTCGTCATAGGAGATGTACTGGGCCGACCCCGACACGCGGGCGCGCAGGCGGTTGAAACGCTGGCTATAGCCGGCCTCGCCGCCGCTGGTGAAATACTTCACCGGCTCGGCATAACCCTGCAGGCTGTTGATGTCGCCGCGGCCTTCGTGGTTGCGGCGGTGGAACAGCCGGGCGTCCAGCGCACCGCCCTTGTTCACGTCGTAACGCCCATCGGCCTGCGCGGCATAATCCGTGTAGTTCTCGCCCGAATGGTCGCTGTAGCGGCCGGTATCGGCGGAGGCGGAGAAGTTCAGCGCATGGGCCGCGAAGTCGGACTTGATGTCGACCCGCGGACGGACGGTCCAGATGACGTCGTCCTCGTGGTTGTCGCGGGTGGCGTAGACGTTGGTTTCATAGGTGGCGCCGGCCTCCACCCGCGGCAGGAACAGGAACGAGCCGGCACGGACGCCAAGCTGCTCCAGCTCCGGCCGGCGACGCTCCAGCACGGTTTCGCCACGCTGCAGGTCGTCCTGGGCGGCGGCGGGAAGCGACGTCAGCCCGGTCGAGGCGAGAGCGAGGGCGAGGAGGGAAAGGGTGCTGGTCTTCATGGAGTCACCGCGCTTGGCTGGGTTCGGTCGGCTCTGGGTTCGGTCGGCTCTTCGGGCCGGGGGCCGGCCCCTTGGTGGGATACGGCCGGTCACCGCCTTCCGACAGGAACCGATGCGGACGCATCCTCGGCAAAGACACAACAAACCGTGCTCCCCCCGCAACAGTGAAGCCCGACCATCGCCGCTTTTGCCGGGTCCTGTGGTGTGGCCGCAACAAATCGCCGGCAATGGGATGAGAGCGGCGGTGCCAATGATTCGCTTGATTCCAGTCTCTTTTCAAATGGTCGTAAGATGAAGGTCATAGCCACGGGCCGGCAGAACTGGCGAAGCTCCCCCACCCCTGCCCCGCTCCTACTTGGAACCGTCCGCCCCGCACCGGGTTGTTCATGACGATTCCTGACCAGGAAAGGTGCCGTATGACACGCCGACTCGACACCCCGCCGCCTCCGCCCTCGACCAAGCGCCCGCCGGACGCCACCACCCCGCCCTATACGCCGGGCGGGGTGACACCCCCCGACGGTGAGGGTGCGGCCAGTCCTGCCGAGAAGACCGCTCCGCCCAACAGCTATCCGCCCAAGCGGAAACCTTGACGAAGAACAGGTGGTGAGAAGCGGCGACAGCTGAAGCGTATCGTAGCGACGGCGTCATGAATCGGCGATCGGGATCGCCGGAATTGCGGCAGAAGCGACACTCCCCTTGTTTTCGAACTCGCACAGCTTCTTTTGTTGCGCCGCCGATGACGTTTGCATTCCTGTGGCTCTATGACGCATCTGCGAAGGTTGCACTGCGGCCATTGTGTTTTCTACCCTTTCCATGAGGAACGCATAATGGACGCATCGGGTGGCGACAGGCGGCAAACGCCGGGCCACCCCTGCCCACGCAGCCGGGAGCGGCGGTCCGTGCCCGCCCCAGCCTTCGCCCCGGACCGAAGGCGGGCGCGAACCACGGGCCCGTTGCCATGGACGACTTCGGACGACTGCCTCCCGACGACTACCAGTTGGCCGGCCAGGTTCACCACCGCCTCCGCCGCGCTCATCAGCGTGCGTCGGCGATCTTCATCGACCTGATCGGCGATTCGCTGCTGACCCCCACCCAATGGGCGGCGCTGGCCACCCTGTATGCCGAGGGCCCGCTGTCGCAGAACCAGCTCGGCCGGCTGACCTACATGGATCCGGCGACCACGCAGGGGGTGATCCTGCGGCTGGTGGAGCGCAATCTGGTCGAACGCCAGCCCGACCCGCAGGACCGCCGCCGCACCAGCGTCCGGCTGACGCGGATCGGCCAGGCGCTGGTCGTCGACCTGATGGCGAATGCCGCCGCCGCCCATGAACGCACGCTGGAGCCGCTGTCGGAGGAAGAGCGGGTGCAGTTCATGGCCCTGCTGGCCCGCCTGATGTAGGAGGCATAGCCTGCCGGTTGGGAAAGGCCGAACGGGAAAACCCCGATCAGGCGGTGACTTTTGCGCGGGGTTTGCTATGAACGCGGTGTGTTGCGTCGCACCGCGACCCGGACACGCCGCTGGTCTCTTACGAACCGGGGTCCCCGCAGGATGAAGCACCGCCACCCGACCGCCTCGCCGACGGCGAAGTCCCGTCTTTCCGCCGCTCTGTTCGCCGCGATCTCTGTCGCCGCCCTCGCCACCGGTCCCGCCGCCGCCCAATCCGCGAAGGAGCCGGTGAAGTTCAGCGGCGCGCCGGTCCGGGTGGGCGAGATCAACAGCTACACCGGGCTGCCCGCCTTCACCATCCCCTACCGCCAGGGCTGGCAGCTGGCGCTGGAGGAGATCAACGCCCAGGGCGGCGTGATCGGCTGCTGCGAGCTGCAGGTCGTCTCGCGCGACGACGCCGGCAAGCCCGACGACGCGGTGCGCGTCGCGCAGGAGCTGGTGACGAACGAGGCGGTGGACGTGCTGGCCGGCACCTATTTCTCCCACATCGGGCTGGCCGTCGCCGATTTCGCCGCGCGCAACAAGGTGCCCTTCGTCGCGGCGGAGCCGCTGACCGATGCCATCACCTGGGCCAAGGGCAACCGCTACACCTTCCGCCTGCGCCCCAGCACCTACATGCAGGCGGCCATGCTGGTGGAGGAGGCGGCGAAGCTGCCGGCCAAACGCTGGGCCACCGTCGCGCCCAACTACGAATACGGCCAGTCGGCGGTTTCGTGGTTCAAGCAGCTGCTGAAGGAAAAGCGCCCGGACGTGGAGTTCGTGGCGGAGCAGTGGCCGGCCCAGGGCAAGCTGGAGGCCGGCCCGACCGTGCAGGCGCTGGCCGCGGCCAAGCCCGACGCGATCTTCAACGTCACCTTCGGCGCCGACCTCGCCAAGTTCGTGCGCGAGGGCGAGGGGCGCGGCCTGTTCCGCAACCGCAAGGTCGTCAGCCTGCTGACCGGCGAGCCGGAATACCTTGAGCCGATGAAGGACGAGGCGCCGGAAGGCTGGATCGTCACCGGCTATCCCTGGGACCAGATCGACACGCCCGCCCACAAGGCCTTCGTCGCCGCCTATACCGCGCGCTTCAAGGAATCGCCCAAGGCGGGTTCCATCGTCGGCTACACCACCATGAAGGCGGTCGCCGCCGCGATCACCAAGGCCAAATCCAGCAACGCCGAGCCGATCGTCGACGCGCTGGCCGGCCTGACCATCGGCAGCCCGGTCGGCCCGGTGACCTTCCGCGCGTCCGACCATCAGGCCACCATGGGCACCTATGTCGGCGTCACCACCGTCAAGGACGGCCGCGGCACCATGAAGGACTGGCACTACGCCGACGGCGCCAACTACCTGCCGCCCGACGACGTGGCGCGCAAGATGCGGCCGGCGGAGTAAGGCGCCGGGCTTCCGGCGCCTCACCCCATGTCCTTCCTCCTCGTCCAGGCCCTCAGCGGCCTTGCGACCGCGGCGACGCTGTTCCTGGTGTCGTCGGGGCTGACCATCGTGTTCGGCGTGACGCGGATCGTGAATTTCGCGCACGGCTCCTTCTACATGGTCGGTGCCTATGTCGGCTGGTCGCTGATCGAGCGGTTCGGCGGCACGCCCGCCGGCTTCTGGGGGTCGGTCGCCGCCGCGGCGCTGGCGATGGGCGTTCTCGGCGCGGCGATGGAGATCGGGCTGCTGCGCCGGCTCTACCGCTCGCCGGAGCTGTTCCAACTGCTGGGCACCTTCGGCGTCGTGCTGGTGGTGCAGGACCTGACCGCCTGGGCCTGGGGGCCGGAGGATCTGCTGGGTCGCCGGGCACCGGGGCTGAAGGGCTCCATCGACATCCTCGACCAGCCCTTCCCGCTCTACGACCTCGTGCTGATCGGGCTCGGGCCGCTGGTGCTCGGGTTGTTGTGGCTGCTGTTCAACCGCACCCGCTGGGGCACGCTGGTGCGCGCGGCGACGCAGGACCGCGAGATGACCAGCGCGCTGGGTGTCGATCCGGCGCGGCTGTTCACCGGCGTGCTGTTCCTCGGCTGCGCCCTGGCCGGGCTGGGCGGCGCGCTGCAGGTCCCGCGCGAGGCGGTGACCCTGCAGATGGACATGGCCATCGTGGTGGAGGCCTTCGTCGTCGTCGTGGTCGGCGGCATGGGCAGCCTGACCGGTGCCTTCCTCGCCTCGCTGCTGATCGGGCAGTTGCAGGCCTTCGGCATCCTGATCTTCCCGCAGATCACGCTGGTGATCGTCTTCCTGTTCATGGCGGTGGTGCTGGTGCTGCGCCCGCATGGTCTGCTCGGCCGGGCCGACGAGGTGCCGCCGACCGCCCCGGCCACGGTGACCGTGCCGCTGTCGGCCGGACGCCATGCCGGGGCCTGGGCGCTCGCCCTGCTGGCGGTCATGGCCGCAGCACCGCTGGGCGCCGGCGATTACGCGCTGATCCTGCTGACCGAGGTCGTCATTCTCGCCCTGTTCGCCGCCAGCCTGCATCTGCTGATCGGGCTGGGCGGGCTGGTGTCCTTCGGCCATGCGGCGTGGTTCGGGCTGGGCGCCTACGGCTCGGCCCTGCTGGTCAAGCATCTGGACGCGCCGATGCCGCTGGCACTGGCCGGCGCGCCGGTTCTGGCCGGGCTGGGAGCGCTGGTGGCGGGCTGGTTCTGCGTCCGGCGGTCGGGGCTGTATTTCGCCATGTTGACGCTGGCCTTCGCGCAGATCGTCTGGTCGATCGCCTTCCAATGGTATGCGGTGACAGGCGGCGACAACGGCATCCTCGGCGTCTGGCCGTCGGCCTGGGCGACGGGCAAGGCGGCCTATTACTGGCTGACGCTGGCTCTGTGCGGCGGAGCGTTGTGGCTGCTGCGCCGGGCGGCCTTCGCCCCCTTCGGCTATGCGTTGCGAGCCGGCCGCGACTCGGGTTTGCGCGCCGAGTCGGTGGGCATCGACGTGCGCCGCTTCCAGTGGATGGCCTTCGTGCTGGCCGGCGCCGCGGCGGGTCTGGCCGGCGGTCTTTACGCCTTCGCCAAGGGCAGCGTCTTCCCGACCCTGCTGGCGGTGCCGCAGTCGGTCGACGCGCTGGTGATGGTGCTGATGGGCGGCATCCAGACCGTCGCCGGGCCGCTGGCCGGTGCCGCGGCCTTCCACCTGCTCGAATCCGAGGTGATGAGCATGACCGACTGGTGGCGGCTGGTGCTGGGTCTCATCATCGTCGCGCTGGTGCTGGTCTTTCCCAAGGGCATCGTCGGTTTCCTGTCCGGCCTGCGTTCGAATTTCGGGCGGAGGCGGGCATGAGCGAGTTGGTGGTGCACGACCTGCAACGCTCCTTCGGTGGAGTGCAGGCGGTGGGCGGCGTGTCCTTCACCCTGCGCTCCGGCGACCTGCTGGCGCTGATCGGCCCGAACGGGGCGGGCAAGAGCACCTGCTTCAACCTACTGAACGGGCAGCTGCGGCCCGATTCGGGCTCGGTCAGGCTCGACGGCACCGAACTGGTCGGGCTGCCGCCGCGGCGCATCTGGGCGCTGGGGGTCGGCCGCACCTTCCAGATCACCGCGACCTTCGCCTCGATGACGGTGGCGGAGAATGTGCAGATGGTGCTGCTGTCGCGTGCCCGCCGGCTGTTCGGGCTATGGCGCCCGGCCGCCGAGCAGTTCCGCGAGCCGGCGCTGGCCCTGCTGGACCGCGTCGGCATGGCAGGGCAAGCCGACCGCCCCTGCGGCGTGCTGGCCTATGGCGACGTCAAGCGGGTCGAGCTGGCGATGGCCTTGGCGAGCGAGCCGACCGTCCTGCTGATGGACGAGCCGACCGCCGGCATGGCCCCGGCGGAGCGCCTCGCCCTGATGGCGCTGACGGCGGAGCTGGTGCGCGAGCGCGGACTCGCCGTGCTGTTCACCGAGCATGACATGGACGCCGTCTTCGGCCACGCCAACCGCGTGCTGGTGCTCGACCGCGGCCGGCTGATCGCGGAAGGCTCGCCGGATGCAGTGCGCGCGGATCCGCGCGTGCAGTCCGTCTATCTGGGAGGCGAAGCGTGAGCGAAGCTCTGCTGACGGTGGACGGCCTCCAGGCTTGGTACGGCCGCGCCCACATCCTCGACGGCGTCGCCCTGACGGTGGGGCGGGGCGAGGTGGTGGCGTTGATGGGCCGCAACGGTGCCGGCAAGACCACAACGCTGAAGGCAATCATGGGGCTGGTGGACCGCCGCGCCGCGACCCTGCGCTTCGACGGCCACGACCTGTCGGCCCTGCCCGCCCACCGCATCGCCCGGCTCGGCGTCGGTTATGTGCCGGAGGACCGTCGCATCTTCGCCGACCTGACGGTGGAGGAGAATCTGGAGGTCGGCCGCCAGCCGCCCCGCCCCGGCGCGCCCGCCTGGACGCCGGAGAAGCTGTTCGCCCTGTTCCCCAACCTCGCGGAGATGCGCAGCCGCCGCGGCACCCGGATGAGCGGCGGCGAACAGCAGATGCTGACCTTGGCCCGCACGCTGATGGGCAACCCGTCGCTGCTGCTGCTCGACGAACCGTCGGAAGGGCTGGCGCCGCTGATCGTGAAGCAGATGGCGGACGCGGTGCGGCGACTGAAGGCGGAGGGGCTGTCGGTGCTGCTGTCCGAACAGAGCCTGTCCTTCGCCTCGGCGGTCGCCGACCGCGCCTGCGTCATCGAAACCGGCCGCCTGCGCTGGACCGGTACGATGGCGGAGCTTATGGCCGATGATGGGGTGAGGGCGGCGTATCTGGCGGTGTGACCGCCCCCTCCCCTCTTAACCTCACTCCCCGGCGACGCTGAGATCCATCACCGATTTCGGGTCCAGCGACTTGTCGACCTGGCCTTCCGACTGCCAGAACTTCACCTGATTGACCACGTCGTCCACCAACAGGCGGGCCTGCGGGTCGACATAGGGCAGGCCGGCGGCGACGATCTCCGGCTTCTGCTTGGTGGCGTCGGCGATGATGCCCAGCAGTTCGTCATAGCCGGGGCCCTTCACCATCTTGCCCGAGGCGTCCTTGCCGTTGAAGGCGGCGTGGTATTCGGCCAGCGCGGTCTTGTAGGCGCGCATGAACTTCTCCACCAGCGGACGGCGGTCCTTCATCGTCTGCGGCGCGGTGAACAGGGCGCCCAGTTGCCAGGGCGTCTCGTCGCCGACCCAGCCCAGGATCTTGCCGGCGCCGTCGGTCGCCAGCTGCCGCGACACGGTGGACGGCGCGATGATGGCGTCGACCTGCCCGCCCTTGAAGGCGGCGACCATCTTCGGCACGTCCTGCAGCGGCACCATGGTCACGTCCTTGACCGTGAACCCATGCTTATGCGCCAGCAGCCCGATCATGTAATGGAAGGTCGAGCCGACGGTGGTGATGGCGATGCGCTTGCCCTTCAGGTCTGCCGGCGTCTTCAGCCCGGCGTCATAGGCGGCGTTGGTCGCCATATAGGCGCTCAAGGGAAAACCCGGCTCGTCGCGGCTCTGCGCGGCGATGATGGTGACAGCCCCCTTGGAGGCGAGATTGTAGAAGCCGGCGGTCAGGCCGGTGACGCCGAAATCGACGTCGCCCGAGGCCACCGCGACCGGCACCTGCTGGGCCGAGGTGAACATCTTCACATCGACGTCCAGCCCTTCCTTCTCGAAATAGCCCTTGGCCTTGGCGATGAAGATCGGCCCAGAGGAGGACAGCGCCAGCGCGCCGACCGTCGCCTTCTTCAGCGGCTGCGCCAGAGCGGCGGACATCAAGGTGCCGGCGGCGAATGCTGCGCCGGCAGTGGCGATCACGGCGCGCCGGGTGAAGCGGGCGAGGGACATGGACGGAAATCCTCCCGATGGGTGGTTCAGGTTTCTTGTGAAGAGGTTCGGTCAGCGCCAGTTCAGCAGGCGCCGCTCAAGCTGCGACAGAACCGTGCCGATGGCGAGCCCCAGCAGCGACAGCACCAGCACGCCGGCCAGCAGCGTGTCTGTCTGCATCAGGTTGCCGGCCATCAGCACGAAGGCGCCGATGCCGTATTCCGCCCCAATCATCTCGGCCGCCACCACCAGGATCAGCGCGATCGACGCGGTGATGCGGAAGCCGGCCAGGATGCCCGGCAGCGCGCCCGGCAACACGATGGAGCGCAGGATCGATCCCCAGGGCAGGCCGAAGCTCTGCGCCATGCGGATCAGGTTGCGCGGCACTTGGTCGATGGCGCTGTAGGTGGCGATGACGGTGGGAAAGAAGACGCCGAAGCCGATGGTGGCGAATTTCGACGGCTCGCCGATGCCGAACCACAGGATGAACAGCGGCAGCAGCGCGATCTTCGGGATCGGGAAGAAGGCCGATACCAGCGGCACCCCCACCGCGCGGGCGGTGGAGAAGATGCCCATGGCGAAGCCGACCAGCATGCCGCCCAGCGTGCCCATCACCCAGCCGACGGCGATGCGCGCCAGCGACGCCTTCAGGTTCAGCCAGAGCGAGCCGTCCGTCACCATGCCGCCCAGCGCGTGGCCGACGGCGCTCGGCGGCGGCAGGAACAGCGGGCTGGCGAGGCCGAGGCGGCTCGCCCCCTCCCACACCGAAATCAGCACGGCGAAGGCGGCCAGCGCCGCCCAGGGGTGACGTTTTACGGTAAAACCGCCGCCGCGGAAGCGGACCGGCTGGCCCATGGTGGCGGCGGTGGGAGTGGCGGCAGTCGGGTTCAGGCTGTCAGGCACGGGCGATCTCCCGGTCGGCCATCTGGGCTTCGGCCTTCATCAGGTGCCACAGCCGGTCGCGCACTTCGGCCAGATGGGCCTGGGCCGACGGCTCCTGCCGGCGCTCGCGCGGCTCCTCGATGGTGACCAGTTCGCGGATGCGGCCGGGACGGCGGCTCAGCACGCAGACGCGGTCGGCCAGCCGCAGCGCCTCGTCCAGATTGTGGGTGACATAGAGCGCGGTGGTCTTCTCCCGCCGCCACAGCTCGAGGAAATCGTCCATCAGCAGTTCGCGCGTCTGGGCGTCGAGCGCCGACAGCGGCTCGTCCAGCAACAGCATCGCCGGCCGTACCGCCAGCGCGCGGGCGATGCCGACGCGCTGGCGCATGCCGCCGGACAGCTGCTTGGGCAGGGCGTTGCGGAACTCCGACAGCCCCATGCGGCGCAGGCCGCTGTCGACGCGCTCGCGCCGCTCCGCGGTGGAGAGCGTGTGATGCTCCAGCACCAGGGCGATGTTGTCCTCCACCGTGCGCCAGGGCAGCAGGGCGAAGTCCTGGAAGATGAAGGTGATCGGGTTCAGACAGCCGTCGGGCACCTCCCCCTCCACCCGGATGCTGCCGGAGGTCGGGGCGACGATGCCGCCGGCGATCCCGAGCAGCGTCGATTTCCCGCAGCCGCTGGGGCCGATCACGGCCAGGATTTCGCCCTCCGCCAGCGTCAGGTCGATGCCGTCCAGGACGGTCAGATCGTCATAGCGGTGGGTCAGATCGGATACGAGAAGCCTCATCGCGCCCTTTTAATGCCCGCAGCCTTGTCGGTGGGGTCCGACTGTTCGTTGGGCCCGCCACTATAGCGCGGCGTTCCTCCACTGGAGAGGGGAAAGGCTTTCCGCATTCCAGCCATACGGCAGTATGGTAGTGGCCGGAAGGCGTCAAGGCGCTGTCGGCTTCGCGACAGGGTTCGTCAGGCGATGCCGCTGACGGGACCGGAGCCGGCCGGCAGCTCCAACGTCCGCAAGGCGCTGGCACAACGGCCGACCGCGGCCTCCGCCAGATCATGGCGCTCGCTCAAGCCCGCCTCGTCCAGTTCGTCGGGGGTCATCGCCTGCAACAGGACGCGCAGGGTGCGGACATAGGTGCGCAGAAGCGTGGCTTCCTCCGCATGGTTGCCAAGCAATCCCGCCTGACCGGCGGCGTGCAGGGCGGCAAGCTCGCCGTCCAGCGACGCCGCGGCCATTTCGATGGCCTGGAGCGCCCGCGTCAGGCGGACATGCTTCAGAACGACGACGACGGCCATGTCCACCTCCTCTGCCCGCTGGACCGGCAGGTTGAAAGCAACGGCCGTGCCAGAGTTGCTCAGCGCCGTCGCATCGACGGGTGCCACGCCGTCGTCAGCCGCTCCAGCAGCGCCAGCGCGCCATAGAGGCCGGAGCCGGTCAGTGCCGCCACCGCGATGGTCGCCCACACGATGTCCAGGTTCATCCGCGCTACTTCGGTGGAGATGCGGAAACCCATGCCGACCACCGGCGTGCCGAAGAATTCGGCAACGATGGCGCCGATCAGTGCCAGGGTGGAATTGATCTTCAACCCGTTGAACAGGAAGGGTAGCGCATTGGGCAGCCGCAGCTTCACCAGCGTCCGGCCATAGCCGGCGGCGTAGGACCGCATCAGGTCCAACTGGATGCGCTCCGAATTGCCGAGGCCGGCCAGCGTGTTGATCAGCATCGGGAAGAAGGTCATGACGACGATGACCGCCGCCTTCGACTGCCAATCGAAGCCGAACCACATCACCATGATCGGCGCGATGCCGACGACGGGAATGGCGCTGGCGAGATTGCCGAGCGGCAGCAATCCGCGGGCAAGAAACGGCACCCGGTCGGCAAGGATTGCCACCACGAAGCCGGCACCGCAGCCCATCACATAGCCGCGCAGGACGGAGGTCAGCACCGTCTGGCGGAAATCATCCCACAGCACCGGCGCGTTGGCCGCCAGCGCCGCGGCGATGCGGCTGGGCGGCGGCAGCAGGATCGCCGGCACCTGGAAGCCGCGGACCAGCACCTCCCACCCCACCAGCAGCCCCAGGCCGAACAGGCCGGGCACGATGACGGAGCGGGTCCAGCCTGGCACCCCGGCCAGCACCCCCATCACCCGCCACAGCAGCAGCGTTGCCGCCACCAGGAACAGCCACAGCCCCCAGCCGGCCGACAGGTCCAGCCCCTCTTTCAGCAAATGAAACGGCAGGAGCCAGGCCAGCGCCACGCCGGCCAGTTCCGCCCAGGCGCCCCAGACCCGCTTCGGCGCGGAGCGGCCGGCAATCACCGCCAGCACCACGCCGATCAGGAACAGCGGCGCCATGGTTCCGCCAAGCCAACCGACGGGGCTGCCGTTCAGCGACCCCAGCGGCAGGACCAGCGCCACCAGCGCCGGCAGGACCACGGCGACCAGCCCCCAATCGGCGGCGCTGCGCAGGCTGGTGCGGTAGGGGATCGTCATAGTCTCGCTCATCGCGCACCCGCCCGGCCCAGCAGGACCAGTTCCAGCCCGCGCACCACCCCGATCAACGCCACTGACAGCAGCGAGGCCATGATCAGCGCCGCCCAGATCTGCACGGTCTGGCCATAATAGGACCCGGACAGCAGCCGCGCGCCCAGCCCGGCCTGCCCGCCGGTCGGCAGTTCGCCGACGATGGCGCCGACCACGCTGATAGCGACCGACACCTTGAGGCTGGCGAACAGGAAGGGCATGGAGGCCGGAAGTCGCAGCGACCAGAAGGCGCGCATCCCGCTTGCCGAATAGGTTCGCATCAGATCGAGCCACAGCGGATCGGCGGAGCGCAGCCCCTTCACCATGCCCACCGTGATTGGGAAGAAGCACAGATACATGCAGATCACCGCCTTCGGCAGCAGCCCGGTCAGGCCGATGTTGCCGAGAATCACGACGATCATCGGCGCGATGGCCAGGATCGGGATGGTCTGCGACGCGATCACCCAGGGCAGCAGGCTGGCTTCCAGCGTGCGGGTGTAGACGATGCCGGCGGCCAGCAGGATGCCCAGAACCAGCCCCATCGCCAGCCCGGTCAGCGCCGCTTCCGTCGTCACCCAGGTGTGGAACAGAAGGTTGCGCGGGCTGGTCGGCGCATAGCCGGTCAGCGAGTTCCAAAGTTCCACGACCACCTGATCGGGGGTGGGCAGGATCGGCCGCTTCATCGCATAGGCCTGGGCCAGCACGTCACCGAAGGCCGTGGGCTTGCCGGCGCGGGCCAGCGTCTCCAACGCCTGCGGCCAGTTCAGCCACGCCGCCCCGACATACCACGCCGCCAGCAGGAGCAGCGTCATCACCGTCACGGGAAGCGCACGCTTAGTCATCGTAGCTGTGCCCCTCCTTCAGCCCCTCGCGCACGCGGTGGGCGATGGCGGCGAATTCCGGCGACTCCCGGATGTCCAGCGTGCGCTCGCGCGGCAGCGAACCGCAGTCGATGACGTCGAGGATACGGCCGGGGCGCGGACTCATGACAACGATGCGGGTGGAAAGGAACACCGCCTCGGCGATGGAATGGGTGACAAAGACGCAGGTCTTGCCGGTGGCCCGCCACAGCTGGGTCAGATGCAGGTTCAGATGGTCGCGCGTGATCTCGTCCAGCGCGCCGAACGGCTCGTCCATCAGCAGCAGGTCGGGCTGCAGGGCAAGGGCGCGGGCGATCGAGACGCGCTGCTGCATGCCGCCGGAGAGCTGCCAGGGAAACTTGCGCTCGAAGCCGACCAAGCCGACGCGCTCCAACTGTTCGCGGGCGCGCTGCTGCCGCTCGGCCTTGGGGAGCCCCATGATCTCCAGCGGCAGCATCACATTGCGCTCCACCGTACGCCAGGGATAGAGCGCCGGCGCTTGGAAGACATAGCCGTAGAGCCGCTTCAGCCGCGCCTGCTCCGGTGTCATGCCTTCGATGGCGACAAGGCCTGAGGTCGGGCGTTCCAGGTCGGCAATGACGCGCAACAAGGTGGTCTTGCCGCAGCCGCTGGGACCGATCAGCGAGACGAAATCGCCCCGGGAGATGGTCAGGTTGACTTCACTGAGCGCCGTGACCGGCTTGTCCGCCGTGGGATAGACCAGCGAAAGCTTGCGCGCCTCGACGACCACTGACGAAGCGGCCGGCGATATGGCCGGGTCCGAGCCTTGCCGGGCGGCGGTCGCCTCCCGGACATCGGGCGGATTTGGGAAGGTCACGGGCGGCGGTCCTTCACAACGCGGATTTTGGGGACCGATCCAATCGTATCGGCCGGAAATCATCCTGCCCGCAAGCTATCACCGCCCCGGTTGCCGCACCAGGGTTGCAAATGTCCGACCGTCGTGAGCCGGAGCCTCAAGACGCAACCAAACCGCAGTTTTCAAGGCAAATGCAATTGGCATGCACATGCGTGCACGGTATTCTCGCGCCGCCGGACACGCATAGTGCGTGAAGGGCAACCGAAAGGAGGTGACGCGAGTGAGAAAATTCCTGAAGTGGCTTGGCCGCTTCTGGTTCAAGCTGAAGTTCGAGTTCGAAGCCGGCTTCAACACGGACCAGGACAGGTAAGCCAAGGTTGGCGGGGCCGGGAAACCGGCCTCGTCATTCAGGAAAGCGCCTCGCGTCACCTCCTGCCCCGAGATTACCACGCCTCCCGCCATTTTCAAGGGAAGGGCGAGGGGCAACCCCTGCCCGACACGCCCCGCGGGTGCGGGCAAGCCATCGAAGGGCACTGGGCGAAAGAACTGGACGGGCGGCACTCCGCCGGAACAGGATCACGCCCCGTCCCCGCAACACCCTTGAGACATGCCCGCCGCCAAGCCGCCCCCCAGCCTTGAGATCACGCGCGAGGACGGCGCGGCCGGTGCCGTGTTCGTGGCGACGCCGGTGCTGACCCCGGTCATCCGCACGCGCTATCTGCTGATCGCGGGGCTTCTGGCCACCGGCTTCATCGCCGGGGCTGGGCTGGCGCCGGAGCAGCTGGCCGGCATGCTGCAATGGCTGGCGGTCTTCTGCGCGGTTCCGGTGCTGCTGCTGTGGGTGGTGATGCTGACCGAGACGGTCCAGTGCCGGGCCGTGCGCCTGGGCGTGACGGCGCGCGGGCTGACGGTGGACGGTTCACGCATCCATCCCCACGAATCGATCCGCGATCTGGCATTGTACCCAATGGTGGGCGGCAAGCCGCTGTTCGTCGCCTGGATCGACCCGGCGCACGATTACGGCCATAAGGCGGAGATGAACCTCGTCGCCGGCAACGTGGCACCCAACGACGCGGTGAAGGCGGAACTGAAGGCGGCGGGCAGCCGCAACGTGCGGCTGGTCATGCACCGGCGCGGCGGCCACAAGGCGATCGTGCTGGTGCGCGGCCTGACCCTGTCGGGCGGGCAGACCCTGCTGGCCGCCCTGGCGGCGGAGCTTCGCGCTCACAGCCGCTAGGACGTAGCAATTCAAAAACTGGAGATCAGCGGCGCGGAATGGCCGGCGGCTCCGGCAGGTCCTCTTCCAGGATGACGACGTTCAGGGCATAGGACACCTCGCCCTCGTCCTCGTCACGGTTCAGCGTGCCGAAGAACTCGCCATCCACCGTCACTTCGGCCGACTGGCCGGCCTTGGCCGGCGGCTCGATCACGATCTTCGGATTGCCCAGCGTCTTGCGCAGATACATCTGCACGCGGGCGATTTCGGTGTCGGACATCCGGACGACGGACGGCTTGGCGGGCGGCATGGCGAACCTCGTTGTCTGCGAAGGAGCGTCATATAGGCGGCTTCGCCGCGAAGGGAAAGCGATACCTCGCCGGATCCCCTCCCTCCCGCCAGGGACACGGCGCCTGCTCCGGCTCCGCCCATCGTCCACGCGGGGTAACGCCGGCACAGTCCGCCGCCCCGAAAGAGCGGGGTTCCCGAATGGTGGAAAAGGCTATGCTCCCGGCGGCGGTACGCAACCCGACAACGGGCGGCGCATAGGATCATGCCCGTGCCGGAGGCTGCCGCGCAGACGAAGGATGGAACGCCGTGACGAAGACCGCGACCCCGACCGCAAGCCATGCCAGCCGCCGGAAAACAGGAGGGTGGAGGCGCCGCCTTGAAGCGACCGTCCTCACGGCGGCGCTGCTGGCCGCCCTGCCCTTCGGCGGCGCGCTGGCGGACACTGGAAAGCGCGTGGCGCTGGTCATCGACAATGGCCGCTACACAGCGCTCGACAGCCGCTCGGACCAGGCCGCGGCCAATGCCTCGACCATGGCGTCGGCCCTGCGCAACGCCGGTTTTTCAGTAACGCGGGCTGACAATGTCGGTCGGGTCGCCATGGAATCGGCGCTGGAACGCTTCCGCGAGGCGCTGTCCGGTGCCGACCTCGGCTTCGTCTATTACACCGGCCTCGCCGTCGGGCTGGGGGAGCGGGAATTCCTGCTGCCGGCCGACGCCGCTCCCACCGGTGCGGAGGATCTGCCGCGCACCGCCCTGGACCTCGATACCCTGTTGAGCGACCTGCGGGACAGCGGGCGCAAGGCGGTGGTGGTGATCGACCCCAGCGTCGCCGAGTCGCTCGCTCAGCGGGTCGGCGGCGGCGCACTGGGCACGCCGATGGAGGCGGACGGCCTGTTCGTCGTCTACGCCCACCGCCCGGGCGTCCCACCGGCACCGCCCAAATCGGGCAAGGGGGCCGATCCCTTCACCGCCGCGCTGGCACGCGAGATGGTCAAGCCCGGCGTGCCCTTCCGCGATTCGCTGGCGGAGGTGGCGCGTGCCGTCGCCGAACGCAGCGACGGCCGGCAACTGCCCTGGCTGCAGGACCGGCTGGGCAGCAATCTGGTGCTGGTGCCGGCCATGGCATCGGCGCCCGCCAAACCGCCGGTCACCCCGCCGGCCGCGTCCACCACACCTCCGGCGAAGGAATCGCCCGTCAAGGAACCGCCGGCGGTGACCACCCCCAGCCTTCCGCCCGGCGAATACGAGATGGCGAAGTCGAGCACCCTGTTCGACCGGCCGGCCGTCGGTGCGCGCGGTGTCGCACAGCTGCCGGCCGGCAGCGTGGTGACGGTGTTGGAGGCTGTGCCGGAAGGAAGCTGGCTGCGCGTGCGCGATCCGGCCGGACGGACCGGCTACCTCACCGCCGGCGTGCTGGCCGCCCGCTGGGCCGATCCATCCCCGCTCGCCGCCCGCGCCCGTGGCCCGGTGGAGGCTGGCCCGTCCTTCGGTGACCCCGGAATTGAGCAGGGTGTCGAGCCGCCCGCCACCGGCAGTTCCGATCCGATCCGGACGGAGGAGCCGCGCAGCTTCCCGACCGCGCCGCCCGGCACCGGCTTCTCCGTTCCGGACAGCCCGGCGGTCGAGGCGGAACAACAGGCGATGCGCGCGCTCGGCGACGCCCGCACCGCCGCGGAACGGGCGCGCAGCCGTCCCGACAGCCGATACTGGAGCTACGGCTTTTCCGGCGGCGACCGTTACGAGGGAACCTGGGCGCAACCGTCCTCCGGTTCGGGGCTCGGCCGGCCGATTCGGCAGGGGGCGGGTGTCTACCACTTCGCCAACGGCCAGACCTATGAAGGGGAATGGTCGGGCGATTTGATGTCAGGCTATGGGGTGATGACCTTCACCGACGGCAGCCGCTTCGCCGGACGTTTCCGCAACGGCCAGCCGGACGGGCCGGGCGTCTTCCACTACGCCAATGGCGGACAGAGCGCCGGCCTGTGGCGCGGCTCCGTCCGCCTGGACCAGTAAGACCAAGGCCGAGCGGGATCAGCGCGGCTTCAGCGCCTCCACCACCTGCAAATGCCCCTGCAGCGCGCCCAGCGTCAGGGCGGAGTTGCCGTTGGCGTCCATGCGGTAGGGATTGGCGCCACTGTCGAGCAACAGCTTGGCCACCGCCTCATGCCCGTTGTTGGCGGCGTACATCAGCGCCGACCAGCCATAGGCGGTGGTGCGGTCGACCATCACCCCGTGCTGGATCAGCGTGCGCGCCACATCCTGATGGCCGCGGGCAGCGGCAGCCATCAGCGCGGTCTTGCCGTCGCTGTTGGTGGTGTCGAGATCGGCGCCGCCGTCGGCCAGCGCGCGGACCACTGCGTCGTGACCGCCCCAGGCGGCATACATCACCGCCGTGGCACCGTCGGAGGTGCGCAGATCGGTGCGGGCATGACGGTCCAGCAGCACCCGGACCGCGTCGGTCAGCCCCTGTTCGGCGGCGATCATCAGCAGGGTCTTGCCATTCTCCAGCCGGCTATCCGGACTGGCCCCCGCCTGCAGCGTGCGCGACAGCTCCGCCGGATTGCGCAGCAGGGCCAGCACCGATTCGCGGTCGCCCAGTCCCGGAGTCGCCTTCACCGGCGCCGCGGAGCTTCCGCCGCCGGTCCCTGACGCGGTGCCGGTGGAAGGGCCGTTGGAGGGGCCGGCATAGGCCCGCTGCTCGCTGGCGGCACGGATGCGTTCGGCAAGATCGGGGCTGGCGGGCGAGATCATCTGCGCCCGCTCGTAGAAGCGCTTCGTCTCCGACCAGTCGCCGTCGCGCTCCGCCAGCATCGCCCAGCGACGATAGGTGTCCTCCATGGTGGTCAGCAGTTCCGCCACCTCGGGCGCCGACGGCGCGATCTGGCGGATGCGCTGCACCGTCTCGAAAGCGTTGTCGCCGGGCGGGGTGGTCAGGCGCTTGCCGGCGATCTGACGGCGGGCCTGATCGACCATGCTGCGCACGCGCTGGGCCGTGTCGGCGTCGGGAACGGCGACCTGCGGCACGGCGGGAACGGCAGGCGTGGCCGATGGGTCCTCCAGCGGCGGCAGCGACGCCACGCCCGGCGCCGCCTCCGCATTGCCCGCCGGGGCGGAGGGCTTGGCGACGGCGGACGGCTGTGATGACGGCTGTGACTGGGCCGACGGCAGCGCTGCGGTCTCGACCGATGCCGCCGCAGACGAAGTGGCGGTCGAGGCGGGCGCCGCAGACTTCGCCACCGTCTGGGTGCCGCTCGCAGGCGGCTGCGCGCTCTGAGCCGTCTGGGCCGGCGTCTTCTGAACATCGGCCGTGGCGGCCGGACGCGGGGCGGGTGCCGTCGCGGCGGGCGGTGTCGACGTCGGGGAGGAAGCGGCGGGCGCCACAGGGACGGAGGCTGCCGGAACGGAGGTTGCCGGAACCGATGGGGTGGCACCGGACGTGGACGTGCCGGCATCGGCGGCGGCATGCTGGCTGGCGGCCGGAGCCTCGCCACCGGTCAGGCCCAGCACCGTCCGCTCGACCGCATCGCGGGCGCGGACCCACCCCTCCTCGACCATCGTCAGCGCCCGGTCGGGAAAGGCACCCGGCATCGCGGTGGCGATGGCGGCGCCGGCGGCACCCAGCAGCACCAGCGTGGTCAGCGCCGCTCCGGCATAGAGTCCGGTCCGCCGCGGCGCCTGCATCGCATGAGCTTGGCCGAAACCCGGATAGCTTCGGTCACGGTGGTCGGCGACCGGCCCCTCCGCTCCGGCCATCGGGATGGCATCGCGGTCGCTCCACTCCTGATCGCCCGACCAGCGGTGATCCTGCGACCGGTCCTCCTGCCGCTCACCCACCGACCAGTCGTTCGCGGGCGGAACCGCCGCCGACTGGGGCGGCGGCGCCAGGATCGGCACCGGACGCGGCGCCGGCGATACCGTGGCATCCTGCGATTCGTCGGCAAAACTCCCGCCGGGCGACATCCGGTAGATCACGCCCATGTCGCGCAGCACATCCGTCAGTCCGGCCCGCGCCAGGGTTCCTTCCAGTTCGGGCGTGCCGCAGAGCAGCACCTGCATGAAGCGGCCGGACGGCGTTTCCGCCCGCGTCAGCTCGACCAGATCGCTCAGCACCGGCGGCGCCAGCACGGCGGCATTGTCCACCGCCAGCAGCCCGGACCCGGCAAGCTCCAGCCTTTCCTCCAGCGCGGCGATCAGGGCGTCGAAGTCGACCTCGCCCCCCTCCTCCCCGGCGGCCAGATCGGGCAGCGCGCCGGTGCCGGCGGCGGCGACCAGATCCTCCAGCTCCGCGCCGAGCGACGCCGCGACCGGCAGCGCCATGGCGCCGTCCGCCTCGACATGCTCGACCAGTTGGCGGAACACCGCGGGACGGCCCGACCCGGCATCGCCCATCAGCACCAGCAGCCTCTTGCGAGCCAGAAAGGCGAGGACCAGTCCATCACGGATCTCGGCCGCCGTGGCGCCGGCGGATTCGGAAACGGGATCGTGGTGGCCCGGAGCGGCGCGCCGGGCGCGCGAGGAATGTTTCGGGGCAGAACGGTCCATGGACATCTCAAGACGCCGATCAGTGAAGGATGCGCTCATGAGACTCTAGTGATGCCCCCCGCAAGCCCCGACGGGGCAAAGGGCGGTTGCCCCCTCTCTTCCGGGGTGGGTGGACTGACCCTTCCGGCACGAAAGCATCCCTGGCCCGCCGATCGGGGGAGCGGTATAGGGTTGCCCCCGAAAATTGGTCATCTTCCACCATTCGGACGGCGGCAGGCATGCGACTCGGAATCGATTTGGGCGGCACCAAGATCGCCGCCGTGGCGCTGGACCGGGATGGGACGGAACTCGCCCGCCACCGCCGTCCGACCCCGCGCGGCTACGACGCCACGCTGGATGCGCTGGCCGAGACGGTGGCCGCCCTCATTCCTGCCGGTGACCCTGCCGGCGACACGCGTGGCGTCGGCATCAGCCTTCCCGGCGTGGTCGATTCCGCCGCCGGACGGGTGCGCGCGGTGAACCTGCCCTGGCTGGAGGGCCGTCCCTTCGCCGACGATGTGTCCCGCCGGATCGGCCGGCCGGTGCGGATCGCCAACGATGCCAACTGCTTCACCCTGTCCGAGTCAACGGACGGCGCAGCGACCGGGGGAGCCGTCGTGTTCGGCGTCATCCTCGGCACCGGGGTCGGCGGCGGCATCGTGATCGACGGCCGCATCCTGCCCGGCGCCAACGGGCTGGCCGGCGAATGGGGCCATGCCCCGCTTCCCTGGCGCGAGGAAGCCGACGGCCCGCCGGTCCCCTGCGGCTGCGGCAAGTTGGGTTGCCTGGAGACCGTGTTGTGCGGCGCCGGACTGACGCGCCTGCACCGTCACCTGACCGGCGAGACGCTCGACCCACCGGAGATCGCCGCCCGCGCCCTGGCCGGCGATGCCGACGCGGCCGGAACACTGGCCCGGCATGCCGACGCGCTGGCCCGGGCGCTGGCCCCGGTGCTGAATCTGCTCGACCCCGACATTGTGGTGATCGGCGGCGGCCTGTCCGCTCTGCCCGGCCTGTGCGAAGCGGTGACGCGGCGCTGGGGCGCCTGGATGCTGGCGGCCGAGCCGCGCACCCGGATGGCCGTCGCCCGCCATGGCGCTGAAAGCGGGATGCGCGGCGCCGCCCGTCTGTGGCCGGACTGAGCGTCACCACCTTCGCGACGGCAGCCGCAACCAACGGTCACGGAGTGGCACGGGACTTGCGCATTCTTTAGCCGGACCGAACGGGGGTACGCCCATGATGCGGAAAAAAGTGGGGACGCGGGCTGCGGGCAACAGCGTCCATTTGCATTTTGCAAACCGGAACGCGACGCGGGCCGGAAAACCGGCTGCGCGTTTGCATTCTGCAAATGACCCTGGTGCAATCCAGGGCACAGGACGCCATCTGGAGCATGCCTGCGCCAGCCTGCAGAATGCGGCTGTCGAATTGGAGACGGTGCTGGCGAGACTGCCCGGCGACGAGCAGGCCGACCTGCACGAGGCGATCGGATCGATCATGGAGACGCTGCAGTTGATCGCATCGACCCATGCCCGGCTGGAACCGCCGATCGCCGCCGACTGACCCGCCGGCAAACCGGCCGGCGACATGAAGGACGACATGAAAAAGGGCGGCCACGGGGGGCCGCCCTTTTCATTCGTCCAACGGCAGTGGCCTGCTCAATCGGAGATGGTCTGCCAGAAGAAGAAAGCGACGGCGAGGACCATGATGGCGATGTCCATGGGAACGACTCCTGTGGATGACGGCGGATGGGCGTTTCACGTCGATCTATACGACAGTTCGCCAGCCGGTGGCAGTGCTTCCGTTCCCCTGCGGCGGTTTTTCACCCCCCGGCGCGGCCTGACCGGCAATCTGCACAAAAAATTCCGCTGGGCGGACAGTGCGCATGGTCCGGACAACGCCAGAATCCGGGGCACTTCCACAGCCGCCAAACACGATGGTCAGGCTGGGACAGCTGCGGCGCGCCAGCGTAACTCTATGCAAACAAAAGATTTTTCCACTCAGACGAACCGCCGGCACCGATGGCGGGGCACGCCAGAGCGGCGGTCCATCCCTCTAAACTGCGGATTCCAGACGGAAAAACCGCAGCGCTATGACTTTTTTCAGGGGTTGCCTTACCAGGGGGCTTTCTGGCAAGAAAAAGGCCGCTGAAGTCAGCGGCCTTGAGTTTAGGGAGGAAACGCCCAAGAAGGGCGAAGCAGCAATCGCTTGCTGCACTGCAACAGTATCAGAACCCGGGGGTCCCGCAACCCTCAAAGCCGGCCCCTGCGTGGGGCCGCAGCTTTTGGCGGGATCTGTTGCTGATCGGCCACATTAAGCCCGCTCCGATCGTCGGGACTCTGGCCGTCTTCCCCTCCCGCCCGTTACTCACCTGCGGTGTGCCGGCTCCGGTCAGCCGCCGCATCCCGACAGGCAGCGGCGCGAGGAACCAGCATTGACCCACTTCCCCCCATCCGCCTTCACGGAATTTGACGCGTTCACCGCAGCATTGGACGGACGCACCCCCGCCCTGTTCCTCGACTATGACGGAACGCTGGCCGCCATCGCGCCGCGACCCGAATTGGCGGTGATGCCGGACGAGGCGCGCGCGGTGGTACAGCGGCTGTCGGCCCTCTGCCCGGTCGCCTTCGTCAGCGGGCGCGATCTCGATGACCTGACGGCGATGGTCGCGGTGGACGGGCTGGTCTATGCCGGCAGCCACGGCTTCGACCTGCGCGGACCGGACCTGCGCCGGCAGGTGGGGGTGGAGTATGTACCCGACCTCGACGCGGCCGAGCGGCTTCTGCGCGACCGGCTCGGCGGCAT
The DNA here is from genome assembly GCA_965650625.1 of uncultured Azospirillum sp. GTDB lineage: Bacteria > Pseudomonadota > Alphaproteobacteria > Azospirillales > Azospirillaceae > Azospirillum. The sequence continues at coordinate 45,801 of CBFGPE010000008.1, read as the reverse complement.
CGCCGGCGCTCTGGTGGAGCGCAAGCGCTTCGCCATCGCCATCCACACCCGTCAGGTCGCCTCACCCGACAAGCCCCAGGTCGGCGACGCCGTCCGCGCGGTGGCGGAGGCCCAGCCGCGCCTGCGCATGACCGGCGGCAAGGAACTGTTCGAGCTTCGCCCCAACCTGCCCTGGGACAAGGGCCGCGCCGTGGTCACCCTGCTGGAGACGCTGGGGCTGGAGGGAAACGGCACCCTGCCGATCTATCTCGGCGACGACGAGACGGACGAGGACGCCTTCCGCGCGCTGGCCGGCCGGGGCGTCGGCATCCGGGTGATGGAAAGCCCAGCGGAGACCGCGGCGACCTGGAGCCTGCATGATCCGGCGGAAGCCACGGCGTTCCTGGGGCGGCTGGCCGACTGGCTGGCGGAGGGGTAATGGCCGGTGGGGTGACTTCGCCCCATTCACCAACCCTAAACCGTCAGCCTGCTATCTTGCCCGTTCAACCAGCCGGACAGCGCGTCATGGACATCGGATCAGCCATCGGATCGGGCATCACCGCCACGCCCTCCCGGCCGCAGGCCAGCGCGCTCGACGGATTGCAGGACGCGCAGGCGCGGACGGAGGCGGCGTCGGAGCAGATCGCGGCGGGCAACCTGGACCCGGCGGTTGTGCTGGACCTGACCTCCGCTCAGGTGGATTTCGCCGCGAATGCCAAGGTGCTGCAGGCGACGCAGGAGAACAGCCGCCGCCTGCTCGACATGCTGGCCTGAGACCTGAACCCGGATCAGCGGGGCTTGTTCGGGCCGTAGATCCTGGGCTGGCTGAAGTTCAGATGGTCGAGAAGCCCCTGGGTGGCGCAGCCGTCCACCGGCAGTTTCGCCGCCCGCTGGTAGGAACGGATTGCAGTGCGGGTGCGCGAGCCCATTTTGCCGTCCACCGTCCCGGCGTTGAAGCCGTGCTCGTTCAGCGCCTCCTGTGCGCCGGAGATAAAGGCCTGACGCATCTCGTCCGGCAGATTGTCCGTCTCGCAAGCGGCGAAGGCCGGGGTCGCCAGGAACAGCGCGCCGCACAGCGCCGGAAGAAGAAGTCGGTTCATGGATCGATTGCTCCGCATGGATCGGTCGCTCCGAATGTTTAAGTCGACTGCCTGTAGAAACAGCCGAGCTTCGCCTTCCATTCCAAAAACGCGCGGAATCGAAAAGGGCGGCCGCAAGCGACCGCCCTTCCCAAACTCCGACCCGTCAGCCGCCGGCGGCGTGCGCGTCGTCGCTCTGCCCCTTGATCCGGGAGGCGAGCGCCGCCTCCAGGAAGGGATCGAGCGCACCGTCCAGCACCGCCTGGCTCTGCGAGGTTTCCACCTCCGTCCGCAGATCCTTCACCATCTGGTAGGGGTGCAGGACATAGGAGCGGATCTGGTGGCCCCAGCCGATGTCGGTCTTGGTGGCCTCCAGCGCGGCGGCAGCATCCTCGCGGATCTTCAGCTCGCGTTCGTACAGGCGGGCGCGCAGCATGTCCCACGCCTTGGCGCGGTTCTTGTGCTGCGACCGTTCCTGCTGACAGCTCACCACGATGTTCGTCGGGATGTGCGTGATGCGCACCGCCGAGTCGGTCTTGTTGATGTGCTGGCCGCCGGCGCCCGACGCACGGTAGGTGTCGATGCGGCAGTCCTTCTCGTTGATCTCGATGTCGATCTTGTCGTCGATCACCGGGGAAATCGAGACGGCGGCGAAGCTGGTCTGGCGCCGCGCCTGGCTGTCGAACGGGCTGATACGCACCAGACGGTGCACGCCGGCCTCGGTCTTCAGCCAGCCATAGGCGTTGTGGCCCTTGATCTGCACGGTGGCCGACTTGATGCCGGCCTCTTCACCCGGCGTCTCGTCCAGCCATTCGGTCTTGTAGCCGTGCTGCTCCGCCCAGCGGGTGTACATCCGCATCAGCATCAGCGCCCAGTCCTGGGCCTCCGTGCCGCCGGCGCCGGCATTCACCTCGACGAAGCAGTCGTTGGCATCGGCCTCGCCCGACAGCAGGCTTTCGATCTGCAGCTTGTTGGCGCGGTCGCGAAGGCCGTAGAGCTGGGCCTCGGCATCGGCGACGACGGTGGCGTCCCCTTCCGCCTCGCCCATCTCGATCAGTTCCAGGCTGTCGGACAGGTCACGCTCCAGCGCCCGATACCCGGCGACGGAGGTGTCGAGCTGGGTGCGCTCGCGCATGATGGTCTGAGCCCGCGTCGGGTCGTCCCAAAGCTTGGGATCCTCCGCGAGGTTGTTCAGTTCGTCGAGACGCCGCAGTGCATTGTCCCAGTCAAAGATGCCTCCTCAGCAGCGCCAGCGATTCTCTGATCTCGCCGGCGGCCGCTTCGATCTCGGCCCGCATGGCGGTGCCTCCTCGTCAGCCAGAGTTGAAAGGTTCGTCGGCTGCATATGTAGCCGCTCGTTCCCCACCTTGCACCCCCTTAATGACCGCGGGCGGGCCGACCGGACGCCCGAAATGGGAAGGCTTGCCACTTTCGTGTATGGCCCAGCCCCTGCTTGGAGGTCCTAACCGTTTGGGATCATCGGCCCGGCTCATTTCAGAGTACGTCCCAAATCCGGCGGCACAACCCTACCGCGGCGGCCGGGAATTCCCGAAATCGAGGTTATGGTCGGTGTCGTTCCGCGCCTTTTTTGCGCGTTTCCGCGCATGAGCATTCTTGCGCGGATGCAAGGACGCGCGACCACCTCTGCCGGGGGCACGATGAGCTTCACCAGCCTGAATTTCCTGCTGTTCATCACCGTGTTCAGCGCCGGCTTCATGGCGCTGGCCCGCACCCGCGCCTTCACGCCCTTCCTGCTGGTGGCGAGCTACGTCTTCTACGGCTATTGGGACTACCGGTTCTGCGGCCTGCTGGCGCTCAGCACCTTCATCGACTTCTATTGCGGGTTGAAGATCGCCGATTCGCCCGACCGCCAGACCAGGAAGCTGTTCCTGTTCATCAGCCTGGGCGCCAACCTGGGCATGCTGTTCTTCTTCAAATACTACAACTTCTTCGCCGACAGCGCCGAGGTGGCGCTCGCCTCGCTGGGGATCGAGATCGGGCGGCGGACGCTCGACATCCTGCTGCCGGTCGGCATCTCCTTCTACACCTTCCAGAACCTCAGCTATGGCATTGACCTGTATACGGGAGAGCTGAAGCAGCCGGAACGCTCGCTGGTGCGCTATGCCAGCTTCGTCGCCTTCTTCCCGCAGCTGGTGGCCGGCCCCATCGTGCGGGCACGCGACCTGCTGCCGCAAATCCAGCAGCGCCCGCGCGACATCCCGTTCGAGGAGCGCTTCGCCGGGCTGGAGAAGGTGATCTGGGGCTATTTCCTGAAGATCGGGCTGGCCGACAACGCCGCGGTGGTGGTCGACGCCCGCTTCCACCAGCCGGAGTTCTTCAACGCGCTTCAGCATGTGATCGGGCTGATCTGCTTCTCGCTGCAGATCTACGGTGATTTCGCCGGCTATTCGCTGATCGCCATCGGGCTGGCGCAGATCTTCGGCTACACCATGTGCCAGAACTTCGCCCGGCCCTATTTCGCAACCGGCATGCGCGATTTCTGGCGGCGCTGGCACATCTCGCTGTCCACCTGGTTCCGCGACTACGTCTATGTGCCGATGGGCGGCAGCCGTACGCGCTGGCTGCGCATCCGCAACGTCGTCATCACCATGCTGATCTCCGGCCTGTGGCACGGCGCCAACTGGACCTTCGTCCTGTGGGGGGCGCTGCATGGCGGGTTGATGCTGGTGGAGGACGGCGCCCGCCGGCTGGCCGTCCTCAGCCCGGTGCGGCTCAGCGGCCCGGTGCTGGCCGCCGGGCGGCTGGTGATGATCGGGTTGGTCTTCGCCGTGGTGACGCTGACCTGGCTGCCCTTCCGCGCCGACAGCCTGCACACGGTCTGGACCATCCTGGGCATCATCGCCGACGGCGACTTCGGGCTTCAGCAGGGCAACCAGCAGGCCAGCTCGCTTCTGCGCGTCGCCGTCACCGGCCTGATCGTGCTCATGGTCGACGCGCTGGTCGAGCGCGGCGCCGGCCGACGCTACGCCGGGATGAATGTGGTGGCGCGGTCGATGGCCTGCTCCGCCCTGATCCTGGTGATGCTGCTGTTCGGCAGCTTCGCCAACCACGCCTTCATCTACTTCCAGTTCTGACCGGACGGAGCCCCCTCCCATGTACCGCCTTCTGGCTTGCATCGTGCTGATCCTCGCCACCGTCACGGCGATGGACCGCGTCCTGGCTTCGGCGCTGGGCGGCCTGCTGCTGCGCTCCAGCGACCGCTTCATGGCGATCTACCGCCCGTTCGAACCGGAAGCCGAATTGCCGGGCATCAAGCCGCCTGCCAAGCAGCCGACCGGCGAGGGGCAGCAGCCGAGTCCCCTTCTGGTGAAGGCCGCCCTGAAGGCGGAGTCGCGCCCGGTTCGCGGGCCGGCCGACGTGCTGGTGCTCGGCAATTCACGGGCGGACAACCATTTCCCGGTCTCCGCCCTGCAGGACATGACCTGCGGCCGGGCGCTCAATCTGGGCATGGGCGGGGCGCCGACCGTGCTGTCGGCCCTGTTGTGGGAGGATTACGTCGAACGCCACGGCGCGCCGCGCCTGCTGGTTCTGGAGCCGACCGGCGTGGTCGACAACCCGCACGACCTCGCCGACCTGCCGCTGCTGGCCTACTACTCGCCGCGCATCGACGCCTTCGTCCGGCAGGAGAACGAGGAGCTGTGGATGGCCAACCACGCCTTCCACCTGATGACCTTCAACAACAACCAGACCATGCGGCTGGTCGGCGGCCTGCTGAAGCCCGCCGCCGACCGCACCCTGGTGGGCGCCATCCCCGAACCGATGAAGGCGCAGCTGGCCGCCGCGCCGGAAGAAGTGATGACCGCCGCCGACGCCAACTGGCAGGCGCTGGACCGCATCATCCGCAGCGCCCAGGCGCACGGCACCCGGGTGGCGGTGGTCATCACTCCCTATTTCCCGACCTACGCCGGCAAGCTGAGGAATTTCGACGCCTTCTTCGCCGAACTGAAGAGCCGCCTGCCCGCCGGCGTCACCGTGATCGACGCTCGCCGCGCGGTGGACAAGGACGAGCTGTTCATGGACGCCCTGCACGTCAACGAGGACGGCGTGCGCGCGATGTTCGCCGCACTGGAACCGGCGTTGCGCCCGCTCGGAACCTGCCCGGTGGACGCGCTGGCCTCGCTGTCGGCGGCGGGACATACGACGCACTGAGCGCGACAGCGTCGTCTCATAGCGACTGCAAAAAAGGGCGCCCGCTGTGGGCGCCCCTTTTCTTTTGGCTCAGTAGAGCCCGCCGGTTCCCAGCGTCGCCGCGGCCGGCGGGGCCGGTACGCCCGGCTGTTGCGAGCCGAAACCGCCGGTGGCGTTCGGATCGCCCATCATGGCGCCGGACGCCTGCGAGGAGCCGTCCAGCACCACCTGAGGCTGGTCGGGGTTGGGCTCGGTGCCCGGCAGGAAGGCTTCCCAGATGGCGCGGTTGTCGCCCGGCTGGGCCAGCTGGCCGTTGGCCGGGTTGACGCGGACGAGGCGCAGGCCGGGCGGCACGCGGAACGGCGTCGCCGGCTTGTCCTTCAGCGCCACCTGCATGACTTCCTTGAACACCGGCACCGCGGCCGAGCCGCCGGTCTCGTGGCCGCCCAGCGAGCGCGGCTGGTCGAAGCCGATGTAGGTGCCGACCACCAGATCGGGCGAGAAACCCATGAACCAGGCGTCGTGGCTGTCGTTGGTGGTGCCGGTCTTGCCGGCCAGCGGCTTGCCCAGCGAGCGCAGCGCGGCAGCGGTGCCGCGCTGGACCACGCCTTCCAGGATCGAGACGATCTGGTAGGTGGTGCGCGGGTCGTTCACCTGCTCGCGGGTATCGGGCACCCCCGGCACCGCCATCCCGTCCTTCCAGGCGACGTTGTTACAGCCCTCGCACGGGCGGTTGTCGTGGCGGAAGATGGTCTTGCCGTTGCGGTCCTGCACACGGTCGATGAAGGTCGGCACCACCCGCTTGCCGCCATTGTCCAGCATGGCGTAGGCGGTGGCGAGCCGCAGCACCGTCGTCTCCCCGGCGCCCAGCGCCATCGGCAGGTAGGGCTGCAGGTTGTCGACGATGCCGAACTTCTCGACCAGCGCCTTGACCTTGTCCATGCCGATCTGCTGGGCAAGGCGGACGGTCATGACGTTGCGCGACTTCTCGATGCCGACGCGCAGCGGGGTCGGGCCGTAGAATTCATGGCTGTAGTTCTCCGGCCGCCAGACCGGCTGTCCGCCGCCCGGGTCGAAGGAGAAGGGCGCATCCATCACCAGCGACGACGGGGTGAAGCCCTGGTTCAGCGCCGTCAGATAGACGAAGGGCTTGAAGGACGAACCGGGCTGGCGCAACGCCTGGGTGGCGCGGTTGAAGACGCTCATGGCGGGAGAGAAGCCGCCGACCATCGCCAGCACGCGGCCGGTGTGCGGATCGAGCGCCACGAGGCCGCCCTGCACCTGCGGAATCTGGCGCAGGCCGTAGCTGTTCGGCGGCAGCTCCTTGGCGGCCGACTTGTCGTTCTTCTTCGCCGGCTTCTCGTCGTCGTCCTTGGCCGGCGGGCCGCTGATCGGCTCGACCAGCAGGACGTCGCCCAGCTTGGCGACGTCGGACGGCTTGCGGATCGCCGGGCCGGAGACGTCACCATCCTTGGAGGCGCGGGCCCAGCGCAGTTCGGACAGCGGAATGCGGCCGCGGCTGCCGTCGGCAAGCCCGATGTCCAGCCCGTCCGCCTGGTCGTCCTTCAGCACGACCGCCAGCTTCCAGCCCTCCGACCCGGCGGGCGGCGGCATGGCGGCCAGCTTCTTCGGCCAGTTGTCGAAATTCTCCATCTTGGCGACGGGGCCGCGCCAGCCATGGCGGCGGTCGTAGGCGATCAGCCCGTCGCGCAGCGCCTTGGTCGCGGTCGCCTGCAGCGTCGGGTCCATCGAGGCGCGGACCGACAGCCCGCCCTCATACAGCGCCTGCTCGCCGTAGAGCTTCACCAGCTCGCGCCGGACCTCCTCGGAGAAATATTCGGCGGTCACCACCTCCTGCTCGTCGCGCTTGCGGGTGACCAGCGGCCGCCCTTGCGCGGCCTTCGCCTCTTCCGGCGTGATGTAGCCGTCTTCCGCCATGCGGCCGATCACCCAGTTGCGGCGGGCGATGGCGGCGTCGTGCTGGCGGTCCGGATTGTAGTTGGAGGGCGCCTTGGGCAAAGCCGCCAGGAAAGCGACCTCCTCGATGCTCAGCTCATCCAGCGCCTTGTTGAAATAGTTCAGCGCCGCCGCCGCCACGCCGTAGGAGCGGTTCCCCAGGAAGATCTCGTTCAGATACAGCTCGAGGATGCGGTCCTTGCTGAAGGTCCGCTCGATGCGGACCGCCAGGATCGCCTCCTTGATTTTGCGGGCGAAGGAGACCTCGTTGGTCAGCAGCATGTTCTTGGCGACCTGCTGCGTGATCGTGCTGGCACCGACCGGCCGGCGGTCGCGGCCGAAATTTTCGATGTTGGTCAGGATCGCGCGCAGGATGCCGATCGGATCGACGCCCTGGTGGCCATAGAAATTCTTGTCCTCGGCCGCCATGAAGGCGTTCATGACCTGACGCGGCATGGAGTCGATCGGCACGAAGATGCGCCGTTCCGACGCGAATTCCGCCATCAGGCGCCCGTCGCCGGCATAGATGCGCGTGGTCACCGGCGGCTCGTAGTTGGCCAGCTTGGTGTAGTCGGGCAGGTCGTGGTCGTAATGCTCGAACAGGAAGACCAGCCCCCCGGCACCGGCAAGAGCCAGCATCACGAAGGCCATCAGCAAGGACAGAAGAAGGCGCATGACCGATCCCGCAAGAAACGACGAACGGCGCGCCTGGACGCCGGTTCCGATGGAGCCGGATCGCAGGTGCGCCTGACAGGGCGGCGCATCCTACACCGCCGCGGTGCGAAGTGCCGCCCCCGTTCCCGTCATGTCAGGAAAATGTGACACGCAGAGGGCACCCGCAAGAAGGCGCCGGCGCAAAGGGGGTATTCGGGCCGTCAGTATCCGGCAGTCCGGCCCCGTTTCAGCTCCGCTGCGCGCCGTGCAGCCAGCGGAAATAGGCGTCGATGGTGCGGGCCAGCCCCTTGCCCAGACGCTCGCGGTGGCCGGTGGAGGTCAGGAGCTTGATATCCTGCCGGTTCGACAGGTATCCCATCTCGATCAGCGCCGACGGCACGTCGGGCGCGGTCAGCACGGCGAAGCCGGCCTGCCGGTGCGGCCGGTTGGGGATCAGCGGTACCTCGCGCCCGAGATTCTGCAGCGCCAGCGTGGCGAAGCGCTTGGAATGGTTCATGGCGTCGCGCTGGGCCAGATCGATCAGGATGTTGGCGACCAGCTTGTTCTCGCCCGACAGATCGAGCCCCACCAGGGCGTCGGCCCGGTTCTCCTTGGCCGCCAGCATTTCCGCCTCGCGGTCGGACGCCTTGTCGGACAAGGTATAGATCGACATGCCGCGCACGTCGCCGCTGCTGATGCTGTCGGCATGCAGCGAGATGAACAGGTCTGCGCCGGCCTCGCGCCCAATGGTGACGCGATCCCGCAGCCGGATGAACACATCGCTGTCGCGGGTCAGCTTCACCCGGTAGCGGCCGGTCGCCTCCAACTGGCGCTTCACCTCCTTGGCGGTGGCGAGCGTGATGTCCTTCTCATAGATGCCGCCGACGCCGATGGCGCCGGGATCCTGGCCGCCATGGCCGGGGTCGAGCACGATCAGCGGCTTTTCCGCCACCGTCGGCGGCTTGTTGTCCGGCAGCGGCGGGGCAACGGGCAGCGCAGCCGGGATCAGCTGCGCCGGCGGGATCGGCGGCAGCGGCGCAAAGGGCGGCGGAGCGGTGACGGCGGTGGAGGTCGACGACTCGGGAGCGGCCGGCTGAGGGGACGGCTGCGGCGCCGGAATTGCCATTGCAGATGCGACGATCGAACTCATCGTCAGCGGGCTTTTGGTCCCGAACTCTCCAACGGCGTCGTTCCCCGCCGTGGCCCCGGCAAGCTGCCGGAACTCCGCCGGAGTGGTCTTCTCCAGGTCGAGCACGAGGCGCGGCTGGTGGCCGTCCCGCGCCGGGATCATGTAGCCCTCGCGCAGCCGCGCCGGGCCGACCGTCTCGAAGGTCAGGCGCGTGCCGCGCGGGCCGCCCGCCGCATGCCGATAGCGCGCGACCACCCCCTTGCCCTCCACCGGCAGCGCGCCGCCAGGCCAGATCAGGTCGGGCAGATCGATGATGACGCGGTAGGGATCGGCGGCCATCGACACGGAGAAGGACACCGCGTCGCTCAGCTCCAACACGAAGCGGGTCTTGTCCGGATGGATGCCCAGTCGGGCATCGACCACCGCCGTGCGCGGCGGCGCCGACGGCAGAGCCGCGGTGGTCTGCGCTCTCGCCGCCCCGGTCGCAGCGAAACAGATCAGCCCCAACACCAGCAGCAGCGGCAGAACCAATCCGAGAACGCGCATCGCCAGCCAACGCGGCGAAGCGGCGGCCGGAGCGGTGGCTATGGTCGGGCTGGGCGGCCGTGGCATCGAGACTCCTCGGCGGCTGAAGGCGCACAAAGCAAGACAGTGGACGCTCAGCTATAGCCTAGCCAATTCAAGGCTCTCAACGCGGATCATCAGATCCCGAGTCAATTCCGGACGGGGGTGCCGTTCCTGCAACAGTGAGCGTGAGCGTGGCGGCGTACATGCCGGGGCGGGCTGCCACGGTGGAAGCACGCATCCCCGCTTCCCCGCGACGAACTTGTTCGCCGAATCGGCGCATTTCCGCGTTGTGCAAGAGGGATCGCTTGTCTATGGTATCTTTGCGACAGACCGCAATTCGCCAGATTCGGGTCGGACTCCCAAGGTGAGCGCCGATTCGCTGATGCCGGGATCAACCTCCCAGGATCAGCCGATCGCCGGTCACGGGGCCGACCAAGGGGCTGCGGCGTCGCCCCCGACACCGCCTGTCCGGCCATCCGCGCCGGAGGGACGTCGCGGGGTGGCGCGTTCGGATTGGCGGTGAGAGGACGAAACCTCGAAGCTGGCTGTGGCCGCAAGGCGGCAGCCCGGCGCGTGTCGACCGGGCCGTCCTGGCTGCTCTCGTCAGCGCCGTTCGGCGGTTCCGGTCCGTCGTGCCGTATGCTTCGCCCACAACAGACGCTGCGTCCAGGCGGCCCGACCGGTCGCGCGGGTTCCCTGGGTCGCGCCGTTGAGGACCGTATATGGCCAAGCGCATGCTGGTGGACGCCACGCACCCGGAGGAAACCCGGGTTGCCGTGGTCAATGGGAACCGGCTGGAAGAGCTCGACTTCGAGATCGCCAGCCGCAAGCAGCTGAAGGGCAACATCTACCTGGCGAAGGTGACGCGGGTCGAGCCTTCGCTTCAGGCGGCCTTCGTGGAATATGGCGGGAACCGCCACGGCTTCCTCGCCTTCTCCGAAATCCATCCCGACTACTACCGCATTCCCATCGCCGACCGCGAGGCGCTGCTGGCCGAGGAGCGCCGCCTGGAAGAGCAGGCGGAAGCCCGGGCCGAGGCCGCCGCCGACGGCGCCGTGATGGGCGAGCCGATCCGCCCCGAGCAGGTGGTCGAGGAATGGTCGCCGATGCCCTCCCCCATCGCGCCCGAGGCGTCGGATGAGGAAGGCGACGAGGACAACGGCGCCGAAGACGCCGAGTCCGGCGATGAGCAGACCGCCCCGTCGGAGGGCGCCGCCCAGGCCGGTGCCCAGGACGCCCCCGACACGCTCGGTGGCGACGAGGACGAGGAGGCGGAGACCCAGCGCCGCCGCTCGCGCCCGCTGCGTTCCTACAAGATCCAGGAAGTGGTCAAGCGCCGGCAGGTCATGCTGGTGCAGGTGACGAAGGAGGAGCGCGGCAACAAGGGTGCGGCGCTGACCACCTACCTGTCGCTGCCCGGCCGCTACTGCGTCCTGATGCCCAACACCGGCCGTGGCGGCGGGATTTCCCGCAAGATCACCAACCCGGCCGACCGCAAGCGCCTGAAGGAAATCCTGTCGGATCTCGACATTCCCGACGGCATGGCGGTCATCCTGCGCACCGCCGGGCTGGAGCGTTCCAAGCCCGAGATCAAGCGCGACCTGGAATATCTCCTGCGCCTGTGGGACGACATTCGCGAACAGACGCTGAAGTCGTCGGCGCCCTGCCTCATCTATGAAGAGGCGAACCTGATCAAGCGGTCGATCCGCGATCTTTATTCCAACGACATCGACGAGATCTGGGTCGAGGGCGAGGCCGGCTTCCGCACGGCGCGCGAGTTCATGGACATGCTGATGCCGGGCCATTCCCAGCGCGTCCAGCTGTACCGAGACAGCCAGATCCCGCTGTTCCACCGCTATCAGGTGGAAACGCAGATCGACGCCATCCACAGCCCGGTGGTGCAGCTGCGCTCCGGTGGCTACATCGTCATCAACCCGACCGAGGCGCTGGTCTCCATCGACGTCAACTCCGGCAAGTCGACCCGCGAGCGCAACATCGAGGAAACCGCCTACAAGACCAACCTGGAGGCTGCCGACGAGGTGGCACGCCAGCTGCGCCTGCGCGATCTGGCCGGCCTGATCGTCATCGACTTCATCGACATGGAGGAGCCGCGGAACAACGCCGCCGTCGAGCGCCGCATGAAGGAGGCGATGAAGAACGACCGGGCGCGCATCCAGCTCGGCCGCATCTCCGCCTTCGGCCTGCTGGAGCTGTCGCGCCAGCGTCTGCGTCCGTCTCTGCTGGAGACCAACTTCGAGCGCTGCCCGCACTGCTCGGGCACCGGCGTCGTCCGTTCGGTCGAATCCGCCTCGCTGCACGTCCTGCGCGCCATCGAGGAAGAAGGCATCCGCAAGCGGTCGGCCGAGATCACCATCTACGTCCCGACCTCCATCGCGCTCTACATCCTCAACCAGAAGCGTGGTGAGCTGGCCAAGATCGAAGAGCGTCACGCCTTCAGCGTCATGGTCCAGGCCGACGACACCCTGATTGCCCCGGACCACCGTCTGGAGCGCAACAAGGCCCGCCTGCCCGACGAGGAAGGCCCGCTGGTCAGTGCCGACCGCGTGATGGCCGAGACCGACCGCGCGCTCGCCGCCGAGCCGGTCCAGCCGGTGGAGGAGCCGGAGGCCGAGGTCGAAGCCGCCCAGGTCGAGGAGTCCGCCGAGCGTGCCGAGACCAACGGCGATGGCAATGGCGAGGACCGTCGTCGTCGTCGCCGCCGCCGTCGTGGCCGTGGCCGTGACCGCGAGGACGGCCGGGCCGAAGGCGACACCGCCGAGGGCGAGGGCGAGACGGACGAAGCCGGTCAGGAGACCGAGGACGCCGCTCTTCCGGTTGCCGCCGAGGCGATCCCCGGTGCCGCCATCTCCGAACCCGCCGCCGACTCGGCTGACGCCGAAGGCGACGACGAGGACGAGGACGGCGAGGACGAAACCGGCGCCGACGCCGGCGAGCGCAACGGCGAAGGCCGCAAGAAGCGTCGCCGCGGCAAGCGCGGTGGCCGTCGCCGGTCGCGCCGCGAGGGCGCGGAAGGCCTGGAGGGCGGCGAGGACGCCGTCTCCGAGCAGCCCGCCGCTCCGGCTCAGGCAACTCCGGCACCGGTCGAGGCGAGCGACCTCGACTGGATCCTGGCCGGCGATACCGCCCCGGCGGTCGAGCAAGCCCCGGTTCCGGTGCCCGCCACCGAGCCGCCGGTGACCGCTCCGGCCCCGGCCGAAGCCGCCGCGACGAAGGCTCCGACCAAGAAGGCGTCGCGCAAGCGCAAGGCCGCCGCCGAAGCTCCGGTGGAGGCTGCCCCCGTGGCCGCTCCGGCCGTTGCCGAGGCGCCGGCCAAGGGCCGCAAGCGCAAGGCCGCCGCTGCGGTCGAGGCGCCGGCGGAAGCCGCCGCCGAAGCCGCGCCGGCCAAGAAGGCGTCGCGCAAGCGCAAGGCTGCCGCCGAAGCCCCGGTGGAGGCTGCTCCCGTGGCCGCTCCGGCTGCTGCCGAAGCGCCGGCCAAGGGCCGCAAGCGCAAGGCCGCTGCCGCCGCCGAAGCCCCGGCAGAGGTCGCGACCGACAAGGCGCCGGCCAAAAAGGCGTCGCGCAAGCGCAAGGCCGCTGCGGAGGCTCCGGCCGAAGCCGCACCGGTTGCCGCCGCGCCGGCTCCGGTGCACCAGCCCGCTCCGGCCGCCGAGCCCGCCAACGAGCCGGCCCCCGCCGGTGACGAGGACGAGGCGAACGCCAAGCCGCGCCGCGGCTGGTGGAAGCGGTAAGCCCAACGGCCCAACCGGAACCTCTGGAACGGGAAAAGGCGCCGCAAGGCGCCTTTTCCTTTTCCCGGACGTTATCACCCCTGCCACAGGACAGGTCGGACCATGAGCAAGGCCTTCACCCGCGAGAACGACACGCCAGACGACGACGATCTCGACGAACCGGCACCGTTGCCGCAGGGCTTCAAGAACTACATGACCCCGCCCGGCTTCCAGCGCATGCAGGAAGAACTGCGCCACCTGCTGCGGGTGGAGCGGCCGAAGGTGGTGGAGGTAGTGTCCTGGGCCGCCGGCAACGGCGACCGGTCCGAGAATGGCGACTATCTCTATGGCAAGAAGCGCCTGCGCGAGATCGACCGCCGCATCCGCTTCCTGAACAAGCGGCTGGAATCGGCGGTGGTGGTCAACCCGCAGGACCAGAAGAACCGCGAACAGATCTTCTTCGGCGCGACCGTCACCTATGCCCGCGAGGATGGGGCCGAGAACACCATCACCATCGTCGGCGCCGACGAGGTAGATCCCGACCGCGGCCATGTCAGCTGGATCTCCCCCATCGCCCGCGCCCTGCTGAAGGCGCGGGAGGGCGATCTGGTGGATGTGCGCACCCCGGCGGGGATGGAGCAGGTCGAGGTGCTGGAGATCAGGTACGCGGGGTGACGGGGGCGGCTGTCCGCCCCCTCCCCTGCCTCACTCCGCCGCCGGTTGGTAGATCTCCCCGCCCGACTCGCGGAACTTCTGCGACATCTCGGCCATGCCGGACTCCGCGGCGTCGCGGATTTCCTGCGTGATCTTCATCGAACAGAATTTCGGCCCGCACATCGAACAGAAATGCGCGGTCTTGGCGCCTTCCGCCGGCAGGGTCTCGTCGTGGTAGGCCATCGCCGTGTCGGGGTCGAGCGACAGGGCGAACTGGTCGCGCCAGCGGAAGGAGAAGCGGGCGCGCGACATGGCGTCGTCGCGCAGCCGCGCCGCCGGATGGCCCTTGGCAAGGTCGGCGGCATGGGCGGCGATCTTGTAGGCGATGACGCCGGCCTTCACATCGTCGCGATCCGGCAGGCCCAGATGCTCCTTAGGCGTGACGTAGCAGAGCATCGCTGTGCCGAACCAGCCGATCATCGCCGCGCCGATGGCGCTGGTGATGTGGTCGTAACCCGGCGCGATGTCGGTCACCAACGGCCCGAGCGTGTAGAAGGGCGCCTCGCCGCACAGCGCCAGCTGCTTCTCCACATTGTGCTTGATCTTGTGCATCGGCACATGGCCCGGCCCCTCGATCATCACCTGCACGTCGCGCGCCCAGGCGATCTTGGTCAGCTCGCCCAGCGTCTCCAGTTCGGCGAACTGCGCGGCGTCGTTGGCGTCGGCCTGACTGCCCGGCCGCAGGCCGTCGCCCATCGACAGCGCCACGTCATAGGCGCGGCAGATCTCGACGATGTCGGCGAAATGGTCGTAGAGGAAATTCTCGCGGTGATGCGCCAGACACCATTTGGCGATGATCGAGCCACCGCGCGAGACGATCCCGGTCACCCGCTTGGCGGTCAGTGGGATATGGGCCAGCCGCAGCCCGGCATGGATGGTGAAGTAGTCGACGCCCTGCTCCGCCTGTTCGATCAGCGTGTCGCGGAACAGCTCCCAGGTCAGGTCCTCGGCCTTGCCATTCACCTTCTCCAGCGCCTGATAGATCGGCACCGTGCCGATGGGAACCGGGGAGTTGCGCAGGATCCACTCGCGGGTCTGGTGGATGTCGGCGCCGGTCGACAGGTCCATCACGGTGTCCGCCCCCCAGCGGATCGACCAGACCATCTTCTCCACCTCTTCCTCGATCGAGGAGGTCACCGCGGAGTTGCCGATGTTGGCGTTGATCTTGGTCAGGAAGTTGCGGCCGATGATCATCGGCTCCGACTCGGGATGGTTGACGTTGGACGGGATGATCGCCCGCCCGCGCGCCACCTCGTCACGGACGAATTCCGGGGTGATGAAGTCGGGGATCTCGGCACCGAAATCCTCGCCATCGCGCGCGGCCTCCAGCGCAGCGGCGCGGCCGAGATTCTCGCGGACGGCGATGTATTCCATCTCCGCGGTGACGATGCCGGCGCGGGCGTAGGCCATCTGGGTCACCGCCCCGCCGCCCTTGGCGCGCAGCACGCCGCTGTCGGTCGTCTCGACGTCGCCACGCGCCAGGATCCAGTCGTGGCGGTGCTTGGCCAGTCCGGCCCGCACGTCGATGGCGACCGACTCGTCCGTGTAGGGGCCGGAAGCGTCATAGACGGTCAGCGGCGGCTCGCCGCCCGACAGCGCGATCTCGCGCATGGCGACGCGCAGATCGGGAAAGCGCGTGCCGGGCACATGGATTTTCCGCGACGACGGCAGCGGGCCGGTCGAAATGCGGATGGCGTTCTCGTTGAAGTCCTTAGGCATTGGGTTTCTCCGTCGGAGTTGGGCGGACAAACCCGGGACTGCGGACGGAGGTGCGGTATCATCGTGCGGGCCATGCGCCCCAAAGATGTGGGGCCGATACGGCCGGACGGGGCGTGGTCGGCCCGTCACGAGGTCCCTCCCTTCGCCGGTATGACCCGGATCAGGTTCGAAGGGTCACCACGCTGCCGGCGACGCTTGGCGCCGTCCGGCCGTTGGTATCTCAGCCCCCTGTCGGGACCCCCCTGGAATGCGCCCATCCTGCCGACGGAGAACGCGCCTGTCAAAAGGAAAGCGCCGCGGACGATCCGCCTGCCACATTGTGGAAACGCGCTACATCCAGCGCTTCGACCGCACATAGACCACCGGCAGCAACGCCGACAGCAGCATCAGCCCCAGGGCGCTGACATAGCCGAAGGGCGAATCGCTGCCGGGCATATCGGTGAAATTCATGCCGCCGATGCTGGCGACCAGGGTCGGCGGATAGAGCAGAACGGTCAGCACCGACACGATCTTCACG
Source organism: uncultured Azospirillum sp. (assembly GCA_965650625.1). Lineage (GTDB taxonomy): Bacteria > Pseudomonadota > Alphaproteobacteria > Azospirillales > Azospirillaceae > Azospirillum. Next base: position 29,610 of record CBFGPE010000008.1, on the reverse strand, counting down.
ATCTCGTTCTGCTCGACGTTGATCTGGCCCAGTGCGGTATCCAACGCCAACGCGACCTTGCCGGCCAGGAAACGGGCATACTGGTCGAGCCCGCGCAGATCCTGCAGCGTGGTCTTGGCCCAGCGCCGCGTCGCCTTGCCGGAATTCCAGCCGTCGCCGCGCGCCAGGAAATCGGTCATGCGGGTAAGGCTGGCCAGACTGACCCGCGCCTTGCCGATCAAATGCCCGGCATGGCCGATGCGCTTCAGCGTCTGGGCATCGTCCAGCGTTTCGCCGCGCGACCGCAGCTTGCGCCCGCGGAAATAGCGGCGGTTCAACGCATCCAACTCCACCCCGGTGCGCCGCAACACGACGGAGGTGCGGTCGATCATCCCATCCACCAGCGCCGCCAGAACCAGCTCGCCACGGGCGGCCGAAATCTCGCCATGGGTGGCGCGGCGGCGGAAAGCCAGCAGCGCCTGCGGATCGATGTCATGGATGGTAACCAGCCGCCGCCCGGCCAGCACGAAGCTGACCGTGGCGATGCGCGGCTCGTCGGTGTCGGCCCAAACCAGTGCGGTGACGGTCATGGTCAGGGCGCCGCCGGCCACGCGCAGACGGCTCGATTCCTCGATTTCCGCCATCTGCTCGCGGGTGGGCAGGCCGGTGCCGACCAGCGCCTCCGCCCGCGCCAACTCTTCGGACGTCGGATTGATCAGGTCGAGCCACACGGCGGAGTCGGGCAATGGCGCCGCCTCGTCCGATGCCGCCCCCCTGGCCCAGCGCAGCAGACCGCCGTCATTGACGAAGACATGCAGCAAGGCTGTGCTCCTTGCGTGGTTCGAGACGGCGTTACGTCACCCGGCCGCCGCGTCTCGGCTTCGCGGTCGGCGGCGCCTTCTCCCCGTCATCGAGGTCCAGCGCCGCACCCTCGGCCTTCAGTGCCTGTTCCAGCTTGCGCCGGAAGGCACCGCCATCCCGCTTGGCGTCGAGGAAATGGCCGACCGCCTCCTTCGCCGCGTCGGTGTCATAGGGGACCTTGCCCAACGCCGCCAGCCGGGCACGCTCCACCAGCTTCGGGTCCATCTTCTCGCGGATGGCCTTCATCTGGCGGAGCAAATCCTTGCGCAGGTCGGACATCAGCCCCCCTTATTCCGGCATCAGGCCTTGCCGATCAGGGTGCCGGCGCCGCCTTCGGTGAAGATCTCCAGCAGCAGTGCATGCGGCACGCGGCCGTCCAGGATAACAGCGGCATCGACGCCCTGCTCCACCGCGCCGATGCAGGTCTCGATCTTCGGGATCATGCCACCCGAGGCGGTGCCGTCGGCGATGGCCTTGTGGGCATCGGCCAGCGACATCTTCTCGATCAGCTTCTTTTCCTTGTCGAGCACGCCGGCCACGTCGGTCAGCAGGAAGAAGCGCGCCGCCTTCACCGCCGCCGCGACCGCACCGGCCGCCGTGTCGGCGTTGATGTTGTAGGTGTCGCCGTTCACGTCGAAACCGACCGGCGCGATCACCGGGATGATGTCCGACTTGGCCAGGGCCTGCAGGATCTCCGGGTTCACCTTGTAGGGCTCGCCGACGAAGCCCAGGTCCAGCACCCGCTCGATGTTGCTGTCGGGATCACGCTGCACCCGCTCCAGCCGGCGGGCGGTGATCAGGTTGCTGTCCTTGCCCGACAGGCCGACGGCACGGCCGCCGGCGCTGTTGATGGCGGCGACGATCTGCTTGTTGATGGAGCCGGCCAGCACCATCTCGACCACCTCGACCGTCTCCTTGTCGGTGACGCGCAGGCCGTCGATAAAGCTGGACTTGATCTTCAGACGCTCCAGCATCTGGCCGATCTGCGGGCCGCCGCCGTGGACGACCACCGGATTGATGCCGACCTGCTTCAGCAGAACGATGTCGCGCGCGAACAGCTCCGCCAGGCTGGCGTCGCCCATGGCGTGGCCGCCGTACTTGATGACGAAGGTGCTCCCGGCATAACGGCGCATGTAGGGCAGCGCTTCGGACAGGGTACGGGCCTTGGCGAGCCACTCGTCACGGGTGGGAGTCTGCACGGGAGGATGCCCTTTGTCGGGGTGGAGTGTTGGGTTTCTTTAACGGAAAGGCCGGCCGGTTGCCTAGGGGGCAATTTAACGGTCACATACCCCCGCGCCGGCCTCCCGCGGTCGCAGCCGCTGCGGCTCCGGCCGCGCGCCACAATCCGACCAGCCGCGTCATCGGCTGCGTCAACGCAGTGACCGCCACCGCCATCAACACCATCGCCGAGAAACAGGGGCCGGACAGCACGCCCGCTTCCAGCAAGACGGTCAGCACGATCACCTCCATCAGCCCCTTGCACGGCATCAGCGTGCCGAGCCTGAGCGCGTCCGGCCAGGACTCCCCGGTCCAGCGCGCGGGCAGCGTGGTCCCGGCCATCTTGCCTGCCAGCGTGGCGAGGCTGGCGAGTGCGAACACCGACCATTGCGCGGAGTCGTCCAGCGTCAGGTTCACCTTCAGGCCGGTCAGCGTGAAGAAGAACGGCAGCAGGATCAACGTCGCGAAATGCTCCAGCCGGTCGAGGATCGCCGCGGCGTAGCGGCGCGGCATGGCCGTACCGGCGATGAAAGCTCCCAGGATGTAGTGCAGTCCGATCAACTCGGTCACCGCGGCCGAGGCCAGCAGCGCGGCGCAGGTCACCACCACGGCTGTGTCGCCCATCCGCCCGTCCGGCGCCACCCGCTCCAGCAGGCGGTCGAGCAGCGGGCGGACGGCCAGAACCGTCACGCCGACATAGGCGAACCCGAGCACCCCCACTTGGGCCACCGCCCAGGCATCACCGCCACCCGCCGTGGACCATGCCAGGACCGCGGTGATCAGCAGCCAAAGCAGCGCATCATTCACCGCGGCATAGCCCAGCGCCAGACGCCCGACCCGGTCGCCCAACAAATCCATCTCGCGCAGGATGGCCCCCAGCACCGGCAGGGCGGTGACCCCGACACAAATGCCGAAGCCGGCGGCGAACAGGCCGGGGGTCGCATGCCTACCGGTCATGGCGGGAAATGCGCCGGCCAGCCACCAGCCCAAGGCGCCGCCCAGCAGCGTCGGTACCAGCATGCTGGACAGCGCCACTGTGGCGAAGGCCCCGCCCCGCCCGCGGAACTCGGCGGGGTCAAGGTGCAGGCCGGTCAGGAAGGCGAAGAAAACGACGGCCATCAGGGCCAGACCGGACAGCGGCGCCAGTGCCGTCGGCGCGAACAGAACGCCCCACAAATCCGGCACCAGCCGGCCGAGCAGCGACGGCCCCAGTGCCACCCCGAACAGGATCTGGATGACCACCATCGGGGCGATGTGACAGCCGCCGCCGAGCCGCCACAGCAGAAACGGCCCGGCGATCAGCAGCAGGGCCTGCATCAGGAACAGCAGCGCGGGGGAAAGGCCGCCCATCGCCGCCGGCCCTTTATCCGGCGGCCAGAGCCAACGCCGCGAGGCTGGCGCGCAGTTCGGCGATGCCGGTGCCCTTCTCCGAACTGGTGACGTGAATGTCGGGGAAGGCGGCGGGGTGCTTCTTCAGTCCCGCCTGGGTGTCGCGGCGCACCTTGTCCAGTTCCGCCGGCTTCACCTTGTCGGCCTTGGTCAGCACGACGACATAGGGCACCGCCGTGCGGTCCAGCATCTCCATGATCTCGTGGTCGTTCGGCTTCAGCCCATGGCGCGAATCGATCAGCACCAGCGCCCGGCGCAAGGTGACGCGACCGCGCAGGAAGCGGCGGACCATGTCGTTCCACGCCTCCACCTTCTCCTTCGACTCCTTGGCATAGCCGTAACCGGGCATGTCCACCAGCTTCAGCCGGTCACCAAGGTTGAAGAAGTTGAGCTGCTGCGTGCGGCCCGGCGTGTTCGAGGTGCGGGCCAGCGTCTTGCGTCCGGTCAGCGCGTTGACGAGGCTCGACTTGCCGACATTCGACCGGCCGGCGAAGGCGACCTCCGGCAGGTCGGCCTCCGGCAGCTGGTTCAGCGCGTTGGCGCCCCAGACGAAGTCGCACTCCTTGGCGAACAGCAGCCGCCCGGCCTCCAGCGCGGCGTCGTCGAAGCCGGAAACGATGCTGGGGGTGTTGGGGGTCGGCGTGTCGGGGGTGGTCATGGCGGGCGCTCTCGTTGGGATCGGCTAAAAAACATACCGCCGGCAGAGGCCCGTCAAGGGTCTTTGCCGGCGGTACGTCTCAGACATTGAGCAGAGGAGGGATCAGGCCTTCACGCCCATGCGCTTCATGATGGTCCACTGCTGCAGGACCGACAGCGTGTTGTTCCAGGCCCAGTAGATCACCAGACCGGCCGGGAAGCCGGCGAGCATGAAGGTGAAGACGATGGGCAGGAACTGGAACACCTTCTGCTGGACCGGGTCCGGCGGAGCCGGGTTCATCTTCTGCTGGAACCACATGGTCACGCCCATGATCAGCGGCCACAGGCCGAGATGCAGCAGGTGCGGCGGGTCCCAGGGAATGACGCCGAACAGCGTGAACAGGTTGGTCGGATCGGGCGCGGAGAGATCGTGGATCCAGCCGAAGAACGGCGCATGCCGCATTTCGATGGTCACGAACAGCACCTTGTAGAGCGAGAAGAAGACCGGGATCTGGATCAGGATCGGCAGGCAGCCCGACACCGGGGAGACCTTCTCGCGCTTGTACAGCGCCATCAGCTCCTGGTTCATGCGCGCCTGATCGTCGCTGAACTTCTCGCGCAGCTCCTGCATCTTGGGCTGCAGGGCCTTCATCTTGCTCATCGCCTGATAGGACTTGTTGGCGAGCGGGAAGAAGACGGCCTTGACGCAGACGGTCAGCACCAGGATGGCGATGCCGAAATTGCCGATGACGCGGCCCAGGAAATCGAGCGCGTAGAAGAACGGCTTGGTCAGGAAGTAGAACCAGCCGAAGTCGATCGCGAGGTCGAAATTCTTGATGTTCAGCTTTTCGGAATAGCTGTCGAGCAGCTTCACCTGCTTGGCGCCAGCGAACAGACGGCCGGTGTTCTCGACCGAAGCGCCCGGCGCGACCGTGACCGGGGCACCCATCGTGTCGGTCTGGTAGCGGTCGGAGTTGGCGACCTGGTTGTAGAGGAAGCGCGCGGTGACCTTCTCGTTCGAATCGGGCACCAGCGACACCAGCCAGTACTTGTCGGTGATGCCGATCCAGCCGCCGGTGGTCTCCTTTGAGATGCTGCCGGCCTTGCGGACGTCGTCGTACTTCTCTTCGGTCAGCGAGCCGTTGAAGACGCCGAGCGGCCCCTCATGCAGGATGTAGTAGCCCGAGGTGTGCGGCGTGCCCGTACGCGACACCAGACTGTAGGGCAGCAGGGTGACCGGGTTGGCGCCGGTGTTGCGCACGGTCTGCGTCACCGTGAACATGAAGTCCGGGTCGACGGCGATCTTGCGCTCGAACACCAGCCCCTGGCCATTGTCCCAGGTCAGGGTCAGCGGCTTGTTCGGAGTCAGCGCCGTGCCGTCCGCGGTCCAGCGGGTGGTCGCGGTCGGGGTGGCGATGCCGGCGCCCTGCGGCACCCAGCCGAACTCGGCGTAATAGGCGGCGGGCGTGCCGGCCGGGGCCAGCAGCACGATTTCCGCGCTCTTGGGGTCCGGCGTCTCGTGGTACTGGGCCAGCGTCAGGTCGTCGATGCGGCCGCCGACGAGATTGACGGACCCGTGCAGGGCCGGCGTGTCGATCTTCACGCGGGTGCCGGCCGCCATCTGCTCGGCGAGCAGTTCGGGACGCTCCTTCGCGACCTCTGCCGTGGCGGGAGGCTGCTGGGCGGGCACGCCGGGGGCGGGCACCGGCACCGACTGCTCCGTCTGGGCGGCCTGCTGGGCGGCGAGTTGCTTCTGCTGCTCCACCCGCGGCTTCTCGTAGAAATACTGGAAGCCCAGAAGGATGGCGATCGACAGGGCAATCGCGATGATGAGGTTGCGTTGGTCGGTCATGGCGTCCCGGTTGCCGTGGGGCCTTTGAAAGAAGGGCGGCGTGTGCGCGGCCTTGTTACGGGTTTTCGCCGGGCTGGGCAACCGCCGCATGCCCTTTTTCCCGCTGGCCGCAGCGATGGGACGCCAGGGGCGCCCCCTGCGGGACGGGATCGGGCACCGGATCCCAGCCGGACCCGCCCCAGGGATGGCAACGCCCGAGCCGGCGCACCGTCAGCCATCCCCCCCGGATGGCGCCGTGCTTTTCCAGCGATTCTATGGCGTAGCAGGAGCAGGTCGGCTGGAAACGGCAATGCCAGCCCACGAAGGGCGACAAGGTCCAGCGATAGAGATAGACGAGCGCGCGGAGCAGGTGCGCGAGCGGGCTGAGGCCGGCGATGCGAAACATGACGTCGCGAGCCTCCTACCCTTCCGCCTCGCGCCACAGGCCGAGGCGCTTCAGCCCGGCGGTCAGGTCGCCGAGCAGGTCGGTCCAGGGTCGTTCGGCGGTACCGCCACGCGCGACCAGGACGAAGTCATGGCCTGGAGCGGCGTGGGTGGACAGAAGCTGCCGCGCGGCCTCACGCAAACGGCGGCGGGCGCGATTGCGCACCACCGCGTTGCCGACCTTGCGGCTCGCCGTCAAACCGAAACGGATCGGCGGACCGCCATCGGCGGGCCGCTGCTTGTCGTCGTGCCGGCGCACCTGGAGGATCAGGCCGGGAGCCACATGCTTGCGCCGTGTCCCGGCCACGGCCAGAAATTCCGGCCGCCGCATCAGGCGCCCGACCTCATGGTCCGGCGCCGCCATCGCGGGGATCAGGCGCTCAGGACCTTGCGGCCGCGGGCGCGGCGGCGGGCGATGACCTTGCGGCCGCCGACGGTCGACATGCGGTGGCGGAAGCCGTGGCGACGCTTACGCACGATTTTGGACGGCTGGAACGTGCGCTTCATGGCGCCTACTCCTTAAGCTTTGCTGATGGTGACGGGAAGAAGACGCCCAGCCGGATGGCCGGGCGCCGAACCTATGAACCTGAAACGAACCGGAAGGCGCCTTACTCGGCAGCCCGGCGGCCGTTGACCATGCCGCGGCCGGTGGTGCGCTCGGCGATGCGGGCGGCCTTGCCGCGCAGATCGCGCAGATAGTACAGCTTGGCGCGACGGACGGCGCCCTTGCGGACCAGCTCGATCGAGTCGATGCGCGGGGAGTACAGCGGGAACACGCGCTCCACGCCCTCGCCGTAGCTGATCTTGCGAACGGTGAAGGAGCTGTTCACGCCAGCGTTCTTGCGGGCGATCACGACGCCCTCATAGGCCTGGACACGCTCGCGCGTGCCTTCGACGACCTTCACGTTCACGCGGACGGTATCGCCCGAGGAGAACTCCGGGATCGTCTTGCCACCGAGGGCCTTCTCGATCTGCTCCTGCTCGAGCTGCTGCAACAGGTTCATAGCACTACCCCTTTTCTATCGGCGCGCCTCGCGGCGGACCGTCACTCCGGTTTCGGGTCGCGCCGGCGAGCCTGCCGTCGACCCTTGTTCGTAACAGTTTCTGCCGGACGGCCCGCCTGGTAGAGCGACCACAGGTCCGGCCGTCGGGCCTCCGTGATCCTCTCCGCCTCGGCCAGCCGCCAGGCCTTGACCTTTCCGTGGTGACCGGAGAGCAGAACTTCCGGCACCGCGCGTTCCACACCCTGCCCGTCGGTCCAGACCGCCGGCCGGGTGTAGTGGGGGTATTCGAGCAACCCCCGTTCGAAACTCTCTTCGCCCGCCGTCTCCACGTTGCCCATGACGCCGGGGAGCAAGCGCACCACGGCATCCATCAGGCTGAGCGCGGCGAGTTCCCCGCCGGACAGCACGAAATCCCCGAGGCTGACCTCTTCGAGGCCGTGCGCATCGAGGACCCGCTGGTCCACCCCTTCGTACCGGCCGCAGAGCAGCGTCACCACCGGGGTGGCGGCCAGCTCCTTGACCAGTTCCTGGTTCAGCACCCGTCCGCGAGGCGACAGATAGATCGCCCGGCCGCGTCCCGGTGCCCCCACAGGTCCCGCCGTCGCGGTCAAAGCCGCGTCCAGCACGTCGGGCCGCATGACCATGCCGGCCCCTCCGCCGAAGGGGGTGTCGTCGACGGAGCGGTGTTTATCGCGCGCGAACGAGCGAATGTCCACCGATTCCAGTGCCCAGACTCCATTTTCCAACGCCTTGCCGGCCAGCGAGTGGCCGAGCGGCCCCGGAAACATTTCCGGGAACAGCGTCAGAACCTTGGCCGTCCAGACCCGCGGACCATCGGCGCCGTGATTCACGGCCCCTCCTCCCCGCGCTGGTCTCCGCCCTCTTCCCCCTCGACCTCCTCCGCGTCGTCATCGGAGCCCTCGCGGGCTTCGATCACGGCCGGAAGATCGACGACGATGCGGCCGCCCCGGACATCCACCACCGGCACGCAGGCCTTGGAGAAGGGAAGCATCTCCAGCGGCCCACCGGCGGTTCGGACTTCGAGCACGTCACCCGCGCCGAAATCGTAGATCGCCTTCACCGTGCCGTAGACGGTCCCGTCGGCGAGTTCCGCGCGCAGGCCGATCAGGTCGGCATGGTAGAACTCGTCCTCGTCCTCCGTCGCCGGCAGGGCGCCACGGTCCACGTAGAGCCGCACACCGGCCAGCGCCTGCGCCTGTTCACGGCTGGTCACCCCATCGACCTTGGCCAGGAAGTTGTCCTTGACCATGCCCTGGAGCGTCACCGTGAAGCGGCGGGCGCCGGCTTCGTCCGACAGCGGGCCATAGGTCATGATGTCGGCGGGTTCGGCGGTGAAGCTGCGCAGCTTCACCAGCCCCCGCACGCCGTGCGATCCCGCGAACTGGCCGACACAGATTTTGGCGGTCATCGAAGGAGCACCCGGCACGTCGTCACGACCTCAACCCTGACCTCAAGCTCAGCCCTCGGCGGCGGCCGCGGCAGCGGCGGCCTCGGCCTTCAGACGTTCCTGCGCCTTGGCCTTCGGAGCCGACTTCTTCGGGGTCTCGCGGACGGCGGGCTTCTCGACCAGGCCGGCATTGGCCAGGAAGAGGACCACGCGGTCCGTCGGCTGGGCGCCGACCGACAGCCAATGCTTGGCGCGCTCGGCGTTCAGGATGATGCGCTGCTCGTGCTCGCGCGGCAGCATCGGGTTGTAGGTGCCGATCTTCTCGATGAAGCGGCCGTCACGCGGGCTGCGGGCATCCGCGATGACGATCGAGTAGAACGGACGCTTCTTCGCACCACCGCGAGCCAGACGAATCTTCAGAGCCATTGGTCGAAACTTTCTCTTCTCAAGTCAAACAGGTATCAGGTGATTTCGAGAGGCGGTCAGGTCAGCCGAAAGGCCCCTTGCCGCCAAAGCCGCCGAGTCCCTTCGGCAGCAGGTTTCCGAGGCCGCCGCGCAGCATCCCCTTCTTCCCAAGCTTCTGCACCTGCTTCATCATTCCGCGCATGGTCTCGAACTGCTTCAGCAGCTTGTTGACCTCCTGCACCGAGGTGCCGGAACCGGCGGCGATGCGCTTGCGGCGCGAAGCCTTGATGATGTCGGGGTTCTTGCGTTCCGCCTTGGTCATCGAGGAGATGATCGCCTCCTGGCGCTTGATCATCCCATCGTCGACGTTGGCGTCCTTCAGCTGGTCCTTGATTTTGCCGATGCCCGGCAGCATTCCCATCAGGCCGGACATGCCGCCCATCTTGCGGAGCTGCTTCAGCTGCATCGCCATGTCGTCGAGGTCGAAGCCCTGGCCCTTCTCCATCTTGCGGGCGAGCTTTTCGGCTTCGTCCTTGTCGATGGTTTCGACGGCCTTCTCCACCAGCGATACCACGTCGCCCATGCCGAGGATTCGGCCGGCGATGCGGTCGGGGTGGAAGGACTCCAGCGCGTCGATCTTTTCGCCGACGCCCAGCAGCTTGATCGGCTTGCCGGTGATCTGGCGCATCGACAGGGCGGCGCCGCCGCGGGCGTCGCCGTCGATGCGGGTCAGCACGATGCCGGTGATGCCGACCTTGTCGTTGAAGTTGGTGGCGACGGTGACGGCGTCCTGGCCGGTCATCGCGTCGGCGACCAGCAGCGTTTCCGCCGGCTTGGTCGCGTCGCGGACGGCTGCGACCTCCGCCATCAGCTCCTCGTCGATGGCGAGGCGGCCGGCGGTGTCGAGCATGACGACGTCATAGCCTTCGAGACGTCCGGTCTCGATGGCGCGCTTGGCGATGGCGACCGGGTCCTGGCCCGGCACGATCGGCAGCGTGGCGACGCCGGTCTGCTCGCCGAGAACCTTCAGCTGTTCCTGGGCGGCCGGACGGCGGACGTCCAGCGAGGCCATCAGGACCTTCTTGCGCTCCTTCGTCTTCAGCCGGAGCGCGATCTTGGCGGTGCTGGTGGTCTTGCCCGACCCCTGCAGGCCGACCATCAGGATCGGCACCGGGGCGGCGGCGTTCAGATTGATGTCGGCGCCTTCACCCAGCATCTCCACGAGGTTATCGTGGACGATCTTGATGACCTGCTGGCCGGGGGTGACCGACTTCAGCACCTCCTGCCCGACGGCGCGTTCCTTCACCTGGGCGACGAACTGCTTGACGACGGGCAGCGCGACGTCGGCCTCCAGCATCGCCACGCGAACTTCGCGCAGAGCTGCGGAGACGTCCTCCTCGGTCAGCGCGCCACGGCGGCGCAGCTTGTCGAAGATGTCGCCCAGGCGTCCGGTCAGGCCTTCGAACATGCGTTACTCGTTCCCCAGTTCCGGGTCCAGCGTCAGAGCCGCCACCCGCACAAGCACGAAAGCGCCAGTGCGCGAAATTCGCGGACTGGCGGAGATACCCGGCATGGGGCCGGGGTACCCGGTCTATCGACTGTGCGGAAGACAGGTCGGCGGACCATAGAGAAGCCGGAACCGCGAGTCAACCACTGCAAGCGGCCTCTGGTCTTCCGCCGAAGGTCGGCCTTGCCGGGATGCGGTTATCGGTCGCAACCTTGTCACAGTCCGCAGACTCTTAACGAAATTTTGGCGACTCTTTCGGATTATGGGTTACCAAATAGAGAAGGTATGCCGGCGATGTCGTCCGCCCAGGGCTTTGGGTCCAACAGTCCGCGAACCAAGCTGACCCAGAGCCAGCTCAACGCGATCCTGTTGCGGCACCAGGCATTCCGTAAAAGCCAACCCGGCGGCGTGCGCGCCAATCTGAAGATGCGAGACCTGTCGCATCTCGACCTGTCCGGCATCGACCTGTCCGACGCAGACCTGTCGGGCGCCAAGCTGTTCAGCGCGCGACTGACCGGCGCCAACCTGTGCAACGCCAACCTCTATGCCGCCGACCTCCGGCTCGCCAATCTGGAGAAGGCGGATCTGCGCCGGGCCGACTTGCGCGGTGCCTGCCTGCGCGGCGCGGTGCTGAGCGAGGCGACGCTGGTGGAGGTCGATCTGCGCGACGGCACGCTGCTGCATTACGACGCCAGCGGCGAAATGTACGCGCAAGAGTATGAGGATTCGGTTCTAACATCGGAACTGACGGCGGCGACCATCCGCGGCGCCGACCTGTCGCGGGCGAAGATCGCCAACGCCTTCGTCATGCAGACCGACCTGACCGATGCCATCCTGCGCGGCACGAAGTTCATGCGGGCCAACCTGACCGGGTCCAACCTGACCGGCTGCGACCTGACCGACGCCGACCTGACGGAGGCCAACCTGTCCGGCGCCCGCCTGTCGGGGGCAGTGATGACCGGCTGCGCCATCAACCGCACCAACTTCAGCGGCGCCACCCTGATCGGCGCCATCCTTGATGCCGCCCAGATGCGCTCGCCCAACCTGCAGGCGGCGGTGCTGGCCAAGACGCTGGAGAACCCGGAAGACGACCTGCGCGAGATGCTGATGGAGCATCTGACCTGGATCGACAGCGGCGGCAAGGCCGGCAAGCGTGCCGACCTGTCGGCGCTGGACCTGTCCGGCCGCAAGCTGGACGGCATCAACCTGTCAGCGGCGATCCTGCAATGCATCGCGCTGCGCGGCGCCAACCTGTCGGGTGCGTCGATGGCGATAGCCGACCTGTCGCTGGCCGACATGCGCAAGGCCAACCTGTCGAAGGCCGATCTGCGCGGCGTGAATTTCGAGCGCGCCACCCTGACCGGCGCCGATCTGACCGGGGCGCAACTGGGACCCGTCCATATCCAGACGATGAGCGGCCATATCTGGCGCGCCAATCTGCAGCGCGCCCGGCTGGGCATGGCGCTGCTGTGCAAGGCGGACCTGCGCAAGGCCAACCTTGCCGGCGCCAATCTGGCTGGCGCGGACCTGACCGGCGCCGACCTCAGCGAAGCCGATCTGACCGGAGCCGACCTGACCGGGGCCGTGCTGGACGGCACCACGATGGATCAGGCGATCGTCGAGGAGGCGATCGGGCTGGCCAGTTGAGGCGGTCCGGCCAGGATCAGGGTCGGGACCCAGGTCAGATGGGGGTCCTGCCCCGCTTCGCCAGCCAGTCGCCGGAGCTGTAGACGCTGCGGACATGGTGGACCAGCAGGTTGCGGGCGTCGATCAACTGGCCCATCCGCTCGCGGCAGGCGACGATGCCGGTGTCGGGGTGATAGACCGGCGCCAGCTCGCGGAACCGCCGGCGCACCTGATCCTCGTCGAAACACCATTCATTGACGAAACCGAACAGCTGCGCCGCGTCGCGCACTTCGGTAATCTGACCGTCTAGCGGCTGGAAGGACAGGCGCTGCAGCGCATGGGCCAGCGTCTTGTTGCGATAGCCCAACGTCTCCACCGCAGCCTCCAGCCGACGCACGTCTTCCGCCGGCAGGATGCGGGCGCCCGGATCGGCAAGCGCCAGGGCGGCGGCCAGCGCCTTGCGGATCGCGGCGTCGCCGGCCTCCACGCCCTCCACCTCCAGCACCGCTTCCCCGCCCGAATCGCGCAATCCGGGATCGGTTGCCCCCTCCGGCGCCAGCAGCAGGGCGGCCGTCACCAGCGTCGGCACCCCGACCCCGCGCAGGGCGGCAAGCTCCAGCACCGCGGCGCGAAAACGCGCGCCGCAGGGCACGGATCGGCCGGGAGCTGGCAGGGAACCGGACTCTTCCGGTGCGGTCATCGTCGGCGCCAACACTTGGTGGAAGCGGGCGCGAGTCTACGCAAACTCATGAATCGCCGCAATCACGCCGATGGACGCGACCGGTAGGATTTGAGCTGGAGGGATTTGAGCCAGACGGATTATCGCACGCGGGCTCAGTGCGTCTTCATCGCCCCCGGCTTGGTCGGCAGGCGGTTGAGCAGCTCGTCGATATAGGCGGTCTCGTCCTTGCCGGACATGGCGGCGAAGCCCTTCAGCATCTGGCTGCCGAAGGAAAAGACGTTGGACAGGTCGATGCGCCACGCCCCGCCCTCGCGCACGAAGTCGGCCGGAACCAGCGCCGGCCGGTTGTCGACCATCAGCAGGCCCGATGCCCGGTCGCCCTTGACCCGGACCGGCCCCAGAGAGCTGCGGGAGATGACATTGGGGCCGAGCCAGCCCGCCTTCAGTGCATGGTTGGCAATGTCGCCGACCGACATGCGGCGCAGTTCGGACGGGCCGAGATAGCGGCGCAGGCCCATGGCGGCGAAGCGTTCCGCCGGCTCCAGCCGCTGCAGCGGCGCGTCGCCGGGCTGGCGGGCGGCGTCCCGCACCGATTCCAGCGATTTGACCGAGTTGCGGGTGAGCAGCGAAATCACCGCCGACCCCCGCTTTTCGGCCAGCGCGCTGCGGGCGGCGTCGAAGGTCGCGGCGACCGCGCGCTCCTCCGGCGTTTCGCGCGGCGGGGCGGCGAAGCTGGTGGATGCGGCGATCAGGACGACGAAGAAGGCGAGGAAAGCGACGCGCATGCCAGGGAAAACCCGAAAACGGTTGAAAACGTCACGCCTTCTCCTCGACGCCGAAGAATTCGAGCTGCCAGCGCATCTCTTCATCGGTCATCGGATAGTGCGTGCCGTCGCGAGCATTAAGCGCCGTTTTTGGCGGAATCTGGGCAAGCCGCAACTGGACCTGCCGGGCGAAGCGCATGGTCAGCCCGGCGCGCCACACCAGCGCGGTGACGGCGCGCGGCGCATGGGTGGCGACGATGCGGTCGACCACCGGCAGCGGGATCTGTGACAGCTCTGCCAGCGCCGCCATGACGAAGCCGCGGTCGCCCTCCACCATGGACCCCTCGATCAGCTTCTCGGTCAGCTTGCCTTCCTTGTTCAGGCGGGCCGCCTTGTCGCTTGGACGTTCCACCGGCTTCTCCGGCCCGGCGGCACCGCCGACCGCCTCCTCGCCGAAATCGACCGGGCCGAGCGGTTGGCCGGGCGCGGTGCCGGCCGCCGCCTGCCCCACCCGCTGGCGCACCGCCTCCACCAGCCCGCGCGCCGCCGCCGGATCGAGATCGTCGCGGTCCTGCAGAACCTTCAGCAGATTGTCGGCGACGAAGCTGGCCAGCCGCGCCACCGCGCGCGCCGGCAGGCGTGGACGGCGGACCAGCGGCGAATGCCAGGGCTCGTGCTGCGGCGCCTGATCGAGGATGCGGTCGAGCGTCTCTTCGCGGATCTGGGCCGACGGGTTGCCGAGCAGCGCCGTCACCGCCGCCTCGTCGTCGGAGCGCGCGATGGCGTCTGCGACGGAGGCGGAGACGTTCTGCCGGCTGGCGATGGCGGTCATCGCGCCCCGCACCGGCCCCTTCATGATGATGTCGGTCAGATCCTCTTCGGTGAGGATCGGCGAATGCTGCAGGACCGGGGCGCAGACCGACAGCTCCACGTCGCGGGCCAGCCGGTTGATGACGCCGTGCGGGGCATTGGGCAGGTCCTTCAGCGCCTCGGCCAGGATGCCGCGCACCTCCGTCGCCTGGTCGCGCGCCAGCGTTTCCAGGCATTCCACCGTCAGCCGCTCGATCTGGATCGCCTGATCGGCCGACAGTTCCGGAAGCAGGCGGGCGATCTTCTGCGCCACCGCCTGCCGCACCATGACCTCACGGTCCTTCGCCAGCAGCAGGTCGGCCTGCCGCGGCGTCCCGGCATTGGTGGCGATGGCGCGCCGCACCTCGGCCGCGGCGTCGGCTGCCAGGAAATACAGCAGCTCCGGCCGGGTTTTGGGATGCTCGGCGACCTTCCGGCGAACCGCCGGATCCTCGCTCTGCACCATCCGCTTGGCGGATTCGTAATCGGCGGGGTCGAGCGTCTCGGGACGTGGGGAGGCGGGCGGGGTCACGGGGCGGGCTCCGCGGCCGAAATGTCGGATGAAGAGGACTGGAAGACCGGCGCCAGGGCGTAATGGCCCTTGCCGCTCTTCTTGGCGTCGTACATGGCGGCATCGGCGCGGTCGGTCAACTCGCGCACCGTCTCGCCGCGGCCGGGGGTATGCACGGCGATGCCGATCGACAGGCCCAGCGGCTTCTCCGGGCTTGCCGACAGGTGGGCAAGGTCACGCATGCCGTTCAGCAGCCGATCCGCGACGATCCGCGCCTTCTCCTCGTCGGTGCGGCCCAGCCACAGCACGAACTCGTCGCCGCCCAGCCGTCCCGGCAGGTCGCCCGGCCGCACCCCGGTGGTCAGCAGCGTGCCGATGGCCTTCAGCACCGTGTCGCCCTGCTGGTGGCCGTGCAGGTCGTTGACCGCCTTGAAATTGTCCAGGTCGACATAGAGCAGGGCCGAAGGCCCGCTGTCCGGCCGCGAGATCGATTCCTCCAGCCGTTCGAAGAAGGTGCGGCGGTTGAACAGGCCCGTCAGCCCGTCGCGCTCCGACAAACGGCGCAGCCGCTCCTGATAGGCGAGATGCGCATGGGCGATGCCGATATGGTCGGCCACGCCGGACATCAGCTGGCGGTCGTCGTCGTCCCAGGGCTCCGAATCGCCGGTGCGCCAGACCAGCAGCGCGCCGTTCACCGCCTGCCGGTACTCGGTCCGCTCGCCGATCAACTGCACGTCGCCCAGCCGGTCGGCCAGCTGCCCTTCGCCATTGGCGATGCGGTCGAGCAGCGCGGTCCCGACCTCCGGCAACTCCGCCCCGAACTCCGCCACCAGCGACAGGGCGACACGACCGCCGCCCGGGGCGCTGCCGCCCCCCTCCTCCGCCCGGTAGATGCGGCAGCCGTCGGCGCTGAGCGCCCGCGCCGTCTCCGTGGCGGCCACCACCAGCGCCTCCGCGGCATCGAGCCGGTCGCGCAGGGTGTGGACGATATGGCCGAGCAGCCGTTCGCGATAACGGATGCGCGCCAGTTCGTTGGAGCGCAGCACCTGTTCGGTCACGTCGCGGCAGACGCCGCGGGCGCCGATCCAGTCACCTTGCGGCCCGAACAGCGGCAGGGCGGAGGCGACGATGCAGGCCGGCGTGCCGTCGGCGCTCTTCAGCCAGAGCTCGGACTGGTCGACGGCGCGGCGGCAGTCGAAGGGCATCGGCAGGTCTTCCGCGTCCTCCAGCGCCAGGCTGCGCGGGTCGCGGCCGATCAGCGCGTCGGCCGGATAGCCCAGCGCCCCCCTATGGCTGACGAAGACAAAGGTGCCGTCCGGCCCGGTTTCCCAGGCGAAGTCGGAGGAGACCTCCACCAGATCCTTGTAGCGCCGCCGCGATTCCGTCAGCGTGTGGCGCAGTTGCCGTTCCAGCGTGTCGTCGCGGCCCAGCAGCAGAAAGCCGCCGTCGGGCAGCGGCACGCCGGCCCATTCGACGATCATGATCCCGCGCAGGGATTCCACCGGCACCGAGCGCAGCCCCGGCGCCACGCTGGCTCCCGACAGCCAGTTGCGCAGCTCCGGCAGCCAGCGCGGGTCGCTGTCCATCATGTCTTCCGCCTCGGCATTCGCTTCGGCGACGGCCAGGGCCGAATCCAGCCGCAGGGCCGGGCCGGGATACAGCGCGACCAGCGTTACGGGGCCGGTCGGACCGGCGGTCGGGGCAGAAGTACCGGTGGTCAGGAGAAGGTCCACGGCGATCCCAGATCGGCGGGCCACGAGGCGGACAAGCCACGGGGCGGGCGGGGTGAAAAACCTTAGGCTGCAAACCGTAACAAGGTCCGGCCCATGCTACCTCTTTAGGGGTTAATCTTCAATCAACCAACGAGGCGGGGGGGCTCCCCATGGCGACGGCTCGACCGGAGGAACGGGCCGGCGCTGCGACCATGTGAAGCGCCTTGCGGCGGGCCGCGGACGGCCCCATTCTTGAGGGATGACCGTCCCGACCTCCCCCGCCGCTCCGGCGCCCGACTCCGCCACCGGATCCGCCGGCAATCCCCTCGCCGCGCTGCGCGATCGCGCCGTGTGGATCTTCGACCTCGACAACACGCTCTACCCGGCGTCCTGCAACCTGTTCGCCCAGGTCGACCGCCGGATCAACGAGTTCATCGCCGCCCACTTCAACATCGGCATGGACGAGGCCAGGGTGCGGCAGAAGCATTTCTTCCGCGAATACGGCACCACGCTGCGTGGCCTGATGATGGAGCATGACGTCGATCCGGTCGCCTACATGGACTATGTCCACGACATCGACGTGACCGGCGTCCAGCCCTCCGCCCTGCTGGCCGATGCACTGGCCCGCCTGCCCGGCCGCAAGATCATCTACACCAACGGCTCGGTCCGCCATGCCGAGAATGTCGCCGGCCGGCTCGGCATCCTCGACCGGTTCGATGCGGTGTTCGACATCGCCGCCGGCGGTTTCGTGCCGAAACCCGATCCGCGTCCCTACGCCACGCTGGTGGAGCGTCACGGCGTCGACCCGGCCGACGCCTGCATGGTGGAGGACATCGCCCGCAACCTCGCCCCCGCCCACGCGCTGGGCATGACCACCGTGTGGGTTCGCGGCGAGAAGGAGTACGAGAAGGCCGGCGTGGGCGCCGGGATCCACATCGACCACACCGTGGACGATCTGCCCTCCTGGCTGGCCGCGGTGGCGGGGGTTTAGATCGAATCGCGTAAAATCGGAATTGATTTGAAGCGTGACTCCGATCGCGAAACATAAAGCCGGGGCTTTGTCGCAAACCGGCTGATGTCGGCCGCGGGTACGGTTGACAGCAGGCGCGATGCGGCTCCATGGTGCCGTCCCTTGGACAATCGACAGCAGAACGACCGCGCCATGAGCCACGCCAGCCTGCAAGCCACCATCGACCCCGCCTGGGAAAACCGGGCCGATCTCACCACCGCCACCACCGGCCCCGTCCGCGACGCCGTGAACGCGGCGCTGGATGCGCTCGATGCCGGCGACCTGCGCGTCGCGGAGAAGACCGCCGACGGCTGGAAGGTCAACCAGTGGCTGAAGAAGGCGGTTCTGCTGTCCTTCCGCCTGAACGCCAACGAGATGATCCCGGGCGGCCCGGCCGGCTCCTCCTGGTTCGACAAGGTGCCGCCAAAGTTCGAAGGCTGGACCGAAGGCCAGTTCCAGAACGCCGGCTTCCGCGCCCTGCCCGGCGCCATCGCCCGCAAGTCGTCCTATGTCGCCCCCGGCGTCATCCTGATGCCCAGCTTCGTCAATGTCGGCGCCTATGTCGACAGCGGCACCATGGTCGATACCTGGGTGACCGTCGGCTCCTGCGCCCAGATCGGCAAGAATGTCCACCTGTCGGGCGGCGTCGGCATCGGCGGCGTGCTGGAGCCGCTGCAGGCCGACCCGGTCATCATCGAGGACAACTGCTTCATCGGCGCCCGTTCGGAGATCGTCGAGGGCGTGATCGTCGAGGAAGGCGCGGTCATCTCCATGGGCTGCTACATCGGCGCCTCGACCAAGATCATCGACCGCCACACCGGCGAGGTCTTCATGGGCCGCGTTCCGGCCTACTCGGTCGTCGTCCCCGGCTCGCTGCCCGGCAAGCCGCTGCCCGACGGCACCCCCGGCCCGAGCCTGTACTGCTGCGTCATCATCAAGCGCGTCGACGAAAAGACCCGCTCGAAGACGGCGATCAACGACCTGCTGCGGGATTGATCCAAACGGCAGAAGACTGTGGGGCGATAGCGCATGCCGCTATCGCCCCTTGCTATTTTGCCGTCCGCCGCCTTACCATCGCCGCATGAACGACGCCCGCCGTGCGATGCCGGCCGCCATTTTCGCGCGGCTGACCGCCGCCTGATCCGCTGGCGGACATCAAGGCGCTGGTGGTCGCACTGGGCCGATCAACGCGGGGATCGCGCCGTGACGATGGAATACAAGGGCTATGTGTCCGGTCCCATCGACTTCGACCCGGAGGACGGGACCTTCTCCGGCACGGTTGCCGGCTTGTCCGAGGTCATCCATTTCGAGGGCGGCAGCGCACAGGATCTGTGGGACAGCTTTCGCGGCAGCATCGACGACTATCTGGCGATCTGCGCCGAGAAAGGCCGCATGCCCGACAAGCCTTTCAGCGGTAAGATGCTGGTGCGCGCCACGCCGGAACTGCACCGGAAGGCTGCCTTGCGCGCCGCCGCCGAAGGCATCAGCCTGAGCCAATGGGTCGCCCGCCAGATCGACGCGGCTCCCTGACCGACGAAGACCAACCGGATACCCCATGACCCTCGACCCCGTCGCCCTCGCCCAGGACCTGATCCGCTGCCCCAGCATCACGCCGCGCGATGACGGCGCATTGGGCGTGCTGGAGGCGGCGCTGACGCCGATGGGTTTCACCTGCCACCGCCTGCGCTTCGAGCAGGAGGGGACGGAGCCGGTGGAGAACCTCTATGCCCGGCTCGGCACCGAGGGGCCGAACTTCTGCTTCGCCGGCCACACCGACGTGGTGCCGCCGGGCGACAAGGGCTGGACGGTCGATCCCTTCGCCGGTGAGGTGATGGGCGGACGGCTGTTCGGCCGTGGTGCCGTCGACATGAAGGGCGCCATCGCCGCCTTCGTCGCCGCCGTGTCGCGCCGGCTGCAGGACGGGCCGCCCGCCGGTTCGATCAGCCTGCTGATCACCGGCGACGAGGAAGGAGTCGCCATCAACGGCACCCGCAAGGTGCTGGACTGGCTGGCCGAGCGTGGCGAGCGCATCGACGCCTGCGTGGTGGGGGAGCCGACCAACCCCAAGGCGCTGGGCGACATGATCAAGATCGGCCGGCGCGGCAGCCTGAGCGGTTTCCTGACCGTGTTCGGCGCGCAGGGCCACGTCGCCTATCCGCATCTGGCCGACAACCCGCTGCCGCGTCTGGTCCGCATGCTGGCCGCCATCACCGAACACCCGATGGACGAGGGCACGGCACATTTCCAGCCCTCCACCCTGGCGCTGACCACCATCGACGTCGGCAACAAGGCGACCAACGTCATCCCGGCGCAAGGCAAGGCGACCTTCAACATCCGCTTCAACGACGCCCACACCCCGGCCAGCATCGAAGCGTGGCTGCGGCAAACCTTCGACGCCGTCGGCGGCGCCTATGAGCTGGAGGTCTATTGCTCCGGCGACAGCTTCGTCACCCCGCCCGGCCCGCTGACAGAGCTCGTGGCGGAGGCGGTGGAGGGGGTGACCGGGCGCCGGCCGGACTATTCGACCACCGGCGGCACGTCGGACGCACGCTTCATCAAGAATGTCTGCCCGGTGGTGGAGTTCGGGCTGGTCGGCCAGACCATGCACAAGGTGGACGAATATTGTTCGGTGGAGGATTTGCGCCAGCTGACCGCCATCTACGAGTCGATCCTGAAGGGCGTGTTCACGCGCCTTGCCGGGTGAGAAGCCTGACCGGGACACCACGATGCCGCTGACCACCCCCGCCATCCTGTCCGCCCTGACCGGCGCGTGGCGGCTGGCCCGCTTCGACCGGACGGGGATGGAGTTCTTCGACCGCACGCCGGACGGGGCGCTGAACTCCTTCTATGCGGCGCTGGTGGTGCTGCCCGCCTACGCGCTGCTGCTGGCGATCCGGCTGTGGGACCAGCTGGACGGCACACCGGTCCTGCAGCTGGTGACGGTGGAGGGCATCGCCTATGTCGTCAGCTGGACCGCCTTCCCGCTGGCCTTGTTCCGCATCGCGTCGCTGATGGGCAAGGAACAGCTCTATCCCGGCGCGCTGACCGCCTACAACTGGTCGGCGGTGGTGCAGATGATGATCTACCTGCCGACCATCGTGCTGTCCGCCACCGGCCTGCTGCCGTCGGGGGTGTCCGAAGCGCTGGTCTTCGGCGTGATGATGGCGATGCTGACCTACCAGTGGTTCGTCCTGCGCACCGCCCTGTCGCTGTCGGGTCTCGCCGCCGCGGCGCTGGTGATGCTGGACCTGTTCCTGTCGGCGGCGATCAGCGATCTGGCTGACGGGATGTTGTGATCGGGATGTTGTGAGGGCGAGGACCGCCCCCACGACATCCCTTCTTCCCTTTATCCCTGCGTGCTGACGCCCGCTTCGGCGAAGGTCGCCATGCCGGCGTGGCAGGCCACCGCCGACTTCACGATGTTGATCGCCAGCGCCGCACCGGAACCCTCGCCCAGCCGCATGCCGAAGTCGAGCAGCGGCTCCTTGCCGATGGCCTGCATCAGGCGGGTGTGGCCCGGCTCGACCGAGCGGTGGGCGACCATGCAGTGGTCGAGCGCGCGGCGGTCGGCCTTGTAGAGCACGGCGGCGGCGGCGGTGCAGGCGAAGCCGTCGAGCAGCACCGGCACGCGGGCGACGCGGGCGGCCAGGATCGCGCCGGCGATGGCGGCGAACTCGTAGCCGCCCAGGCAGCGCAGCGCCTCGAACGGGTCGTCCTTGGCCTGCGGGTTGGCGGCGACGCCGGCCTCCACCGCGGCGATCTTGCGGGCGAGGCCCGCGTCGTCGATGCCGGTGCCGCGGCCGGTCCAGTCGGCCGCCTCGCCACCGAACAGGGCGAGGCACAGCGCCGCCGCCGAGGTCGAGTTGGCGATGCCCATCTCGCCCAGCGACAGCAGCTGGACGCCCATCTCCACCGCCATCATGCCGTAGGCCATGGTGCGGCAGCACTCCTCCTCACCCATGGCCGGGCCCTGGGTGAAGTCGGCGGTCGGGTTGTCCAGGTCCAGCTCGTAGACGCGCAGGTCGGCGTCGGCCACCTCGCAGAGCTGGTTGACCGCGGCGCCGCCGTTCTGGAAGTTGGCGACCATCTGCACCGTCACCTCGGCCGGATAGGCCGAGACGCCGCGCGCGGCGACGCCATGGTTGCCGGCGAAGACGGCGACACGCGGGCGGCGCGCCTCGGCCGGGTGCTGACCCTGCCAGGTCGCCATCCACTGCGCGATCTCCTCCAGCCGGCCGAGCGATCCCGCCGGCTTGGTCAGCTGCCGTTCGCGCTGGAGGGCCGCGGTGCCGGCCTCCAGGTCGGGGCCGGGCAGGTTGCGCACGAGCGCGCGGATTTCCTCGAAGGTGACGGCGGGCTGCTGGTTGCTCATGATCGGTCCTGAGGGGTGAGCGCCAAAAAACGGCGCGACCTTGCACCCATCCGGCCGTCAAGTCAAAGCGCCAGAGTAGGGCATTTTGACCCCACCCTGCCCGGCCTGCGGAGTTGGCGTCGCGGTCACGCCGCCTTGGAGACTGCGTCGGTCCCGGCGGCGCCCGCGGTGGCCGAGGCGACCGGTGTCGCCGATTCGGACCCGACGATGCGGCCCAGCCCCAACCCGAAGCCCATGGCGACGCCGTTGCCCGCCGTCTGGTCGGTGCGCACCGGCTCGTCACGCATGCGGCGGTGGTCCTTGTCGCGCAGGCGGGCCGGACGGCCGCTGACGCTGTCGACCTCGTCCGGCGTCTCCAGCGCGTTCAGCGCCAGCACCTGATAGATCGACAGCGGCGTGCCGTTCAGCGACTTGGCCGGCGCCATCGGCACCTGGGTGGTGAAGCCGTCGGGCATGTCCTGCTTGCGCACCGCATCGTTCACCACCTGGGCCGGGGCGAAGTTGGCCAGCGGGTTCTCCGAGAATTTGGTGGCGAAGCGGTCGTAGATCTCCTTCAGCGACTTCGCCTTGCCGGTGGTCTTGTCGTAGAAGACGTTCTTGTTGGCCGCCGCCGCGTCGGGGAAGACGTCGCGGGCGGTGCGGCCGGGGTTCTCCTGCATCGCGTTCAGGAACTTCGACGCGCCGCCGGCCCCGAGGAAATGCGCCAGATACAGCTCGGTCGAGCCGATCTTGCCGTCCACCGTCTCCTCCAGATACTCCTTGTTGTCGCGGGTGTATTCCGCAGCCATCAGGGCCGACGCGGTCGGGTCCTTGCGCAGCTCCAGGATCTCCTTCTTCATCGCCGGATCGGCGACATAGGGCCGGCCGTCGCCGCGGGTCTGGATGGCGTTGGCGTATTTGCCATAGCCATGGTCGGCGCCATGGTCCTTCATCGTCTGCAGCCAGGTGCTGTCGATGAACTGGTAGAGCCCCGTCGCCGAGGAGGAGGAGGACTTTATGTCCGTGCGGTACCCGCTCTCCACGGCAGCTTTTTCCATGAGGTAGGAAAAATCGACCCCCGTCTTCGCGCTGGCATTGCGCACGGCGGCCTCCACATTGGCCGGGCCACGGGTGGCGCCAGCGGCCTGGGTGGCTGCATTGCTGAGATTGCCGAGGGCGGAAGCGTAGGTCATGGGTCGATCCCCGTGTGATGGCCCCGATGGGAGGCAGCCTCTCCCATGCAGATGCCATGCCAGTCGGCTGGAGCCTTGATGCGGGCGCCCCCGGAGCCTAGCCTTGATGACGCGGCAACCCGCCCTCTCGCCAAGCGCCATCCGATGCTGTATGTTGACCTATAGGTAAACCAAACAATCCTTCCCCTACAAATCCGCCCTGGGAGACTCGCCCCGCCATGACCTACACCGCTCCGGTCGACGATCTGCGCTTCGTCCTGAACGAGGTGGTGGGCCTCGACGCCATCGCCGCCCTGCCCCATTGCGACAGCGCCGCCCCCGATCTGGTCGACGCCATCCTGGAGGAGGCCGGCAAATTCGCCTCCGGCGTGCTCGCCCCGCTGAACCGGGTGGGCGACAAGGAGGGCGCGAAGCTGGAGAACGGCGTCGTCCGCACCGCCACCGGCTGGAAGGAGGCCTATGGCCAGTTCACCGAGGCCGGCTGGAACAGCCTGCCCTTCGAGCCGGAGTATGGCGGGCAGGGCCTGCCCTGGACCGTCGCCTTCGCGGTGAACGAGATGTGGCAGGCCGCCAACCTGTCCTTCGGCCTGTGCCCGCTGCTGACCCAGGGCGCGGTGGACCTGCTGACCGAGCATGCGAGCGCCGAGCAGAAGGCGGTCTATCTGTCGAAGATGATCTCCGGCGAATGGACCGGGACGATGAACCTGACCGAACCGCAGGCCGGCAGCGACCTTGCCGCGGTGCGGACCAAGGCGGTGCGGGCGGCGGACGGCAGCTATCGCATCACCGGCCAGAAGATTTTCATCACCTATGGCGAGCATGACCTGACGGAGAACATCGTCCATCTGGTGCTGGCCCGCCTGCCCGACGCCCCGGCCGGCATCAAGGGCATCAGCCTGTTCATCGTGCCGAAGTTCCTGCCCAAGCCCGACGGCACGCCGGGCGAGCGCAACGACCTGCGCTGCGCCAGCCTGGAGCACAAGCTGGGCATCATGGCCAGCCCGACCGCGGTGATGGCCTATGGCGACGACGAGGGCGCCATAGGCTACCTCGTCGGCGAGGAGAACCGCGGCATCGAATACATGTTCACGATGATGAACAACGCCCGCCTCGGCGTCGGCATCCAGGGCGTGGCGATCGCCGAGCGTGCCTACCAGCAGGCCCGCGACTATGCCAAGACCCGCGTGCAGAGCAAGGATCTGGCCGATCCCAAGGGCTCCGGCGTCGCCATCATCAAGCATCCGGACGTGCGACGCATGCTGCTGGACATGCGCGCCAAGACCGAGGCGGCGCGTGCGCTGGCGCTCTATGCCGGCACGCAGCTGGACATCTCCCGCCACCACGAGGATCCGGCGGTGCGGGCTGCCGCCACGGCGCGGGTCGATGTGCTGACTCCGATCGTCAAGGCATGGTCGACCGACATCGGCTGCGAGGTGGCGTCCACCGGCGTGCAGATCCATGGCGGCATGGGCTTCATCGAGGAGACCGGCGCCGCCCAGCATTACCGCGACGCCCGCATCACCCCGATCTATGAGGGCACCAACGGCATCCACGGCAACGACCTGACCTTCCGCAAGACCGGCCGCGACAAGGGGGCGGCGGCGCGGGCCTTCGTCGCCGACATGCGGGCGACGGTGGAGGAGCTGGGGGCCGCCCCCGGCGACGATCTCGCGGTGATCCGGACCGAGCTGTCGTCCGGGCTGGATGCGCTGGACAAGGCCATCGACTGGATGGTCGCGACCCAGGCGGAGGGCGACCTGCAAGGCGCCGCCGCCGGTGCGGTGGCGTACCTGAAGCTGTGGGGCAGTGTGGCCGGCGGCTGGATGCTCGCCCGCTCGACGATGAAGGCGATGGAAGGCCTGCGCCAGCCCGGCGCCAACGCCTCCTTCCTGGAAACCAAGCTGATCGTCGCGCGTTTCTACGCCGAGCAGGTCCTGGCGACCGCCCCCGCGCTGCTGCCGACCATCGCCAGCGCCCGCAACACGGTGATGGCGCTGAGCGAGGAGCAGTTCTGACCGAAGTGTTCAGCCCCTCTCTCCAAGTGGGAGAGGGGCTTATCCCCGCGTTGCTCACCTCCAGTGCTTCTCTGGACTCCCAGCAGCACCCGATTTTTCGGGGATCTTTATTATCGCCTATCGAATGAACATGGTCCGAATGGCCGGCTGAACATCCTTGTTATCGGTGATAGCGTCTTATTGTTCGCATCACCAACAAAGATGAAGTCGAGAGCCATGACAAGCACGGACACGCATACGGGAAGCTGCTTCTGCGGCGCGGTGGAGGTGGAGGTCACCGGTTCGCCGGAAGCCATGGGCTATTGCCATTGCCGGTCCTGCCGCTCCTGGTCCGGCGGCCCGGTCAATGCCTTCACCCTGTGGAAGCCCGACGCGGTGCGCGTGACCGCCGGCGGCGAACATCTCGCGACGTTTCAGAAGACGCCGCTCAGCCAGCGTCAGTATTGCGCGAAGTGCGGCGGGCATCTGATGACCAATCACCCGCCGCTCGGCCTCGTGGACGTATTCTCCGCGACCCTGCCGACCCTGACCTTCACCCCCGCCGTTCACGTCAACTACGCCGAGACCGTGCTGCCGATGCGGGATGGCCTGCCGAAGCTGAAGGACTTCCCGGCCGAATTCGGCGGTTCCGGCGAAACGATGGCGGAGTAGCGGCTCCCCTCACCAGTAACGCATCGCATCCGCGTACAGCCCGCGCAGATCGTCTTCCGACACCGGGCGCGGGGCGATGGTCAGCAGGCGTTGCTGGGCGGCGGCGCCCTGGACCAGACCGGGGATATCGCCCTCGCCATAGCCGAGCGCCGACAATCCGTTCGGCAGGCCGGTGGCGCGCATCATCGAAATCAGCCGCGTCGCCAGCAACTCGCCGCCATCCGCCGGCGAGGCGCCGCGCGTGTCGGCGCCAAGCGCCTCGGCGGCGCGCAGGTGGGCTTCCGGAGCCGCCGGGCCGGTGAAGCGGAAGGCGGCGGGGGCGTTCAGCACCACGGAGATGCCATGCGGCACCATCGGGTCCACCGTCTCGTAACCGGTGGCGGTGAAGCTGTGGTTCATCCCGGCCACCGAATAGGACATGGCGTGCGGGATGTGCACCCCGGCATTGCCGAAGGCCAGACCGGCCAGCGTCGCCGCGAACATCAAAGCGTCGCGGGCCTCGGCGCAGTCGGGGTCATTGACCGCCCGTTCCAGCCATTGCCCGCCCAGCCGGATCGCCTGCAGGCTGCCGATGTCAGACCACGGGTTGGCGCCCTGATAGGGCGGACGCGCCGTCGGCGACTCCGGTTTCGGGCGGGAGCGGAAGGGGCGCGCGGTGTGGCTCTCGATGGCGTGGGTCAGCACGTCGAAGCCGGTGGCGGCGATGGCGCCGGGCGGCAGGCTGTCGATGGTGCGCGGATCGACCACGGCGAGGCTCGGCCGCAGGTAGCGCGACGAGATGCCGGTCTTCACCTGCTTTTCCACATGGTCGAAGATGGCGACGCCGGTGGTCTCGCTGCCGGTGCCGCAGGTGGTCGGGCAGGCGATGTGCGGCTTGACCGGTCCGGGCACCGGGATGCCCTCCCCCAGCGGCTTGTTGACGTAGGCGAGGAAGTCGGCCGGATGGGTGGCGTAGAGGTTGGCTGCCTTGGCGGTGTCGATCACCGATCCGCCGCCGATGGAGACATAGCCGTCGAAGCCGCCGTCCCGCGCGAAATCGGCGGCGTCGAGGAAGGACGCGCTGGTCGGCTCCACCCGGCAGCGGTCATAGACCACCGGATCCATGCCGGCCCGCTTCAGCCCGTCGAGCGCCATGGCGAAGGGTGCGGTTGCGGCAACCCGCGGGTCGGTGAACAGCGCCACCCGCGTCATGCCCAGCGACAGCGCGTCGCCGCCCAACTCGGCCAGCATGCCGGGGCCGAACTTCATCCGCGCCGCCTCGACGGTGAAGCCCTCCTCGCCGTCGGGCAGGATTGGATAGGCGTTGCCGTGCGTCTCGCGATCCATCTGGCGCTGCTCCTCCGGTTGCACGAGCCGGGTTCATCCCCGGCCCATCCTTACCCGTATGGGAGCGTCCCGCGCCCGGCCTGTCAATGAGTCCGTTGGTCCAACATATCGTCCATCGGCAGATCGTCGGCCGGGGTGACCGGCGGTTCAGGCTCGGATGGCGTACCGGCCGGCGGCGGGCGCAACAGCCGCTGATAGAGCCAGCCGGTGCCGACCAGACAGAGGCCGAGGCCAAGGAAGGAGGCGACGCGGTACATCCCCTCCAGGTCGGACATGTCGCTGAGGAACACCTTGGCGACCACCGCCAGCACGAGAATAAGCCCGGCATGGCGCATCCAGCCCCAGCCGAAGCGGATGCCCGCCACCAGCATCGCCACCGCGAACAGCAGGAAGCCGGCGGAATAGCTGTACCACTCGGCGTCCGACACCTCGTAGCCGGACAGGACCGGCCCCTGGAAGGCGCGACGGATCTCCAGCGCCAGATTGGTGGCGATCATCAGCAGCGGCAGGACCGGAGCGGCGCTGCGCAGGCTGCGCGACGGCGGCGGGTCGTACCAGAGATAGACCAGCCCCAGCACAGCCGGCGCGCCATAGGCCAGCAGCAGCCGGTTCACCACCGGCCAAGTGCCCACCCACTCGTCGTTCCACAGCGGGTTCAGCGCGGTCAGATGCAGGAAGACGGCGTTGAAGGCGGCCAGCAGCACCAGCAGGCGTCGCCCCCACACCGCGACGGGCCGCGCGCTCCACCGCCGGTCGGCCGCCAGCAGCAGGGCGAGGCCGAGCCAGGACAGGGTGTGCAGTGCCACCTCGGCCAGGGACGACGGCGCCTCCTCCAGGCTGCCGGACATCCAGCGGTGGATGCCCAGCGACAGCATCAGGGTGGTGAAGATCAGGGCGCCGGCCTCCAGCACCATCACCACCAGATCGTCGCCTCTCCCGTCAGGCGCCGAGCGCATCCAACGCGCCGCCGCCAGGAAACCCAGCGCCGGCAGGCCATAGCCGTAGGCGATCCAGCCATAGCCTTCGTAATCCAGCACATACGGATTGACCGCCAGCCGCACCAGCACCGCGACCGCCACCAGCAGGGTGACGCCGCGCAGCTCGCGCAGGTTCAACTGCCGCTCCAGCCATGCCAGCACCGGCACCTGCATTGCCAATGCGACCGTCAGCCAAGCCTCCTGCAGGACCATGGTGGCGCCCAGCGCGATGGCGCCGGTGGCTCCGGCGGCGAAGGCGGCCAGCCCCAGCGAGGCGCCCGGCCGGTGGCGGTGGCGGGCCAGCGGCGTGGTGGCGCCGACCAGCAGGGCGGCAAGCCCAAGGGCGGCAGCCGGCCAGCCGATGGCGGTCTCGGGCGGCGCCACCACGGCATAGGCCAAGGTCAGCAGGGCCAGCGGCACCAGCGCCGACAGCGACGCCCACAGGGCCGCCCGCCGCGCGTCCCACAGGGCGATGAAGCCGCCGATGCCGAACAGGGCGGCGAATCCACCCGCCACCCACAGGAAATGCGCGACCGCCGCCGGATAGCCGGCCGGATCGACGACGATCAGCGGCTGGCCGTCCGCGTTCAGCGGCGGCGGGCTGGCGGGGACATAGGGCAGGCTCCAGGGCGCCAGGGACAGCAGCACGGTCAGCGCGGCGATCCAGGCGACGCCGGCAATCCGCTCGGTCCGCCGCCCGGCGACCATCGCCAGCAGGGCGAACAGGCCAAGCGCGATCAGCGACACCGAGCCGTGGTCGTCGATCCAGGTCACCGCGGCGACCAGCAGGCCGAACAGCCGCATCGCCATCATCGCCAGCCGGTCGGCGGGGTGGCGCTGCTTGCGCCGGATCCAGTCGGGAAGCGCGCGGCGCCAGCCGGTGGCGGGGGCCGGCTCGGGCGGCGTCTGGTCCAGCACGCCCAGCACCGCCGGCACCAGGAACAGGACGGAGGTCAGCAGCAGATAGATGCCGGTCGGCAGCGCGTCGCCGCTGCGCCAGGGGTCGATGAGCCAGAGCAGCGGCCACAGCGCCGCACCGGTCAGCGCCCCCCAGCCAAGCCAGCGCCAGCCGCGATACAGCACCACCGCCATCCCGGCCCCATTCAGCGCCAGCAGATAGGCGAACAGGCCCCAGGCGTCGGGATTGTCCGTCGACACCAGCAGGGGCGAGACATAGCCGGCCAGCAGCCCCAGCGCCGCGATGAGCGGACCCTGCAGCAGAGACAGCCCGATGCCGATCAGCGACAGCGCGGCCAGCAGCG
>CBFGPE010000007.1:0-79087 GCA_965650625.1 uncultured Azospirillum sp. | reverse complement strand
GCCGTCGATGGCGAAGAAGGCGACGCAGGCGCGCACCGCCGCCTCCGGCACCAACCCGGCGGCCGGCACGTCCAGCACGACGAAGCGGTTGGTTCCGCCGCTGCGGAAGCTGTGCGGCACGCCGTCGGCCACCAGCACCCCGCGCCCGTCCCCCACCCGGCCGCAAGCCCCGCCGACCTCCATGTCGAGGGTCCCGGCGACGGGCAGCACGATCTGGTGATGGTCATGGGCGTGCCGCCGTTCATGCCCGTCGTAACTGCGGGTGCTGACGGTCGGCCGATGCGGGGACGCCACGCCGGCGGACTCCTGCGGTTGGATCGACGGGCCGATGCTACGCCCTCATTCCCGGCGCGTACAGACACAGCTGCACACAGGTGCGGGACCGGCTGTTCGCCACAAATACCAGAAGGCGAAACTGAGTTTCATCAAATCATCCTGGCACATTTCCAAGTCAACGTCCGGAATGCGCACCGATCAGCCGATATTCGCCCACCCATTCACTTGAGCATTGCCTGATATTCCGGACGAACAATTGCGGCGCCGGACAGCGCCTCCTTATGAGTATTTTCAAATAAGAAATAGGACCGCCAAGGCACGGATCGTTCGCCATTCGCCAAAAAGCACTCATAAAAGGAACGCCCGATGTACCGAGATCGCATCCGCCTGAAGTCCCTGTGGGGCAAGGTGGTTCCGGCGGAAGAGGCCGCCTTCCTCATCAAGGACGGCATGACCGTGGGCATGAGCGGCTTCACCCGTGCCGGCGACGCCAAGGCGGTGCCGCTGGCGCTGGCCGAGCGCGCCGCGTCGGAAAAGCTGAAGATCACGCTGATGACCGGCGCCTCGCTGGGCAACGACGTCGACCGGATCCTGACCGAGGCGGGGGTGCTGTCGCGCCGCCTGCCCTTCCAGGCCGACCCGGTGCTGCGCAAGGCGATCAACCGCGGCGAGGTGATGTTCGTCGACCAGCATCTGTCGGAGACGGTGGAACTGCTGCGCTCGCGCCAGATGGGTCCGGTCGACGTCGCGGTGATCGAGGCCTGCGCCATCACCGAAAACGGCGGCATCGTGCCGACCACCTCGATCGGCAATTCGGCGACCTTCGCCATCCTGGCCGAGAAGATCATCATCGAGCTGAACCTGACCCAGCCGCTGGATCTGGAGGGGATGCACGACGTCTACATCCCGACGCGCCGCCCCTTCCGCGAGCCGATCCCGGTGGTGACGGCGGAAAGCCGCGCCGGCCTGCCCTATATCCCGATCGACCCGTCGAAGATCGCCGCCATCGTGGTGACGCGCAAGCAGGACAGCTCCGCCAGCATCCTGCCGCCCGATGACGAGACCAACGCCATCGCCGGCCACCTGATCGAGTTCCTCGGCCGCGAAGTGAAGCTGGGCCGGATGGGCCGGTCGCTGGCGCCGCTGCAGGCCGGCATCGGCACCATCGCCAACGCGGTGCTGCACGGGCTGATCGACGGGCCGTTCCACGACCTGACCATGTACAGCGAGGTCCTGCAGGACAGCACCTTCGAGCTGTTCGAGGCCGGCAAGCTGAACTTCGCCTCGGGCTCCTCGATCACGCTCAGCGCCGGGAAATATGCCGAGGTGCTGCCGAAGATCGGCTCCTACAAGGGCCGGCTGCTGCTGCGCCCGCAGGAGATCTCCAACCATCCGGAGGTGATCCGCCGCCTGGGCGTCATCGGCATCAACACGGCGCTGGAGTGCGACATCTACGGCAACGTCAACTCCACCCACGTCAACGGCACGCAGATGATGAACGGCATCGGCGGCTCCGGCGATTTCGCCCGCAACAGCCACCTCGCCATCTTCGTCACCAAGTCGCTGGCCAAGGGCGGCGCCATTTCCAGCGTCGTGCCGATGGTCACCCATGTCGACCACAACGAGCATGACGTCGACGTTCTGGTGACGGAAGTCGGGCTGGCCGACCTGCGCGGTCTGGCGCCGCGCGAGCGGGCGGAGACCATCATCCGCAACTGCGTCCACCCCAGCTACCGTGAACTGGCGGCCGACTATCAGCGCCGGGCGCTCCAGCGCGGCGGCCACACCCCGCACCTGCTGGAGGAGGCCTTTGCCTGGCACACCCGCTTCCAGCAGACCGGCAGCATGATGCCGAAGCCGCTGGCAGCCGAATAAGGCCCCTCAAAAACGGGCGGGCCGCGGAATTCCGCGGCCCGTTCCCGTTACCTGTACCGGTCAGACATGCTGCCCGCCATTGCGCTCCAAGTAGAGAAGCAATGCTGGATGATAGTGCTTGCGCTCGGACGAAATCTTCTCGCAGAAACGCTTGGCGGCGCCACTCTTGAGCCAGTCCTCAAGCTGACCGTTCTGGCGTTTTTCCGCGACAATGGCATCGATCGCGTCCAGAATCTTGTGTATCACCTCAGGCCTCGTCTTATGAAGGTCGGAGCAGCGTCTTCGTCGCTCTCACAATCTTATATGCGCTCGGCCGATGGTGAATGGCCCTGCATTCTGGGAATGGCTGCGTGTTGCAATGCACAAAACGCATGAGTCAAGCCCTCTCCCGCTCTTCCTCCGGCGGGTGCAGAGCCTGACCGGTTGGGCACAGGCGCAGCAGCACGCAGCGGTCGCAGGCCGGCGCCTGATAATAGCAGCAGCGCTGGCCATGCAGCATCATGACCTCGTGGTTGTCGTAGACCTGCTGGGCGTCCCACTCCGCCGGCAGTTGCGCCGACAGCAAGGCGTGGGAGGGGCCGACGGCGACGTTGGCGGGGATCAGGCCGGTACGGACGGCGACGCGGTGGTGGTGGCTGTCCACCGGCAGCGCTGCCTGCCGCAGGGTGGAGAAGCTCAGCACCGCCGCGCTGGTCT
Organism: uncultured Azospirillum sp.; assembly: GCA_965650625.1. GTDB lineage: Bacteria > Pseudomonadota > Alphaproteobacteria > Azospirillales > Azospirillaceae > Azospirillum. The sequence goes on along the minus strand of CBFGPE010000007.1, from coordinate 76,240 downwards.
TTGGCCCCACCCCCGGCAGTTCCTCCAGCCATGCGCGGGCCTCGGGCACCGGCATGCCGGACAGCAGGTCGAGCGACAGGCTGCCGACGCGCTCGGTGATGCGGCGCAGGATGGCCTGGATGCGCGGGGCCTTCTGCTCCGGCCAAGTGACGCCGGCGATGGTCGCCTCCACCTCGGCAACCGGGGCGTCGCGCACCGCCTCCCAATCCGGCCAGCGCCGCCGCAGCGCCTTGAAGGCGGCACCGGACGCCGCATTGCGGGTGCGGTGCGACAGCAGCGACGACACCAGCTCGCTCAGCGGGTCGAGGCTGTGGAAATAGGCGACCGGGCAGCCGTAGACGGTGCACAGCAGCCGGTGGATCTCGAGCGCCTTGTCGCGCAGCGCAGCGGGGTCGGTCATAAAAACCGACAACAGCCGAACCGGTAAGGCGTTACCGGTAAATCATCAGCCCCGTTTCTCTGGCCTCGCCCTCAGCCCACCAGCCCCGACATCACCGCGCGCAGCTGCGCCGGCTTGACCGGCTTGTTCAGCACCAGACAGCCGGCCGCCTTGGCTTCGTCCGCCAGTTCGGGCGTGCGGTTGGCGGTGACGATCACCGCGGGAAGGATGCGGCCGCAGGCGGCGCGCAGCCGCGCCACCTCGTTGACGCCCAGCGCCCCGTCGTCGAGGTGATAGTCGGCGATCAGCAAATCCGGCGGCTGCGGCATGCCGGACAGCAGGGCCAGCGCCTCGTCGCCGTTGGTGGCCGACACCACGTCGCAGGCCCAGCCGCGCAGCAGCGCCTCCATCCCCGCCACCACCGCCGGCTCGTTGTCCAGCACCAGCACCGAAGTCCCGGCCAGCCGGTTGGTCATCGGCCGGGCGGCGATGCTGGCGGGGCGCACGGCACGGCGCTCGGTCCCCCGCGGGACGGTGACGGCGAAGACGGAGCCGCGTCCCGGCTCCGACCGCACGGTGATGGGGTGGCCCAGCATGCGGGCGACGCGGTCGACGATGGCGAGACCCAGCCCCATGCCGCGGTCGCGCCCCTTGGTGACGGGAGTGTCGAGGCGGCGGAACTCCTGGAAGATCTCGGTGATCTTGTCGCGCGGAATGCCAGGGCCGTTGTCCCACACCTCGATCCGGATGCTGCCGTCGCCGGTCCGGCGGCAGCCGACCACCACCCGGCCGCCCTGGACGTAGCGCAGCGCGTTGGACAGGAAATTCTGCACGATCCGGCGCAAGAGCCGCATGTCGCTGCGCACCACCGCCCCCGATCCGACCACCTTCAGGTCGATGCCGCGCTCCGCCGCCACCGCGGCATATTCGGTGGCGAGCGGCGCCAGGATGCCGCGCAGCGGGAAATCGCTGACCTCCGGCGTCACCGCCCCGGCGTCGAGCTTGGAGATGTCGAGCAGCGCCGACAGCAGATCCTCGACCGACGCCAACGCGACGTCGATGTTGTCGACCAGCTCCGCGTTGGCGTCCGGCTGCTCTAGGTCGGCCAGCGCCGAGACGAACAGGCGGGCGGCATTCAAGGGCTGCAGCAGGTCGTGGCTGGCGGCGGCGATGAAGCGGGTCTTCGACAAATTGGCCTGATCGGCCTGGGACTTCGCCTGCTGAAGCTGGTCGTTCAGCGTCATCAGCGCGGATTTCTCCGCCTGCTCGGATTCGCGCCGCCGCTCCTCCTCGTGCTTGATGACGGTGATGTCGGTGTAGACGCCGACGATGCCGCCGTCGCGGGTGCGCCGCTCGTTCACCTGGATCCAGCGGCCGTCGGACAGCCGGTTCAGGAACACACCCTTCAGGTCGTGGCGGTGCTCCATCCGCTCGCGCAGCCAGACGTCGGGCGGCGGTTCGCTGACCGCGCCGGCGGCGGCGACCATCGCCACCAGATCGTTGAAGCGGATGCCCGCCTGGATGCGGCCCGCCACCGACGGCCAGTAGGACAGGTATTTGCGATTGCACAGCACCAGTCGGTCGGAGGAGTCGAACAGGGCGAATCCCTCGTTCACCGACTCGATCGCCTCGAACAGGCGGGTCCGCATGGTGTCCGCCAGCTCCTTGGCGCGGGCGAGATCGCGGTTGCTGTCCTCCAGCTTGTGCAGGGCGCGTTCCAGCTCCAGCGTGCGTTCGCGGATCTTCTGCTCCAGCACGATGGCGGTCTGGAACAGCGAGAAGGCGCCGCCCTGAAAATCCATCGACCGCTCGACGCGGTCCATCAGCACCTTGTTGATGCGCTGGAGCTTGGCGTTCTCGCGCTCCAGCTCGGCGATGCGGTCGGCGGGATCGAGGGTCCAGCTGCGGGTTTGGATGCCGGCCATGGCTTAGCGCCCTCCGATGGCGACGCCCGTGAAGGTCTGGTTGACATGCATGCCGTTCACCTGTTCGCCGTAGGCGCAGAATCCGACAACCCGGTTGCGCGCCAGCCGTTCCGACATGACGGCATTCAATTGCCGCTGCTCCATCTCCAGCCGGCGCAGGATGCAGTCGCAGCCGAGGATCAGGTCGGGCGCGCCGACCTCCGCCTCGATGCCTTCGATCAGCCCGTCGAAGTTGGAGACCGGATCGACCCCCTCCGCCACCGTCAGGACGATGCCCTCGTCGATGGCACAGAAGAAGGTCAGGCTCTCGTCGTCGTTCACCTTCTGGATCGAGCGGACATGATACTGGCCGCCGACCCGCACGACGACCGGGTGCGCGGCGAAGATCATCGGGGTCAGCGGCTCGCCCTCCAGCCCGACAAGCCGGGCATATTCGCGGCCGGCCGGCTCGGCATTGATCTCATGGACGATGCGGTGCTGCGGATCGGCGCCGGTGACCACCATCTTGCGGTCGGAGCTGACGAAATGCTGGGTGCGGAACACGGTGAAGGGCCGCGTCGTGGTGAACAGCGCCACCACCGCGGCGTTGGGGTGGAAGGCGCCCTCGTGCAGGACGAAGGTGCGTTCGAAATGCAGGTCGTCGCCGGCCGAGGCGCCGAACAGCGGGATGTCGATCAGCGCGTTGTGCAGCGCGCTGACCACCGTCTCCTCGCTCATCGACAGGCCGTCGATCAGCAGCATGGCGAAGCTGCGGGCATCCTCGCCCAGCGGCACTGGCCGGCTCGCCATCGCCCGGTCGCGACGCGACAGCAGCGAGCGCGCGATGGCGGTGCTGTCGGCGATCTCGAACCGGTCGACATGGTCGACCAGCGCGGTGACGATACAGAAATCCTCGCTCGGGAAGCCGACCGCCACCAGGGCGTTGGTGGTGTAGCCGCCGGGACCGATCTCCCCCGCCGTGGTGCAGCCGATGACCGGCACCATGCCGAACTCGCGCGCCAGGGCGTCGGCCAGGGCGTCGCGGTCATAGCTGGGGGCGCAGAACACCACCACCAGTTCCAGCGCCGCCTCGCCCAGCCCGGCGCGCAGTTCCCTCGCCGCCTCGTCAGGGCGTTCGGCATGGGCGACGGCACGCGGCATGCCGTCGCCGGACGCGGGTTTCACCGGGCCCTCTGCGGAGGTGCCGTCTGCGGAGATCTCCCGTGTGGACATCGATGCCGCTTGCGCCTCCCTCTCCGTGCGCGGATGCGATCCGGCAAGGGTACTCCAGGGATGGCGGCGGGCAAGACCAATCCGCGGACCGGTGAAGGAGGACATGATTCGGGGCGGCTCCTGAAGATGCTCGGCCTAAATACTCTCTGCCGGCTGCGGATCGGGCAAGCCGGCCAACTCCTCGTCGGTGAACAGGCGGGCCTTGGCGGTGAAGCGGACGCCGTCCGGCGCCTCGATCGAGAATCCGCCGCCGCGCGCCTGGATAACGTCCAGGATGACCTGGGTGTTGCGCCACCATTGGAAGGTGTCGTCGGACATGCAGAAGGGCGCGCCGGCGACCATGCCGAGGCACAGGTCGCGCCCGCCCAGCCGGAACTCCCCCTTCGGCAGGCAGAGCGGCGCCGTCCCGTCGCAGCAGCCGCCCGACAGATGCAGCATCAGCGGCCCGTGCTTCGCGGCAAGGCGGTCCAGCAGGGCGACGGCTTCGGGGGTGGCGACGACGCGATCGGTCGAACTGGCGCCGGTCGAGGTGGGGGCGGTCATGGTGGTCCTTTATCACGAAACCACGCGGCGAAAGAAAAAAGGCCGGGGAACGCGCCCCCGGCCCAGGTTTGCCCGATAGGGAGGAGCAGGGCTCAGAAGAAGCCGAGCGCTTTCGGGCTGTAGCTGACCAGCAGGTTCTTGGTCTGCTGGTAGTGGTCGAGCATCATCTTGTGCGTCTCGCGGCCGATGCCGGACTTCTTGTAACCACCGAAGGCGGCGTGCGCCGGGTACAGGTGGTAGCAGTTGGTCCACACGCGGCCGGCCTGGATGCCGCGGCCCATGCGGAAGGCGCGGTTGCCGTCACGGGTCCAGACGCCGGCGCCCAGACCAAACTCGCTGTCGTTGGCGATGGCCAGCGCCTCTTCCTCGGTCTCGAAGGTCGTCACGGCGACGACCGGGCCGAAGATCTCCTCCTGGAAGATGCGCATCTTGTTGTGGCCTTCCAGGATGGTCGGCTGGACGTAGTAGCCGCCCTCCAGCTCGCCGCCCAGATGGGCGCGCCCGCCGCCGGCCAGGACCTTGGCGCCTTCGGCCTTGCCGATCTCGATGTAGGAGAGGATCTTCTCCATCTGCTCCTGCGAGGCCTGGGCGCCGATCATGGTGCCGCCGTCCAGCGGATGGCCCTGGGCGATCTTGGCGACGCGCTCCACCGCCAGCTTGATGAAGCGGTCGTAGATCGACTTCTGGATCAGGACGCGGCTCGGGCAGGTGCAGACCTCGCCCTGGTTCAGCGCGAACATCGCGAAGCCTTCCAGCGCCTTGTCCAGGAACTCGTCGTCCGAGGCCATCACGTCTTCGAAGAAGATGTTCGGCGACTTGCCGCCCAGCTCGACGGTCGACGGGATGATGTTCTCCGAGGCGTACTGCAGGATCAGGCGGCCGGTCGAGGTCTCGCCGGTGAAGGCAATCTTGGAGATGCGCTTGTTGGTGGCGAGCGGCTTGCCGGCCTCGATGCCGAAGCCGTTGACGACGTTGATGACGCCCGGCGGCAGCAGATCGCCGATCATCTCCATCAGGACCATGATCGCCATCGGGGTCTGCTCGGCCGGCTTCAGCACGATGCAGTTGCCGGCGGCCAGCGCCGGGGCCAGCTTCCAGGCGGCCATCAGCAGCGGGAAGTTCCAGGGAATGATCTGGCCGACGACGCCCAGCGGCTCATGGAAGTGGTAGGCGTAGGTGGTGTGGTCGATCTCGGCGATCGAGCCTTCCTGGGCGCGGATGCAGCCGGCATAGTAGCGGAAATGGTCGATGGCCAGCGGAACGTCGGCGGCGCGGGTCTCGCGGATCGGCTTGCCGTTGTCCAGCGTCTCGGCCAGCGCGATGATCTCCAGCCGCTCTTCCATGCGGTCGGCGATCTTCAGCAGGATGTTCGAGCGCTCGGTCGGCGAGGTGCGGCCCCAGGCGTCCTTGGCCTTGTGGGCGGCGTCCAGCGCCAGCTCGACGTCGGCGGCCTGGGAACGGGCGATCTCGCACAGCGGCTTGCCGGTAATCGGGGTCAGGTTGGTGAAGTATTGGCCATCCACCGGCGCAACCCACTGGCCGCCGATAAAGTTGTCGTAGCGGGGGCGGAGCGCGATCTGCTTCTGGAGCGTTTCGAGAGCCTGGTGGAGCATTTGGGCCGTTCCTCTCAGTGTGGTGAACCGGTCAGGTCTCCGGTCCAACGCGTTTGTCGGGGGCCATTCAGCCACTCTGAGAGGTGGAGGGTAAATTGTACTATGGAAGGAGACGGTGCGGGGGTGGGATTGTTCGTGTCCCACCCAATGGCAGGATCTCCGGGGCGTCTCACTCCGCCGGCTGGCGCCCTTCGACATAGCCCTTGCGCAGCTGTTCCTGGTACCAGCGGCGGTGATGCTCCATCGCCCAGTTCTCGTCGACGTCGCCGGAGCCCATGGCGTCGAAGGCGCCCTCCATGCCGATGGTGCCGATGTAGATGTGACCGATCACCGCGGCGATCAGCGCCGCCGCCAGCAGCCCGTGGATGACGTGGATGGTCTGCATCCCGCCGATCCCGGTGATGGCGAAGGGCACCATCATCAGATAGCCGGTGGCCGCCATGCCCGAGCCGCCCAGCACGATGCTCCAGAACACCATCTTCTGCCCGGCATTGAAGCGCCCGGCCTCCGGATGGTGGCCGCCGGCCTTGGAGAAGAGGCCGCCGGCCGTCTTGATCCAAATCCAGTCGGCCTTCTCCGGAATGTTGTCGCGCAGCCACAGCGCGACGATCATCACCAGCCCGACGATGAAGGGCACGCTGACGAAGTTGTGGATCGACTTGGAATATTCCGCCAGCGGCGTGAAGGCCTGATGGCCGATCAGCGGGATCAGCAGCGGCCGGCCGAAGGTCAGGATCACGCCGGTCAGCGCCATGGTCAGGAAGCTGACCGCCGTCGTCCAATGGGCGAAGCGGTCCAGTCCGTTGAAGCGCAGCACCAGCCGCCCCGCCTTGCCGCCATGGATGCGGATGGTGCCGCGATAGAGGAAGAAGATCGCCAGCACCACCGTCATGCCGATGGCCAGCCCGCCGATGGCCAGCCGCAGCGTGTGGGTGCGCCACTCCCGCCATTCCCGCCCTTCCGGCTGGACCAGCACCGCCAGCTTCTCGTCCGGGATGCTGACGCGGCCGACGACCTTGTCGTTCTGCGGGACATAAAGCGGCACCTGCTCCTTGGTGGTCGGCGAATTGGGGCCGGGCACCTGGGTAAGTTGCGCTTGTGCGAAAGTCGGAGCGGCCAGACCAGGAACGGCCAGCAGGGCGATCAGCAGCAGGGCGTGCAGGGGGCGCATGGTGGTCTCCCGGTATGGTCTCTCATCTGGGGGAGGAAACTCCTCACGCCCCTCCCGTCCCCGGCCCGCCGGGCGCGAAGGGGGAGCCGCGGTCGTTGCGGCCGTAGGCGGTGGACCAGCCCGGCGCACCGGAGCCGTAGCCGCGCCGCACCGACCTTTCCTGATAGATGTCGGCCAGGATGGCGCCGTCGCCGGCCATCAGCGCGCGGGTGGAGCACATCTCCGCACAGAGCGGCAGCTTGCCCTCGGCCAGCCGGTTGGCGCCGTATTTCTGGTACTCCTCCACGCTGCCGTCCGGTTCGGGACCGCCGGCGCAGAAGGTGCACTTGTCCATCTTGCCGCGGCTGCCGAAGTCGGTGGTGCGCGGGTATTGCGGCGCGCCGAACGGGCAGGCGTAAAAGCAGTAGCCGCAGCCGATGCACAGGTCCTTGCTGTGCAGCACCACCCCGTCCACCGTCTGCAGGAAGCAGTCGACCGGGCACACCGCGGCGCAGGGCGGGTCGTTGCAATGCATGCAGGCCATGGAGATCGACCGCTCGCCGGGCTTGCCGTCGTTCAGCGTGACCAGCCGGCGGCGGTTGATGCCCCAGGGGATCTCATGCTCGTTCTTGCAGGCGGTGACGCAGGCGTTGCATTCGATGCAGCGTTCCGAATCGCACAGGAACTTCATCCGGGCCATGTCTCATCAGCTCCCGCACGTCATGCCGGCTCGACCCGGCAGAGGGTGACCTTGGTTTCCTGCATGAAGGTGACGGGGTCGTAGCCGTAGGTCGTCACCCCGTTGGCCGGCTCGCCCAGCACGATCGGGTCGGTGTTGGGCGGGTAGTTGCCGCGCAGACTGTCGCCACGCCAGAAGCCGGAAAAGTGGAAGGGCAGGAACACGGTGCCGATGCCGATGCGGTCGGTCACCAGCGCCTTGACCTTGGCCTTGCTGCCGTCCTCCGGCCCATGGATCCAGACCCAGGATCCGTCGCGGATGCCCAGCGTCTCGGCGTCCTTGGTGTTGATCTCCGCGAACATCGACTGCTGCAGCTCGGCCAGCCACGGATTGGACCGGGTTTCCTCGCCGCCGCCCTCATATTCGACCAGCCGGCCGGAGGTCAGGATCATCGGGAAGCGCTGTCGCAGGTCGCTGTCCGCCACCTTGAACTGGAGCGAGCGGGCAAGCTGGACCAGACGGAAGTCGCGCCTGTCCTCGATGGCGGGGAAGGCCTTCACCAGATCGGGGCGCGGGGAATAGATCGGCTCGCGATGGATCGGCACCGGATCGGGCAGGTTCCAGGCGACGGCACGCGCCTTGGCATTGCCGTGCGGCACGCAGCCATGCTTCAGTGCGACGCGGATGATGCCCAGCGACAGGTCGGTCTGCCAGCTGACGCTGTCCACGTTGTCGCCGCCGATCGCCTGGATGACGCGCATCTCGTCGGGCGTCAGATCCTTGTCCCAGCCCAGCTTCTTCAGCACGGCCATGGTGAATTCGGGATAGCCGTCCTCGATCTCCGACCCCTTCGAATAGGAGCCGTCGGCCAGCAGCGAGACGCCGTTGCGCTCCACCCCGAAGCGGGCGCGGAAGACGCCGCCGCCGTCCATCACATGCTTGGAGGTGTCGTAGAGCACCGCCGATCCCGGATGCTTGATCTCCGGATGCCCCCAGACCGGCCAGGGCAGGCCGTAGTAGTCGCCGGCGCAGGGGCCGGAGGATGCCCGCATGCTGATCTTGTCGAAATCTGCCTGATGCTTCATGTGCATCTTCAGCCGTTCCGGCGACTGGCCGGTGGCGCCGATCGACAGGCAGCTGCGGTTCATCTCGCGCAGGATGTCCTCGGGCACCGGCCGGTCTTCCTCGACCGTGATGTGCTTGAACATCTGGTCGGCGAAGCCCAGCTTGCGCGCCAGCTTGTACATGATGGTGTAGTCGTCCTTCGATTCGAAGATCGGCTCCACCACCTTCTCCCCCCACTGCATCGAGCGGTTGGAGCAGGTGCGCGACCCGTCGGTCTCGAACTGGGTGCAGGCCGGCAGGATGTAGGTGCCGTTGCGCCGCTCCTTGATCGCGGCGAAGGTGGTCGGGTGCGGGTCGGCGATGACCAGCAGACTCAGCTTCTCCAGCCCCTTCACCATGTCCGGCATGCGGGTGACGGTGTTGCCGCCATGGCCGAAGCACATCATGGCGCGCAGGGGGCTGGGCTGGTCGATATCGCCCGGCTTGGCCAGCACCGCGTCGAACCAGCGCGTGGTCGGGATGCCCTTCGTCTCCATCAGCTCCTTGGAGGCGAACCGGCTCTTCATGTAGTCGTATTCGACGTCCCAGGCGCGGGAGAAATGCTTCCACGCCCCTTCGGCCAGCCCGTAATAGGAGGGCAGCGTGCTGACGTCGAGGCCGAAGTCGGTGGCGCCCTGCACGTTGCAGTGGCCGCGATAGATGTTGGCGCCGCCGCCGGCCACACCGATGTTGCCCAGCGCCAGCTGCAGGATAGACAGCGCGCGGACGTTGGCGGTGCCGACCGTGTGCTGGGTAACGCCCATGCACCAGATCACCGTGCTGGGCTTGTTCTTCGCCATCACCTCCGCCACCCGGCGCAGCTGGGGGCCGGGGACGCCGGTCACCCGCTCGACCTCCTCGGGCGTCCACTTCTTCACCTCGGCCCGGATCTCGTCCATGCCGTAGACGCGCTGGCGGATATACTCCTTGTCCTCCCAGCCGTTTTCGAAGATGTGCCACAGCAGGCCCCAGGCGATCGGGATGTCGGTGCCGGGACGGATGCGGACATACTCGGTGGCGTGCGCGGCGGTGCGGGTGAAGCGCGGGTCGATGACGATGAAGGGCGCGCGGTTGTGCTCCTTGCCGCGCAGCATGTGCTGCATCGACACCGGATGCGCCTCCGCCGGATTGCCGCCGACGATCAGCAGCGCCTTGGAGTTCTGGATGTCGTTGTAGCTGTTGGTCATGGCGCCGTAGCCCCACGTGTTCGCCACGCCGGCGACCGTGGTGGAATGGCAGATGCGCGCCTGATGGTCGACGTTGTTGGTGCCCCAGAAGGCCGCCAGCTTGCGGTAGAGATAGGCGCCCTCGTTGGAGAATTTCGCCGAGCCCAGCCAGAACACCGCGTCCGGCCCCGACGCCTGCCGAATCTCCATCAGCTGGTTGCCGATCTCCTCGATCGCCTGGTCCCAGGTGATCCGCTGCCACACGCCGTCGACCAGCTTCAGCGGGTATTTTACCCTGCGGGTGCCCTTGGTCAACTCGCGCACCGAGGCACCCTTGGCGCAGTGGGTGCCCTGGTTGATCGGGCTTTCCCAGCCCGGCTCCTGCCCGACCCAGACGCCGTTCTGCACCTCCGCGATCACCGTGCAGCCGACGGAGCAGTGGGTGCAGACATTCTTGCGTGTCACCACCTCGACGTTCGGCAGGATCGGCCCGGCCTCCGCCTTGCGGATCATCGCGCCCGGCAGCGCCCCGACGGCGGCGATGCCGCCCGCGGCAAGGCCGGAGCGGCGCAGGAAGCCACGGCGGCTGACGCCCGATTCCAGGCTGTCGGCCAATGCGGCGACCAGTCCCGACCGCTTTGCGCCTGCCGCTTTCGCCGAGCTGCGTTTGACCAGCATGGACACCCTCCGGATCGCCCTACAGGCGGTTCAGCGCGTAGAAGCGCTTGACGTGTTCGGTTTCGCGGTAGCGGGTCTTCACCTGCTCCTGCGGCGATTCCTCCGCCTGCGCCTCCTCGCCCGCCGGCAACACGGCGACCGCGGCGGCACCCGCGGCGCCGAGGCCCAGCGTCTTCAGGATGTCGCGGCGCTGCAGCGGATTTCCGGGCTGGGGATTGCGCGCGGGTTCTCGCGGCGTCTTCATGCGTCGGCCTCCTCCAGCTGGTCGGTCTGTCGGTTGAGGGCTTCCTGCTCGATCTCCAGGAACAGGCGGCCGATGGTGCCGACCGGGCGGTAGAGGCCGGCCGCCTCGGCCCCTTCCAGATCCTGGAAGAAGCGGTCGGCCCAGGGCAGCAGATGGCTGTCCAGCATGTGGCGCTGCACCGCCGGGTCGGCCCCCTCGCGGATCAGCACGGCCATCACGTCGCAAAGGGCGGCGATGTGGTCCTCCGGCTCCGACACGTCGGGCGCCCGTTCCAGCCCCAGCGCCTGCAGGTCGGCGCGCAGGGCCGACAGCGGCCGGTCGGTGAGGAAGCCCGTGCGGTAGTAGGAGGCGTAGGGGACCAGCTCGCCCTGGACGACGCCGATGAACAGCGCGTTGAATTCCCGCTCCGCCGCTTGGGGATCGGTGGCGCGGGCGCGGGTGGCCAGATCGTCGAAGGTGCGGCCAATCGGCGTCGAATCGCCGGCAAGGCCGCCCAGCAGCGCCAGCAGGTCGGCGCCCGGCGGGGCGGCCAGCGTCAACGCCAGCAGCCGGTAGACGTCGGCGCGCAAGCCATCCGCGCCGCTTTCCGGATCATGAACCGTCATCACACTCCCGCAAGCCGCTCCGGAACCTTTTCGAAAGCCATGACTGGCCCGAACATGGACAACGCCCGGCAGGACCAAAGGTTGCCTTACCCGGTCGGGGCTATCCCGCCGGGGTCATCCTTTTTTTCGGCGGAAGGATCACTCCTTACGGTCGGTCTGCGGACGGCCGGAGAAGTTGCGATGCTCGACCGACGCCTCCTCCCCCACCCGCGCGCCCACCGAAGCGAAGGTCTCGTCGGCGCTGCGGGCGAACAGGCCCGGCAGGATTGCCCAGGCGCCACCCGCCAAAACGAGGATGGCGACGAGCGCGGCAAGGAAGGCTTTCATCGGCAATTCTCCGGACAGCGCTGACCGGAACGAAGCCGCGCTGCCGGCTCCGCCCACGCCACGCACAACGCTGCCCGCGCCGGATTGTTTCCGCCCCATCTTTTCCGCTTGATATGCTCTAATCGAGCACATATGGTTTTGCTCCGAACGAGCATAGAGCGGAGCACATGATGCCCGAGGTCGCCGAACTCGCCTATACCTCCGCCGTCGCCGCGGCGACCGCGCCGATCTACGAGCGGATGAAGCGCGTCGTCCCAGCCATCGAATGGCCCTTCCACGCGCCGCTGGTCCACGCCATCAACGAGCTGAAGCGCGAACGCAACGCCGTCATCCTGGCGCACAACTACCAGACGCCGGAGATCTTCCACGGCGTGGCCGACATCGTCGGCGACAGCCTGGCGCTGGCCGCCAAGGCGACGCAGACCGACGCCGACGTGATCGTGCTGGCCGGCGTGCATTTCATGGCGGAGACGGCGAAGCTGCTGAACCCGGCCAAGACGGTGCTGATCCCCAGCCGCAACGCCGGCTGTTCGCTGGCCGACAGCATCACCGCCGCCGACGTGCGGCTCCTGCGCGAGGCGCATCCCGGCGTGCCGGTGGTCGCCTACGTCAACACCTCCGCCGAGGTGAAGGCGGAGGTCGACATCTGCTGCACCTCCGGCAACGCGGTGGAGGTGGTGGAATCGTTGGGCGTCGACCGGGTGATCTTCCTGCCTGACGAATATCTGGCGAAATACGTCGCCACCCAGACCAAGGTCGAGATCATCGCCTGGAAGGGCCATTGCGAGGTGCACGAGCGCTTCACCGGCGCCGAGATCGAGGAGTTCCGCCGCCGTTTCGACCGGCTGACCGTGATCGCCCACCCCGAATGCCCGCCTGACGTGCTGGAGGCCGCCGATTTCGTCGGCTCCACCGCCCGCATGATCGACTTCGTCGGCTCGGAGAAGCCGCCGCGGGTGCTGATGGTCACCGAATGCTCGATGAGCGACAACGTCGCCGCCGCCTCTCCCGAGACGGAGTTCGTACGGCCCTGCAACCTGTGCCCGCACATGAAGACGGTGACCCTGTCGAGCATCCTGGAGTCGCTGCAGACCCTGGAGCCGCGGGTCGAGATCCCAGACGCCCTCGCCGCCCGCGCCCGCCGCTCGGTGGAACGCATGCTGGCGGTGAAGCCGAAGTGAGTGCATAGAAAAGCCCTCTCCCGGGGCGGGAGAGGGAGAGTCAGGAGTCCCCTCATGACCTCCAGCACGCCTTACGATGTCCGCGATGCCGAGGTGATCGTCGTCGGCTCCGGCCTTGCCGGGATGACCGCCGCCCTGCAACTCGCCCCACGCGCCGTCACCCTCATCACCAAGACCACCGGCCTGCCCGGCGGCTCCAGCCTCTACGCCCAGGGCGGGATCGCCGCCGCCGTCGGTCCCGACGACCGGCCGGAGGACCATGCCGCCGATACCGTCGCGGCCGGGGCCGGGCTGGTCGATGTGGCGATGGCCGCCCTGCTGACCCGCGACGGCGCCGCCCTGGTCCGCCGCCTGCTCGACGATGGCCTGCCCTTCGACCGCTCGCCCGACGGCTCGCCGCTGCTCGGCCGCGAGGCCGCCCATGGCGCCGCCCGCATCGTCCATGCCGGGGGCGACGCCACCGGCCGCACCCTGGTCACCGCCCTGGGCGAGCGCCTGCGCGCCACCCCCTCGGTGCGGGTGGAGACCGATGCCTTCGCCGTCGACCTCGTCCTCCGCAACGGTCGGGTCTGCGGCCTGCTGGCCTGCCATCCCGAAGGTTGGGTCCTGCACCGCGCACCCCGCGTGATCCTGGCGACCGGCGGCATCGGCGCCACCTTCGCCCGCACCACCAATCCGGCGGAGGCCACCGGCGACGGCCTCGCCATCGCAGCAAGAGCCGGCGCCCGGCTGGCCGATCTGGAGTTCGTGCAGTTCCACCCCACGGCACTCGCCGTCGATGCCGACCCGGTGCCGCTGCTGACCGAGGCGTTGCGCGGAGCCGGAGCCATCCTGCTCGACCACGCCGGCCACCGCTTCATGCCCGACGAGCATCCGTTGGCCGAGCTGGCGCCACGCGACGTAGTCGCCCGCGCCATCGGCCGACGCGTCGCGGCGGGAGAGCCGGTGTTCCTCGACCTGCGCCCGGCGCTGGCCGCCAAGCCCGACGGCTTCCCCACCGTGCTGGCCCTCTGCGCCGAGCATGGGCTGGATCCCTTCGCCGAGCCGATGCCGGTGGCGCCCGCCGCCCACTACCACATGGGCGGGGTGGTCACCGACGCCGACGGACGCACCAGCCTGGAGGGGCTGTGGGCCTGCGGCGAGGTCGCCTGCACCGGCGTCCACGGCGCCAATCGCCTCGCCAGCAACTCCCTGCTGGAGGCGCTGGTGTTCGGCGCCCGCGTCGCCCGCGACGTTGCGGAGCGCCCACTGGCGCCGCTGCCACCCTTCGCCCTGCCCCGTCCACCGGCGGTCGCCGCCGATGTCAGCTGCATCCTGCTCGACGCCATCGGGGCGGAGGCGCGCAGCGCGCTTTATGACGGCGCCGGGCTGGTGCGCGACGGTCTGGGGCTGCTGGCCGCCCGGCGCAAGCTCGACCGGCTGGCGGCGGCCTTGGACATGCTCCGCTGCGAGGATGACGATGCCCAGGCTCCGCCGGACATCGTCCGCCAGTGGGGCGAGACGCGCAACCGGCTGCTGGTCGGCCGGCTGGTCGTCCATGCCGCGCTGGCGCGGGAGGAAAGCCGCGGCGCCCATTGCCGCAGCGACCATCCCCTGCCCAATCCCGCCCATGGTGATGGGGCTGGCACCCGCACCCTGACTCTCAGCGATCTGGCCGGCACCGCCGGTCCCCTATCCGGAGACGCCGCATGCTGCATCCTCTGACCGTCGAGCCCATCGTCCGCGCCGCCCTGGCGGAGGATCTGGGCCGGGCCGGCGACATCACCACCGACAGCATCATCCCGGCCGACGCGGTGGCGACCGCCCGCATCGCCGCCCGCAAGGACGGCCGCGTCGCCGGTCTGGAGGCGGCGCTGATCGCCTTCCGCCTGCTCGATCCGGCCATTTCGGTGACGGTGGAGCGCGCCGACGGCGACGACGTGGCGCCCGGCGGCACCATCGCCAGCCTGACCGGCAAGGCCCGCGCCCTGCTGACGGCGGAGCGCACGGCGCTGAACCTGATGGGCCGGCTGTCCGGCATCGCCACCGCCACCCGCGCCCTGGTGCGCGAGGTGGAGGGCACCAACGCCCGCGTCGTCTGCACCCGCAAGACCACCCCCGGTCTGCGCGTTCTGGAAAAGCACGCGGTGAAGCTGGGCGGCGGCTTCAACCACCGCTTCGGGTTGGATGACGCCGTCCTCATCAAGGACAACCACATCGCCGTCGCCGGCGGCGTGCGCCCGGCGGTGGAGCGCGTCCGCGCCGCAATCGGCCACATGGTGAAGGTGGAGGTGGAGGTCGACACGCTCGACCAGCTGGACGAGCTGCTGGGCCTGCCGGTCGACGTTGTGCTGCTCGACAACATGGACCCGGACACGCTGCGCCGCGCCGTGCGGATGGTCGACGGCCGCCTGCTGACCGAGGCATCGGGCAACGTCACCCTCGCCACCGTCCGCGCCATCGCGGAGACCGGCGTCGACATGATCAGCTGCGGCTGGCTGACCCACAGCGCCCCGAACCTGGATTTGGGGCTGGATATGTGAGGGTGCGGAAATAAAAAGCCCCTTCTTCCTTTCAATGGAAGAAGGGGCTTTTTCTGAACCGTCTTATGCCGCCAGCTTCTCGACCTTGCCGTCCAGACCCATCAGCAGCAGTTCGACCTCAAGGTCCGGGTGACGTTCCTTGACCATCGCCTTCAGCTTGGTCAGGTACTGGCCATGCACCTCGGCCTCCTTGGCCGGATCGGGCGACAGGTCCATGCCGAGGAAGACCTTGTAGGCGCCGCAGTCGCGGTGATCCATGACGATCACGCGCTTGATGTGGTGCAGCTCCTTGGCGACCGCGACATGGTCCCAGAAGGCCTCGCCCCAGGCGGGCTTCTTCTCGGTCAGGGCGCCCAGGCTGGCGCCGGCCAGGATGACGTGGTCGTAGTTCGCCTGCATGTTGCGGGCGTTCATGTAGCTGGCGACATGGCCCATCAGGCGATAGTCCATGCAAGACAGCAGAAGCGTGTCGACGCTGCCGGCGAGCGCCGGGCGGCTCATCATCATCGGCGCCATCAGCGTCACGCCGGCACCCAGCGTCGCCAGCTTCAGGAACCCGCGGCGCGAGCTGTGTTCGCCCTGGCAGCAGCCATGGTGATGACCGGTCGAATGATCCATTGTGCCCTCCCAACACGCCCCGAACCCGTATCGGGGTTTTCACGCGCGATGGTGGCAGGTAAGTATTAAAAATTCCAATACATGGACTTCCACAGTGCGAAAAAGCAACGATCGCTCACCTCTGTGGTATTTTTCGGATAGATCGACCCACAACCTGATTTCATTGCATTTCCGAAGGGAAAAGAAAACGGGCCGCCCGGTCAGGGGCGGCCCGTTTCCATGCATGGATGTTCCTGGTCGTCAGCGTTCGGCTGTCACCCGCCACGCGTGGTGCTCGGCGCCGGCGTGCCGGCCGATCCGACGGTGCTGGAGGCCGGCGGCGGCGAGGCGCTTGCGCTATGGGTGGACGAACAGTCCGCGTTGGCGATCCCCGCCGTCAGGAGAGTGGCGAGACCGAACAATGCGGCGACGACCGGACTGGCTCCATGAGACATTGGATCACCTCCTTTCTGAAACGTTGCGACCACCAACAGATTGCCACAGCGCGGCACTCGGTCAATGGCCGATTCAAAGATTGATAGCCAGTCTCCCAATGGAACAGGTTCCGATCTTAAGCTTGAGCAACGTTACCGGGTTTCCAGCAGCCCGCTCATCGTCGCGAACAGTTCCGACTTCGCTTCGAAGCCGACGCCGGGCAGGTCCGGCAGGCGCACCCGGCCATCCTCGACTGCGATACCGTCGGCGAAACCGCAGAAGGGCTTGAAGACGTCGGGGTAGGACTCATTGCCGCCCAGATGAAGGCCGGCGGCGATGTTCAGCGACATCTGGTGCCCGCCATGCGGCACCACCCGGCGGCTGGACCAGCCATTGTCCTTCAACATGTCCAGCGTGCGCAGATACTCCACCAGCCCATAGCTCAGCGCGCAGTCGAACTGCAGCCAGTCGCGGTCGGCCCGCATGCCGCCATGGCGGATCAGGTTGCGGGCGTCCTGGTGGGAGAACAGGTTCTCGCCGGTCGCCATCGGCCGGTCATAGTGGTTGGCGAGTTCGGCCTGCAACGCATAGTCCAGCGGATCGCCGGCCTCCTCGTACCAGAACAGGCCGTAGGGCTTCAGCGCCTCCGCATACTTGATGGCGGTGTCGAGGTCGAAGCGGCCGTTGGCATCGACGCACAGGTTCTCGCCCGACCCGACCACCTCCAGCACCGCGTCGATGCGCCGCAGATCCTCCGCCAGGGGGGCGCCGCCGATCTTCATCTTCACGACCTTGTAGCCGCGGTCGCGGTAGCTGCGCATCTCGTCCTGCAGCGCCGTCACGTCCTTGCCCGGATAGTAATAGCCGCCGGCGGCATAGACCCAGACGCTGTCGTCGGCCACCCCGCCGCGGAAGCGGTCGGCCAGCAGGCGGTAGAGCGGCACGCCGGCGATCTTCGCCACGGCATCCCACACCGCCATGTCGATGGTGCCGACGGCGACGGACCGCTCGCCATGGCCCCCCGGCTTCTCGTTGGTCATCAGCCGCGCCCAGATGCGGAACGGGTCGAGGTTCTCGCCGCTATCGTCCAGCAGGCTGTCGGGCGCGGCCGACATCAGCCGGGGAATGAAGCGCTCGCGCAGCAGCCCGCCAGCGGCATAACGGCCGTTGGAATTGAAGCCGTAGCCGATCACCGGCTTGCCGTCGCGCACCACGTCGGTGACCACCGCGACGACGCTGCAGGTCATCTGGCTGAAATCGATGAAGGCGTTGGCGATGTCGGACTTGATCCCGGCGGTCTGCTCGCGGATTTCGACGATGCGCATGGCGGTTCCCCTTGCAGCGTGGTGGCGCGTTCGATGACGGCACTGTAGGGATGGTGCGGGCCGCCGGGCCAATGCCAAGGTCGGAACGCATCATGCGGGTTCGGCATAGGGTGGCGGAACGCCGGCTCGCCAGACGCGATGAAGATTCCGTGACGAAGATTGAGCGATGGAACTCTCCTGGCTCGACGATTTCCTGGCGCTGGTGGATTGCGGCAACTTCTCCCGCGCCGCCGACGCGCGCCACCTGACCCAGCCGGCCTTCAGCCGCCGCATCCGCGCGCTGGAGGATTGGGCCGGCACCCCGCTGTTCGACCGCAGTGCCCAGCCGGTGACGCTGACGGAGGCCGGGCGCCGCTTCCGCCCCTTCGCCGACGAGACCGTGCGCCGCCTGCTGCAGGGCCGCGAGGAGGCCCGGCTCGCCGCCCAGTCGGAGGCCGCGACCCTGCGCTTCGCCGCCACCCACGCGCTGTCGCTGACCTTCTTTCCCTCCTGGCTGCGGGCACTGGAGGCGCGGGCGCGGCTGGGCGCCATCACCCTGTCGTCCGACAGTATGGAGGCCTGCGAGCGGCTGATGCTGGCCGGGCAGGCGCAGTTCCTGCTGTGTCACGCCCACCCGGCGGCGGCCGGCCGGCTGGATGCGGAGTCCTTCCGCTCCGTCGTCGTCGGCGGCGACCGGCTGCTGGCGGTGACCGCCCCCGATGCCGCCGGCCGGCCGCGCCATCTGCTGGCCGACGGCGAAAGCGCGCCACTGCCGCACCTTTCCTACAGCCGCGAGTCCGGCATGGGCCGCATCCTGGAGGCGGTGCGGGCGGTGCAGCCGCTGCCTGCGGCGCTCGACACCGTCTTCACCTCCCACCTCGCGGCGGTGCTGCGCACGCTGGCCCGCGACGGGCGTGGGGTGGCGTGGCTGCCGGAAAGCCTGATCGCCGAAGATCTGGCGCGCGGCACCCTGGTGCGCGCCGGGGTGCCGGCCGGCGACGAGCGCTGGACCGTTCCGGTGCAGATCCGGCTGGTCCGCCCCCGCGCCCGCCAGAGCAAGGCGGCCGAAAGCTTCTGGACTCTCGCGGTCGAAGCCGCGCTGTGGCGCAATGCCGAGTCGCCAACGGAGTCCGTCACTCCGGTTGCCGGAGCGGAACCGGTCACGGAAAAAGAGTTGTGACCGTTTGACCGCAAGTCACTTTGATCGTTGACATTCTCGGCAAAGGCTGTCCAACCGCGCGATTTCGCTGGCGCTAACCCTTCCGATCGGGCAAAATTTGCCTAGTTGGTTGAGGAAGCGTCGCATCAGCGACCGGAGGAACGATCATGGGCGTCAGCAGCATTGGCGGTATCGGCGGCTATCAGCAGCAGCCCTACGTCACCCCGCTCAGCAGCGGCCCGGCCGCGGCGCAGCGGTCCACCTCCCCCGTCGAATCCGCGCAGGAAGACCAGACCGAGCGCACCCGCCGCCAGCAGGAGGCGCAGACGGTCCAGAGCGGTTCCAGCGGCGGCAACACCACCCCCACCCGCGGCCAAAATCTCAACATCTCGGTCTGAACCGGACCGCGTCGCGTAGCGGGGACGGCTGGGAGAGTGAAGCGGGACGGCACCCGGCTGGGAGCTGTCTCAACGGCAACGCCTGGAAAGCGGGCAAGAAGCGCGGGAGGCACCGATGGAGATCCGTGGCGTTTCCAGCACGACGGCAATCCGCCCGACGGCTTTCCAGCCGACGGAGGCAGGCACCGCTTCTGCGTCGCTTCCCGCCGAGGCCAACGGCACAGCCGCAAGCGCCGAAGCGGAGAAGGCTTCCGGCCCCGGCTATATCAGCCCCTTCCTGCGCTACGACCAGGGCGCGCGGGTGGCTGTTCTGTATTTCCGCGATTTCGACACCGGCGAAACCCAGGACCAGATTCCCTCCCAGCGTGTGGTCGAGGAATACCGCCGTACCGCCAGCCGGCTCGCCCAGGAAGACGAACGCAAATCGGCCGCGGCGAAGACGGCGGCAAGCGGGTCGACGGACGGCTCCACCGGTGGAACGGGGGCTTCGTCGGGCAGTGGCTATACCCCGGCGGCGAGTACCTCCGGGTCGGCCGGCACGTCGGTTGGCGTATCCTTCGCAAGCGTTTCTGGCAGCGGCGGGCCGGCGACGGGGACCGACTCTGCAGCGCCGACGACCGGCGGCTTCACTCCGGCCACGGCCGGCGGGCCTACCGGCGGATCGCCGGGTGGCCTGGTATCGGTGACGGTTTGAAGGGCGACGTTGTCGCTCAATGCCCCCTCCCCATCCCTCCCCCGCTCTCGGCCGGCCGATGGCCGGTTTGATCGCGGGAGAGGGGGTAGGATGCTTGCGAGCGTGAACTGAATCGCAAGGCGGCGGCAGTCCCCTCTCCCGCGAAGCTCTCGCACAAAGCTTTCCTTTGTGCTGACGCGACAGGCGGACCATAGGTCCGCTGAGAGCGGGGGAGGGTTAGGGAGGGGCAACAGACCCCCACCCCCAAAAAACCTCACCCCCCAGCCGCCTCCTCCTCCGCCTGCCGGCGCCTGAACCCGACCAGCGCGGTTTCGTCCAGCATCGCGGCCTCCTTGCGCTTCTGCTTGTCGCGCTCGCGCTTCAGCCGCTCCTCTTCCGCCAGTTCGTAGCGCTTCAGCTCCTGGAAGGCCTCGGCCATTTCGTCGGTGGCGATGTTGATCTGCGCCTCCACCTGGCCCAGGGACTCGCCCAGCTTACGGCCGCGCTCCAACGCCGCCTGGGCGAAGTTGGAGTAGGTGAAGGAGACGGAGAAGTCGTCGCGCACCGTTTCCTGTTCGTGCGCGATCTCCTGCTTCACCTTCTCGATCTCGTTGCGCAGCCGGTCGGCCAGCGTGTGGAGTTCCGCCAGGACGCGACGCTTCTCGTCCAGTTGCAGCTTCTGCAGGCGGATGATCGTTTTCAGGCTCATTGCGGCCACTGCACCCCAAAGATTTCAGCGAGCATGGCGTAGCTGGTCTCCAGATCGGTGGCTTCGCGCTTGCCCTGTTTCAGGAAGGCTTCCAGCGCCGGCTGGTAATGGATCGCCTCGTCCACCTGCGGGTCGGTGCCGCGGCGGTAGGCGCCCAGCCGAATCATCTCCTCCATGTTGTCGTAGGAGGACAGCAGGCGCCGGGCATAGCCGACCAGTTCGTTCTCGTTCGCCGTGTTGCAGCCGGGCATGGTGCGCGACACGCTGCGCAGGATGTTGATGGCGGGATAGCGCCCGCGCTCGCCAATCTTGCGCTCCATCACGATGTGGCCGTCCAGGATACCGCGCACGGCGTCGGCGATCGGTTCGTTGTGATCGTCGCCGTCGACCAGCACGGTGAACAGGCCGGTGATGGTGCCCGACCCGACCACGCCCGGCCCGGCGCGCTCCAGCAGGCGCGGCAGCTCGGCGAAGACGGTCGGCGGATAGCCCTTGGTCGTCGGCGGTTCGCCGGCGGACAGGCCGATCTCGCGCTGGGCCATGGCGAAGCGGGTGACGCTGTCCATCATGCACAGCACGTCGCGGCCTTGGTCGCGGAAATGCTCGGCCACCGCCAGCGTCATGTAGGCCGCCTGCTTGCGCATCAGCGGCGCTTCGTCCGACGTGGCGCAGACGACGACGCTGCGGGCAAGACCCTCCTCGCCCAGATCCTCGGTGATGAACTCCTGCAATTCGCGTCCGCGCTCGCCGATCAGTCCGATCACCGCGACCTCGGCGGCGGAGAAGCGCGCCAGCATCGACATCACCGACGATTTGCCAACACCCGATCCGGCGAAGATGCCCATGCGCTGGCCGCGGCAGCAGGTGAGAAAGGCGTTGATGGCGCGGATGCCCAAATCCAGCTTCTGCCCCACCCGGGCGCGGGAGTGGGCGTTGGGCGGGTTGTTGCGGATCGGCGTGCCCTGCGGCCCCTTGGGCAGCGGTCCCTTGCCGTCCACCGGCTCGCCCAGCGCATTGACGACGCGGCCGAGCCAGGCGTCGGTCGGGTAGATCATCGCCTGGTCGCCGGCCACCAGCGCGCGGCAGCCCAGCCCCACCCCGTCGAGCGCACCGAAGGGCATGGCGAGCGCCCGCCCCTGCCGGAAGCCGACGACCTCGCACGGGATGCGGCGGCGGTCGCGCGTCTCGACGATGCAGCGGCCACCGACCGACAATTCCTTTTCGATGCCGCCGACCTCGACCATCAGGCCGGACACGGCGGTGACGCGGCCGTAACGGCTGCAGTCGGGAATCTGGTCGATGTCGCGGATCAACTGATCGATATCGAACGGCATGGATCGGATACCGGCGTTCCCAAGACGGAACGCGCTCCTATTAAGTGGTAGTTCTGTGGACGGAGGCGACGTTAACCACCATGATCGCATCTTGCGATGGAAGGATTAACGTTGTGTAAGCGCTTGGCACTGGCGTTAAGCTGAATCGTCTGTTAACTTGTGTAAACGGGATGGTTGAAATCGATCATCAAGGATCGGGGACCATTACCAGAGTCGGGTAGCGAAAGCGCGCCATCAAACGTCGGGATATCGCCATGAGGGTTCTGCTGGTTGAAGACGATTCCTCCGTCGCCAAAAGCATCGAGCTGATGCTGAACACGGAAGGATTCATCGTCGACTCTACCGACCTGGGTGAAGACGGGCTGGAGATCGGCAAACTCTATGACTACGACATCATCATTCTTGATCTGATGCTGCCGGACATCGACGGGTACGAGGTACTTCGCCGCCTTCGCGCCGCGCGCGTCACCACCCCAATCCTGATCCTGTCCGGTTTGACCGAGATGGACAACAAGATCAAGGGGCTGGGTTTCGGCGCCGACGACTATTTGACCAAGCCGTTCGACAAACGCGAGTTGATCGCCCGCATCCAGGCCATCGTCCGCCGGTCGAAGGGCCATTCCGACAGCATCATCCGCACCGGTCGCCTGACCGTCAACCTCGACACCCGCACGGTGGAGGTCGACCAGTCGCCGCTGCACCTGACCGGCAAGGAATACGGCATCCTGGAGTTGTTGAGCCTGCGCAAGGGCACGACGCTGACCAAGGAGATGTTCCTGAACCATCTCTATGGCGGGATGGACGAGCCGGAACTGAAGATCATCGACGTCTTCGTCTGCAAGCTGCGCAAAAAGCTGGCCGCCGCCACCCAGGGCGACAACTACATCGAAACGGTGTGGGGCCGCGGCTATGTGCTGCGCGACCCGCACGAGGAAGTCGCCGAGGGCAATCCCCCGCCGCCGCCGCGCGTGCCGCAGCAGCAGGCCGCCGGCTGACATCACGCCGGCATTTCTTTTTCGTCCGCCCATCGAACGCCCGGCCGTCTTTCACCTTGAAAGCGGGACCGGGCGTTCCCATGTCTGGTGGGTCATTCTGCTTCGGACTGCGGGGCGTTCAAACGCCTCCACGCTCAGCCCCCCTTTTTTCGCCATTGCGAGGATGCCTTAGCGGGCATTTGGGGGCCGCCATTCCCACACCCAGTCTGATGCGCCGCACCGGTGGTGCGGCGCCCTTCGCGTTATGGGAGACAGACATGCCCGTCGGCACCGTCAAATGGTTCAACAGCACCAAGGGCTTCGGTTTCATTCAGCCGGAAAGCGGCGGCCCGGATGTGTTCGTTCACATCTCCGCTGTCGAACGCGCCGGGCTGCGCAGCCTGGTCGATGGCCAGAAGATTTCCTACGAGGAGCAGCGCGATCCGAAGCGTGGCAAGACCTCGGCGGAAAATCTGAAGGCGGTCTGACCGCCTGACCGCCGACCTGCGGAAAAAGGGGCATCGGGAAACCGGTGCCCTTTTTCCGTGTTGCACAAGTCCCTGTTGCCCAGACGCAAGGGCTCTGCCCAGAGGAGAACCGCTATGGCTTTCAAACCGAACTACAACCAGCAGCGGGCCGAGCGCAACCGGGCCAAGGAACAGAAGAAGCAGGAAAAGCTTCAGCGTCGCGAGGAAGGCGTCGCCGCCCGCCGCGCCGGCGAACCGGACGGGACGGAGACCCAGGACGACACCCTGGCGACCGACACCGAGACCAAAACCGACACCAACAATGCCTGACCGGGCGACCGCAAGCGCGGCCGACCGCGACACTACGGAGGACAGGCCATGGCCCGTCAGAAGAAACAACCCGTCGACAGCGGCTTCGCGCTTTTCGACGTGATCTACCAGGATGGTGCGCGCACCTCGAACCGCAAGGTGCCGACCGCCGACATCGACCAGTTCGACCGCGAGAACTCCATCCGCACCTTCATCGAGGCGCAGGACCGCAAGATCGCGGAAATGTCCGGCAACCCGCGCGGCCCGATCAAGTCGATCACGCCGTCGGCCTGACGCCGCTTCGCCTGATATTGCTTCGTTCGAGTGGGGGCGGCTCTCCCGCCCCCGTCGCTCCTGCGGACAGCCTCACGCCACCTTGGCGCCGGCGGCGGAGAAGCCGCCCATGCTGTAGAGACCGCGCTGACCTTCCACCGGCTTGAACTTGTCGGTGATGCCCAGCACCGTTTCCGCGCCGCCCAGATACAGCACGCCGTCCTGCGGCATCTGCCGGGAAATCGACTCCAGCACCTTCGCCTTCGTCGGCTGGTCGAAATAGATCAGCACGTTGCGGCAGAAGACGATGTCGAACTGGCCCAGCGCCGACAGGTCGCCCAGCAGGTTCCATTCGCGGAACGACACCGTCTGGCGCAGCTGCTGGCTGATCTGCCACTTGTCGCCGTTCTGCTTGAAATGCTTCACCAGCATGGTGATCGGCAGGCCGCGCTGCACCTCGAACTGGGTGTAGATGCCGGACTTCGCCCGCTCCACCATTTCCGCCGAGATGTCGGTGCCGACGATCTCGATGCGCCAGCCGGCCAGCTTCGCCGCCTCGTCGTTCAGGATCATCGACAGCGAATAGGCTTCCTGGCCCGACGAACAGGCGGCCGACCAGATGCGCAAACTGCGCTTGGCCGCCCGCGCCTCCATCAGCTTCGGCAGCACCAGCTGGCGGAACTGGTCGAAGGGCTTCTGGTCGCGGAAGAAGGACGACTCGTTGGTCGTCATCGCTTCCGTGATGTCGCGCAGCAGCGCCTCGTCCTTGCGGGTGCGGACGGTGGTCGCCAGCTCCTCCAGCCCCTTCATGTTCCACTTGCGCGCCACCGGCATCAGCCGGGATTCGAGCAGGTATGCCTTGTCGCGGGTGAGGACCAGTCCGGAACGCTGCTTGAGCAGCGTGGAGAACATGTCGAAATCTTCGACTCTCATGCTGCCCTCGAAGCGAGCTTGCGGATGTGGGGACCAATTTCCTTGAGCGGCAGGATGGCGTTGCAGATGCCGGCTTGCGCCACCGCACCGGGCATGCCCCAGACCACGCTCGACGCCTCGTCCTGGGCGATCAGGGTGCCGCCGCCGTTGACCACGTCGGTGCAGCCCTTCAGCCCGTCCTGCCCCATGCCGGTCAGGATGCAGGCCAGGATCTTGCGGCCGCCGAAGGCCTTCAGGATCGACCGCATCATCGGATCGACCGCCGGGCGGCAGAAATTCTCGGGCGGATCCTTGCTCAGCGTGATCACGTTGGTGCCGGCGCGCTGCGCCACCAGCATGTGGAAGTCGCCGGGCGCGATATAGCAGCGGTTCTGCACGACCGGCTCGCCGTCCTTGGCCTCGCGCGCGTCGATCCCGCATTGGCGGCTGATGTGCTCGGCCAGGATGGTGGTGAAGGTCGCCGGCATGTGCTGGGTGATCAGGATCGGCTGGCTGACCCCGGTCTTCAGGTGCGACAGCACCTCGAACAGGGCCTGCGGGCCGCCGGTGGAGCTGCCGATGGCGATCACGTCCGGCTTCACCGCGATGCCGGCCGGGGCCGGACGGGTGGTGATCGGCCCGACCTCGCGCTTCAGCAGCCCGACCGGAGCCGCCGGGGTCAGCGGGCGGATTTCACCGCGGCTTCGCGAACCGGCACGCCGGGCGGCGGCGCCCAGCGCCTTGACCTTGGCGACCAGCTCGCGCTTGAAGTCCTCCGCCCCGCCGATCTCGCGGGTGGAGGTCGGCTTCGGGATGTAGTCGGCCGCACCCGCCGACAGGCAGCGCATCGACACGTCGGCCCCGCGCAGAGTCAGCGTAGAGGCCATGATGATCTTCACCTGCGGCGCCACCGCCAGCAGCTTCGGGATGGCGGTCAGCCCGTCCATCACCGGCATCTCGATGTCCAGCACGATGACATCGATGGAATTGCGCTGCAGCGAATTGACCGCCATCTGGCCGTCGCCGACGGAGGTGACGACGCGGATGTCCGGATCCCCTTCCAGCGCGCGGGTCAGCAGGCCACGGATGACGGCGGAGTCGTCCACCACCATGACCCGGACGGGATCCGGGTTGGCCGGTCGCGCGGTGGTGAGGGGGCCTCTGCCAAAACTGTCCGACATAACGGCGATTCGCCTTTCAACTCGACATAGTCAACGCGGCTTTTTCCTGGGCGGCTTTTCCCGGCACCCCGGCCGGGAATGGGGCCGGGATCAGAGAAGGCCGACCTGCGCGAACTTGGTCTGGATGATGTCGCTGTCGAAGGGCTTCATGATGTACTCGTTGGCCCCGGCGGACAGCGCCTCCTGGATGTGGGCAAGGTCGTTCTCGGTCGTGCAGAACACCACCTTGGGCTGGTCGCCCCCGCTCATCTTTCGCAGCCGGCGCAGGAACTCGATCCCGGTCATCACCGGCATGTTCCAGTCCAGCAGGATGGCGTCGGGCATCTGCGCCGCGCAGGCTTCCATCGCCTGCTTGCCGTCCTCCGCTTCCGAGCAGGCAAAGTTCAGCTCTTCCAGGATCTTGCGCGCGACCTTGCGGACCACGCGGCTGTCATCGACCACCAGGCAGGATTTCATTGCGGCAGGGCCTCAGGTCATCTGTTCGTCGGCAATAGCCGGCCGGCCGGAACGGCGCCCCTCACCAGGAAAAGCGCCGAATGCCGTCAGGCCGTCTCGATGGTTGTGAAGTTGAGCAGACGGGGCACGTCCAGCACAACCATCAACTGACCGTTCAGCCTATAAATTCCGGTCGAGACCTCCCGCCAGCGCGGATCCAGCGTCGCCGGGTTGCGTTCGAAGTCCTCCTTGGTCAGGCTCAGCACCTCGCCGACCGAATCGACCATCAGGCTGTACAGTTCGCCACGCAGGTCGACGACGATCGACATGCCGGGCTTGTCCTTCGGACGGCCGGTCAGGCCGAGCCGCAGGCGGACGTCGATGGCGGTGACGATGCGGCCGCGCAGGTTCAGCGATCCGGCGACCTCCGGCGGGGCCAGCGGGATGCGGGTGATCCGCTGATGGCCCAGCACGTCCTGCACCTGAAGGACCGGGATGCCGAACATCTGGTCGGCGATCGTCATGGTCACATAGTCCTGGTTGCCGGAGACGACGAGATCGTCGCCCTTCGACTTCCGGACGGTGGACGGCAGCTTGGCGTTGCTCATGCGGCACCTTTCTGTTCGGTCAGCGTCTGCTGCAGCGCGAAGAGCAGCGCGTCACGGTCGAACTTGGCGACATAGTCGTTGAAACCGGCGATCCGGCCGCGGTCGAGGTCACGGGCGCTGGCGTGGCTGGACAGCGCCACCATCGGTACGCCCTGCCAGCGGGTGCCGTGGCGCACCGCTTCGGCGAAGTCGAAGCCGCTCATACCCGGCATTTCGATGTCGGAGACGATGACGTCGAAGTCCTCGCCCGCCTCGCAGAGCGCCAGCGCGTCGTTGGCATTCTCCACCGCCGTCACATCGTAACCGGCGACCGACAGCAGCGGCGTCAGCAGGTTGCGGAAGAAGGGGCTGTCGTCCACCAGCAGCACGCGCTGCAGCTTCTCCTCCTCGAACCCCTCCTGGGTGGAGGAGCCGAACCAGTCCTTATAGGCCTGGGTCAGGAAGAAGCCGGCGTCGATCACCTCGGTCGCCTTGCCGGCGATGATGGCCGACCCCATCAGGCCGGGACGCTCCGCGGCCAGCTGGACGTTCAGCTTCTCCTCGACGATGTCGACGATCTCGTCGACGATCAGGCCCATCGAGCGGTCGCCGTCGGCGAAGACCAGGACCGGCTGGCGGCCTTCGTTGGCGACGACGAAGTTCGGGTCGATCGGCACCAGCGGCATCAGCTTGCCGCGGTACTGGACGACCGGCAGGCCGTTCGACAGCTCGACCGTGGCGAGATCGACGTCCTCCAGGCGGGCGACCAGCGACAGCGGCACCGCCTTGGGCGCGCCTTCGCCGGCGCGGAACAGCAGGAGCGCCATCTTGTCCTCCTGGCGCTGGGTCTGGACAGCGGTGGTCTCCTTGCCCGCAGCCTCGCCCATCGCCATCTCGCCGGTGGCCGACGCGATGCCGTTGGGGTCCAGGATCATGATGACCGAGCCGTCGCCCAGGATCGTGTTGCCCGAGAACATCTCGATGTGGCGCAGGATCGGCGCCACCGGCTTGACCACGATTTCCTCGGTGTCGAACACGCGGTCGACCATGATGCCGAAGGTGTAGGTGCCGACCTGGGTGACGACGATGAAGGTCTCGTCCTCGGTCTTCGTCACGCCCTCGCGGTCGTCCAGCCGCAGCAGCTGCTGGAGCGACACCAGCGGCAGCAGGCGGTTGCGCAGGCGCAGCACCGGCGTGCCCTTCAGCCGTTCGATCGTGTGCTCGCTGTCCGACGCGGCGCGCACCAGCTCGACCACGCTGATCTGCGGGATGGCGAAGCGTTCGCCGGCGCATTCCACGATCAGGGCCGAGACGATGGCCAGCGTCAGCGGGATCTTGATGACGAAGGTCGAACCCTTGCCCTGGGCCGACTTGATCTCGATCGTGCCGCCGATCTTCTCGATGTTGGTCTTCACCACGTCCATGCCGACGCCGCGGCCCGACACGTTGGTGACCTTGGCGGCGGTGGAGAAGCCCGGCTTCATGATGAACTGGATGATCTGCTGGTCGGTCATCGAGGCCAGCTCGCCTTCCGACGCCATCCCGTTCTGGATCGCCTTCTGCTTGATCCGGTCGATGGCAAGGCCCTTACCGTCGTCCTGGATCTCGATGATGATGTGGCCGCCTTCGTGATAGGCGTTCAGCGTGATGCGGCCGGTCTCCGACTTGCCGGCCTTCAGGCGCTCCGCCGGGATCTCCAGCCCATGGTCGGCGCTGTTGCGCACCATGTGGGTCAGCGGATCCTTGATCAGCTCCAGCACCTGACGGTCCAGCTCGGTGTCGGCGCCGAGCATCTGGAGGTCGATCTTCTTGTTCAGTTCATGCGCCAGATCGCGCACCAGACGCGGCAGCTTGGCCCAGGCGTTGCCGATGGGCTGCATGCGCGTCTTCATGACGCCTTCCTGCAGCTCCGACGTCACATGGTTCAGGCGCTGCAGCGGGGCGGCGAACTCGCTCTCCTTCTGCGACCGCAGGATCTGGAGCAGCTGGTTGCGGGTCAGCACCAGCTCCGACACCATGGTCATCAGGTTTTCGAGCAGGTCGACGTTGACGCGGATGGTCTGCGCGGCGACCGCCGATTCCTTGGTCGCGGCCTCGGCCCCCGCATCGGCGGCACCGCCGCCGGCCGAACCGCCGGCATTCGCCATCGGGGCGACCGGGGCCGGCATCTTGGCGGCTGCCGGCTCGGCATCGGGCACGACG
Organism: uncultured Azospirillum sp.; assembly: GCA_965650625.1. GTDB lineage: Bacteria > Pseudomonadota > Alphaproteobacteria > Azospirillales > Azospirillaceae > Azospirillum. The sequence goes on along the minus strand of CBFGPE010000007.1, from coordinate 46,963 downwards.
AGGTCCTGCGACGGGGCCGGCTCTTCAGCCGGCTCAGGCGCGCGGGTGGCGACCGCCGTGCCGGCGGCAGGAGCGGCGGCCGGGGCCGGAATGTCGTTCGGGCCGGGGGTGGAGTTCCATAGTGCCTCGAGCTCGTCCAGCGTCACCGGACGGGACTCCGACGCGGCGACCGCAGGGGCGGTCGGCGGCGGCGGCGGGGGCGGAGCAGCGGCGGCGGCCGGAGCGGGACCGCCCAGCTTGCCTTCGGCGCACAGGTTCAGCCGCTCGATCAGCGGCAGGTCGTCGCCCGGCGGTTCCGCCTCGGTCGCTTCCAGGACCGCCAGCAGGCTCTTGATGGTGTCCAGAGCCTGCAGGATCAGCGACACCGCTTCCGGATTGATCGTCAGTTCACCGTCGCGGAACTTGCCCAGCACGTTCTCGGACGCGTGCGCCACCTTTTCCAGGCGGGGCAGGCCGAGGAAGCCGCAGGTGCCCTTGATGGTGTGAACGAGCCGGAAGATGTTCGACAGCAGTTCCGGATTGTTGGGGTTCTGCTCCAACCGGACCAATTCGACGTCGAGCACCGAGAGGTTTTCGTTGGTTTCCGTCAGAAATTCGGACAGCAGATCATCCATGTCGCATTCCCCAGGCCCAATGTTTATGGTCCGCGCCGGCCTGCGGCTCGAACGGACGGCTTAGCCGGCCGCCGGTTGCGCTCCAGTCCAGGTAGGGTGGGAGCCTGTCAAACACTGATTAAGAGAACCTTACCTCTTCCGATAGGGAGTCCTCCCGGAGCTTCCACCGGTAGGATCGGGGTTTCATTGTCACAGGGAGGATCGATGACCGACGCCGAACTCGCCCAATCCGTGCGCGAAGCCGTGGAACACCTCAACGCCGCGCTGGCGGAGGCCGCGCGCCACAATCTGGCGGTCACGCTGCGCACCACGTCCCACCAGACCACCGGCGGGGTGGAGCAGGTCGTGCTGGAGCCGCGAATCTTCAAGCAGCTGTAGGAAGCCTCACCATTCCGCGGTGAAGACCAGCCGCTCGCTGCTTTCGGTGGCGACGGCGATGCGGAAACCGTCGCTCTCGGCCAGCCGGCCGGCGAGATAGGCGTGGATGGTACGCGGGGTCAGCGCCTCGGCCCCCGCCGTGCCGGCCAGCGCCGCCGCAGCCTCCGGGTTGAGCGTGCCCGGCCGCCCGGCGGCGGTCACGGTGATGCGCCCGGCGGTCTCGTCGCCGTCGGCGGCGACGGAGACCAGCCCGCCATGGGTCAGCGCCTCGTCCGCCAGCATCACCAGATTCAGCACCAGCTTCACCACGCCGCGGCGCTGGGCGGTCATGTCGTGGGGAACCCGCTCCGGCCAGTCGAGCCGGGTGCGTCCGCCCTCGACATAGCCGGTTGCGGCGGCGCGGGCGTCGCCGAATCCCTTCTGATCGCGCCCGGCCAGCCCATAGGCCAGCCGGAACACCCGCAGCCGGCGGTCGGCCTGGCCGGAGGAATGGTCGATCAGCTTCACCGCCTCGCCCAGGAAGCCGCCGATGGAACCGCCGCCGGCCGGGCCGCCCTCATCGTCCTCCTGCATCTCCTCGATCAGTTCCAGGCCGTTGCGGATGGCGCCGACCGGGCTGACCAGATCGTGGCAGAGCTTCGACGCCAGCAGTTCCAGAACGCGGATGTCGACGCTGACGGGGCGGAAGGGCGAATCGGTCACAGGGCGGACTCCGGGAAAAAAGGAACGGCGACGGCGCGGTGCCGGAGACTCTATACTCTCCGGGCGCCGCCGCACAGGCGGTCGCATTTCCTATGTAGAATAGCGGCATGGATGGGACGCGACATGGACGATTCGCTGGTGCCCGGCGCCTGGGTGCGCCACCCGGACCAGCCCGACTGGGGGCTGGGACAGGTGCAGTCGGCCATCCGCAACCGCATCACGGTGAATTTCGAGCATGCGGGCAAGGTGCTGATCGACTCCGACGTCATCTCGCTGACCGTGGTCGATCCGGACGCGATCTGAGGTCCGGCATCGGGGGTTGGGGCTCCGCCCTCCGGGAAAGCGCGGATTGCGCGGCACCGGCGGCTTTGCTTTTATGCGAGTGATTTCGGACGCCTGTTTGGGAGAGACCACATGAAGGCAATGATCCTCGGCTTCGCCGCCGCGGCGGTGATCGCGCTGGGCGCGGCTGCGGCGCTGAACGCCGCCGGCCATTCGACCGCGGAGCGCTATTCCAGCACCTCCGTCCGTCTCTAGGAGAATATCAGGACGCCCTATTCCACGAAAAGGCGACTTCCGGCTGCCCGGAGCACGGTGTAGGATCGGTCGATCCATGACCGGACACGGCGGGGCATTGCTTGATCTCGCGTCTCAAAGGGGGAATGGGCGCATTCGGTGTGGCGCTGATCCTTGGCCTCAACGCCATGGTCGGCTACGACCTGCTGCACCAGCGTGACCAGACCATCGCCCGAGCGCGGGAGGACACCGCATCGATGGCGCTGGTGCTGGAACGCCAGGCGAGCGACTCCCTGTCCGGCGTGTCGAAGATCCTTGCCGGCGCCGTGGAGGTGCTGGCCGTCAGGGCCGACAGCTGGATCCGCGGCGATGCCGACATCCACGCCCTTCTGCGCCGTCAGGCCTCGCTGTCGCCGCTGGTCCGCGCCATCCTGGTGGTGTCCGCCGACGGCAGGCTGATCCACGACACCGAGACGCTGGAGCCGGCGAACATCGACCTGTCGGACCGCGATTACCTGATGGCCCATCGCGACCGGCTGGTTCCCGACGGCGGAATTTTCGTCGGCAATCCCGTGCGCGGCCGCACCTCCGGCACATGGTTCTTCAGCATGAGCCGGCGGCTGGACACGCCCGACGGCCATTTCGCCGGCGTGGTGGTCGCCGTGCTGGAACCGATGGCCTTCCGCGGCTTCTACCAGTCGCTTCCCCTGGCCGGTGACGCGGTGGTGACGCTTTATCACGCCGACGGGACGGTGATCGCCCGCTTCCCCGACCATGACGGCTTCATCGGCCGCTCCGCCCAATTCCTGCCGCTGTTCACCGACCTGCTGAAGACGGCGCGGGCGGGGACCGCGATGCTGGACGGCACCGTTGACGGACCGCGCCGCATCCTCAGCCACCGCGCCTCCGCCGAGATGCCGCTGGTGGTCACCGTGTCCTCGTCGCAGGACGCGGTGCTGGCTCCCTGGTGGTCGAAGGCGATGACGCTGGCGGCGGCCGACCTTGCCGGGACGCTGGTGCTGGCGGCGATGACGCTGGCCCTGCTGCGCGAGGCTGAGCGGCGGGAACGGGCCATCGCTGACCTCCAGAACAGCGAACAGGCTCTGCGCAACAGTCAGCAGCGCCTGATCCAGGACATCGCCGCCCGCCACCGGATCGAGGCGGAGCTGATCGCCGCCAAGCAGGTCTCCGACGCCGCCAACCGGGCGAAGACCCAGTTCCTGGCCAACATGAGCCACGAGCTGCGCACGCCGCTGAACGCGGTGATCGGTTTCGCCGAGGCGCTGGAAAGCGGCATCTTCGGCGCGATGTCGGGCAAGCAGACCGAATATGTCGGCGATATCCGCCGGTCGGGCCAGCATCTGCTGAGCCTGATCAACGACATCCTCGACACCACCAAGATCGAATCTGGCAAATATGTGCTGCACCAGGAGGATCTGGCGGTCGGCGAGCTGATCGGCGAATGCCTGCGCCAGATGGAGCCGCTGGCGGTGGAAAAGGGCGTGACCCTGACGGCGGCGCTGCCCGCCTCCCTGCCCATCCTCCATGCCGACGCCCGCGCGGTGCGGCAGATCCTGCTGAACCTGCTGTCCAACGCGGTGAAGTTCACCCCGCCAGGCGGGCGGATCGCGGTGGAGGCGGACAGGGCGGCGCGCAGCCTGCGCCTGCGGGTCAGCGACACCGGCATCGGCATCCCGGCCGTGGAGCTGGAACAGGTGATGGAGCCCTTCCATCAGGTCGACAATTCCCACACCCGCCGCTATGCCGGGACCGGGCTGGGGCTGCCCCTGGTCAAGTCGCTGGTGGAGTTGCAGGATGGCCGTTTCGTGCTGTCCAGCGTGCTGGGGCGCGGCACCACCGCCACCGTGCTGTTCCCGCAGTCGCGGCTGCGCACCTGTCACGACGACCATCCGGCCCTGGACCGGGTGCAGGCCGCCCCGGCGTGACGTCTCCCTAGGCCCGCCGCGCCCTGCCGACGATGACCAGGGCGATGCCGCCCAGCACGGCGACCGACGACAGCGCCAGAACCGGCGTGATCCGCTCGCCCAGCGCCAGAACCGCGACCAAGGCGGTGATGACCGGGACGCTCAGCTGGACCGAGGCGGCGCGGGCGGCGGTCAGGGCGGGCAGCGCCGCATACCAGATGGAATAGCCGACGCCCGACGCCAGCGCCCCCGACAGCACCGCATAGACCAGCCCGCCCTGGTCCCAGCGCACGCCACCTCCCATCGGGCCTCCCACCATTGGACCGGCCAGCGCCGCCAGCAGCGCTAGGACCGCCGCCATCGGCGCGGCGCGCAGGAAGTTGCCGGCGGTGGTCGCGATTGGGTCGCGGCTGCTGCGCCCCAGCAGGGAATAGGCGCCCCAGGCCGCTCCGGCCGCCATCATCAGCAGCGCCCCCAGCGGGTCCGGCGCCGACAGGCCGGGCGCCAGCAGCAGCGCCAGCCCGCCGAGCGCCAGCGCCAGCCCGCCCCATTGCAGCGGCACCAGCCTTTCGCCGCGATAGAGCCCAACCAGGATCATGGTCGCCTGCACCGCCCCGAACAGCAGCAGCGCCCCGGTTCCCGCCGTCATGGTCAGATAGGCGAAGGAAAAGGCGGCGGCATAGGCCAGCAGCGCCGCCGCCCCGCGCCAGCTGCCGGCCCCCGCTTTCGCATGGCCGGTGGCGCGGGCGATCAGCCACAGGCTGGCGGCCCCGGACGCGATGCGCACCAGGGTGAAGCCGGCCGGGTCGATGTCGGTCTGGGTCAGCGCCAGCCGGCACAGGATGGAGTTCGCGGCGAAGGCCAGCATCGCCAGCAGGGTCAGCAGCGCCGCACGCCCGGCGCCGGGAATGGCCGGGTGTGGCGCCGGAACAGCCCCCATCTTATTGCTCGCCGCCATGATTGTTTTCCTTGCAACCAAATCCCGCCCAGCTAGCCGCAGGGCCGCCGCCCTGTCAAATGCCCAGCGGGACCGCTCCCGTCCGACTTTGGTCGGAAAGCCGGGTCATGGAAGCCGGGTCACGAGGACGGGCCGGGCAAGGCGAACAGCAGCAGGTAGGTGCGCTGGAGCGAGCTGAAATTGTTGTCGGAGATCAGATAGACCAGCGTTTCCCCCGCCGGTCCCGGCCGGGTGGCGATGCCTTCGAAATTGTCGTTCACCAGCGGCGGCTCCAGGCGCCCAAGCTCTTCGCCGTCCACGACGGCACCGGCGGTCAGCTGCCGCGGCGCCACGCGCACCAGCCGCGACGACCAGCCGCCCAGCAGCGACACCCAGCGTTCCAGCACCACGACGCCGCCGTCCGGCAGCGGGGCGACGGCGGTCGGGCGGTAGCGTGGGGCGGCAATGTAGGTGAAGGGCTGCCAGTCGGCGGCACTGCGCGGAACCCCGTCTCCCGCGATTTGCGGCCTCGTGATCCAGGCGCGGCGCTCGCGGCGGCCTTCATCCCTCCCCTCCTCGATGGCGAGCAGCCGTCCGTCGGGAAGGCGGGTCAGCGCCTCCAGCCCGCCATTCTCCGGCGCGCTGTTCATGCCCGGCGGCAGTGGAATCGGCGTCGGCGTGCCCTCCGGCCCGCGGTCGCCGCCCTTATAGCGCAGGATGCGGTGGTCGCGCTCCAGCGAGACCAGCCAGCCGCCGTCGGGCAGCCGCGTCAGATCCTCCGCATCGGTGCGGCGCTTGCTGTGGGAGGTTCCCTCCTCCACCGTCAGCGGCCGGGAATGGACATCGGACAGGCCGGTCAACCGCCCCCCGGTATCGGTTTGCAGCCGGCCGTCAACCACCAGCCCGGTGTCGCCGATGGCGACGAAGCGGTCGCCGACCGGGTCCATCCACAGTCCGGACAGCCCGCCAACCCGGTCGCCCCCGGCGATGTCCAGCCCGCCCAGGAAGCGCAGCGGTCCGACCGCCAGCTTGTCCGGCCGCCCGCGGTCGAGCGGAACCGCGGCGACCTTGACCGATTCGGGCTCCCCTCCGCCGGCACCGACCACGGCGGCGCAGCCGCCGGACAGGGCCACCAGCAGCAGGCTCCATACCACTGTTTTTCGTATCGTCATCGCGCGACTCTTGTCAGTGCAATCGAGAGACACAATCTTTCTTTTGAGGATGCTTTCGTGCATATGGCGACCTGTGGCGCGACCGTTACGGCACATCCATCATACCGGCTAGGCGCGGCGGATTACTCCCTCAGAACCGATGGGGTCGGCGGGACAAGCGCTTAGATTGACGAATGTTTTCGACGATGCCTATCCATGACGATCCAGCCGAGCCCGTTCCCATGCCGATGCTTCCGCGGTCGCAGACCGCCTATTCTCCTCCGGACCAGACCGGCGACGGCGCCGCGTCCGGCGTGTCGGGTGGCGCGGGCGGCATGCCCTTGGCCGACCGGCTGACGGCGCGCATCCAGGAGTTGGAAGCGGAGCTGCGGGAACTGCAGCACCGCGCCAAGAACAGCCTGCAGCTGGTCATCAGCCTGCTGAAGCTGCAGGCCGGCCGCATCCGCGATCCCGACGCCCGCGCCGCCTACGAGCAGACGATGGTCCGCATCGAGGCGCTGGCGATCCTCTATCGTCAGTTGCACGAGAGCGGCGCCGGCACCCATGTCGACCTCGGCCGCTACGTCACTGCCCTGTGCGAGGCGGTGCGGGAAGGCACGCCCGGCGCCCTGTCGCGCGTGCCGGTGACCGTCAATTCCGACCCGATCCAGATCGGCCTGTACGAGGCGATGCCGCTCGGCCTGATCACTGCGGAGCTGGTGACGAACTGCCTGCACCATGCCTTCCCCGACGACGGCTGGATCCGCATCACCGTGCGGCAGCAGGGCGACAGCGGCCGTGCCCGCCTGACAGTGGAGGACAACGGCCGCGCCCTGCCCGCCGGGTTCGACACCACGTCAGAAGACGGGATGATGCTGGCCGAGGCGCTGGCCGGCCAGCTCGGCGACACGCTGTCCACCGACAGCGACGCCGCCGGCACGACCGCCAGCGTCAGCTTCCCGGTTTGATCCTCAATTCCCCCTCCCCCCGGGGGGAGAGGGGATTCAATGCCGGTGTCCATCACCGTCGTGATGCCCGTCATGGTGCTCATGGGGATGCGCCGGTTCCGGCGCCGGCTCCAGCGTGCCGGCAAGCCAGCCCTTTATGGCCCGCACCGGGTCGGTCTCCGTCGTCGTCACCGGTTCGATGCCGCGGCGTTTCATGTGGGCGACGAATCCGGCGCCGGACGATCCGGTGATGACCACCCGCACCGCGTCGATCGGGTGGGGCCGGCCGTCGCCGCAGAGGTGCAGAACCTCCTCCTCCCCCAATTCGATCCGCCCGGTTTCGACCGGGTCGGTGCCGGGATTGGTTGCGAGATCGGCCTCATAGACGAGGAAGCGGCGGGTGCGGCCGCCATGGGTGGCGATGGTGGCGAAATCCTTGGTGCCGACGGCGATCTTCATGCTCTGCGGTCCCCTTATAGGGTGGTGCCCGGCGACGGCGCAGTCCTGCCACGCCTGATCCCCGCCCGCACTGAGCGAGGTCAATCGGCGGATTTTTCGACCGGCGGCGCGGTTCGGGTTGCTGCAATTCCCACCGGCTTTCACCAAATGGCGAAGGGCAGGGAAGGAAAGGCCTTCCCACATGTTATGACCCAGGACACGCAGCCGATCGGACGCCATGTACGCCCATTCGCCCCAGCCAATCCCGTCAGCCGGATCGCCGCCCGACCCCACCGGGGCCACCGGCGTGCTGCGGCCGATCCTGGAGCCGGGGCGGACCTGCTGGCGGGTGGAGGACAGCGCGAGGCTGGGCGTCATCGTCGATGCGGAGGATTATTTCGCGCTGGCCAAGGCGGCCATGCGGCGCGCCCGGCGCAGCATCTACATGACCGCCTGGGATTTCGACGCCCGCATCCGGCTGATGCCGCAGACCCGCCGCCCGCGCCGGCCCGACCGGCTGGGCACGCTGCTGAACTGGCTGGCGACCACCCGGCCCGACCTGCACATCCATGTCCTGAAATGGGACTATGCCGAGCTGTTCGACCTCGCCCGCTGGTCGCACCCCTTCATGCTGCGCAACTGGCTGACCCACCGGCGCCTGCAATACCGGCTGGACAGCGACCATCCGACCGGCGCCTGCCATCATCAGAAGATGCTGGTGATCGACGACCGGGTCGCCTTCTGCGGCGGGCTGGACGTCACCGCCAACCGCTGGGACACGCGCGCCCATCACGCGCATGACCCACGCCGGCGCCAGCCCGACGGCAAGCCCTATGAACCGTTCCACGACGTGATGATGGCGGTGGACGGCGACGCCGCCCGCGCGCTGGGGGAGATGTTCCGCGACCGCTGGGCGCGGGCGACCGGCGAGACGCTGACGCCCCCTGCCCCCTCGCCCGGCCGGCCGCCGCGGCGCCACCCGCTGGCCGCCGACCCCTGGCCGCCGGGCTTCGAGCCGATGCTGCGCGGCGTGCGCGTCGGCATCGCCCGCACCGATCCCGCCTACAACGGGCGCGAGGCGGTGCGCGAGGTCGAAGCACTGCATCTGGAGGCCATCGCCCAGGCGCGCGAGGTCATCTATCTGGAAAGCCAGTATTTCGCCTCCACCGCGGTGGCCGAGGCGCTGAAGGCGCGGCTGGAGGAACCGGACGGGCCGGAGGTGATCGTCGTCAACCCGGTGCGCACCACCAGCTGGCTGGAGAACACCGTCATGCTGGGCGCCCGCGCCCGCCTGACCCGCGAGCTGCGCGAGGCCGACCGCCATGGCCGCTTCCGCCTGTTCGCCGCGCTGACCGACGGCGGCGCCTGCATCACCGTCCATGCAAAGGTGATGGTGGTGGACGACCGGCTGCTGCGCATCGGCTCGGCCAACCTCAACAACCGCTCGATGGGTCTCGACACCGAATGCGACCTGGCGCTGGAAGCCGGGCCGGGGCCGGAGCATGCGGAGACCCGCCGCGCCATCCGGCACACCCGCGACGACCTGATCGCCGAGCATCTGGGTTCCACCGCGGCCGAGGTCGCGGCGGCGCACCGGCGGCTGGGCTCGCTCGCCGCCGCCATCGAGTCGCTGCGCAAGCCGATCGGGCGGACGCTGGAACCGCTGCACGACCCCGAGCCCGACGGGCTGGCCGCCGCCGTCGCCGACGCCCGCGTCTTCGATCCCGAACATCCGGTGGGCGCGGTGGACATCGTCCGCCGGGTGCTGCCGTCGCGCATTCCGCGTACCCGCCATTGGCTGATGCTGGCCGGCGTCCTGGCGCTGCTGGGGCTGTGGGGCATGTGGCGCTACACCGCGTTCAGCGAATGGGCGACGCTGAGCTCCGTGCTGACGGTCTTCCACAGTCTGGGGGAGAGCCCGCTGGCGCCGCTGTGGCTGATGCTGGCCTATGTCGCCGGCGGCTACGTCATGTTCCCGTTGACGGTGATGATCGCCGCCACCGCCATCGTCATGGGGCCGTGGTGGGGCTTTCCCACCGCGATGGCCGGGGCGGTCGCCTCGGCGGTGGCGATGTTCTGGACAGGGCGGATGGCGGGGCGCGACCTGCTGGACCGTCACGGCGGCCCGCTGATCGCCCGCATCAACGAGAAGCTGGCCGACAGCGGCATCGCCGCGGTGGCCGGCGTGCGCGCCGTGCCGGTGGCGCCCTACACGGTGGTGAACCTCGCCGCCGGCGCGTCGAAGCTGCGCTTCAGCGACTATGTGATCGGCACCATGGTCGGTCTTGCGCCCGGCATCCTTGCCTTCAATCTGCTCGGGCACCAGCTTGAGCGCACCATCACCAACCCCGGAGCCGGCGACATCGCGCTGCTGGTGGGGATGGCGGCGGTGGCGATCGGGCTGGGCTGGGTGACCAGCCGCCTTCTCGGCCGATCCGGCCGGGACAATGGTCCGGGCAAGAGCAAGCAGGACCGGCCAGACGACAGGTCAGACGAAAGGCCAAAGGGAAGGAATTTGGAACCGTGATCCGTTTCAGCCGTGACCGTGTCCAGCGCATCGCCGCCGCGTTGCGCGCCGCCCGTGCCCGCCGTCCCCGCCGTGCCGACCGCCGCAGTTCCCCCGTTCCCGACGGCATGGCGGCGCTCAGCGTCGCCACCTGGAACATCCACAGCTGCGTCGGGCTCGACGCCCGATTCGCCCCCGACCGCATCGCCCAGGTGATCCGCGAGTTGAACGTCGACCTGATCGGCCTGCAGGAGGTCGGCTGGCACCATCGCGGCGAATCGGGGATGGACCAGTTCGCCTTCCTCGAACGGCACACCGGGCTGACGGCCTATGCCGGCCCGACCAAGCACAGCGAGCGCGCCCATTACGGCAACTGCCTGCTGACCCGCCTGCCGGTGCGGTCGATGGAGACGATGGACCTGTCCGTCGGCAAGCGCGAGCCGCGCGGCGCCATCGACGCGGTGGTGGAGGTGCAAGGCCGCCCGGTGCGGGTGATCGTCGCCCATCTCGGACTCGACCCCTGGGAGCGGGCCAAACAGGTCGGTGACATAGTGTCGCGGGTGGAAAGCCAGCCGGAACTGCCCACCCTGTTCATGGGCGACCTCAACGAATGGACGCCCAGTTCCCCCCGGCTGCGCCAGCTCGCCTCCTCCTTCGCCGACGTCGCCAATCCGCGCAGTTTCCACGCCCGCATGCCGACCCTGCGGCTCGACCGCATCTATGTGACGGGGGGCTTGCAAATCCCCGCTTTCGAGGTGATCCGCACCATCCTCACCCGTCGGGCATCGGACCATCTGCCGGTCCGCGCGGTGCTCGCCGTTCCCTGAACGTCAGCAGCCATTCCAAAACGTCAGTATGACCAACGGAGTCACGCGCGTTGGTCATAGCGGGATTGTTGCGGTTGATAATTTTTTGTGCAGCGCAATGTTCTTTTAACAACAGAGCTTTGCAAATGCGAAGAAGCTCTTGACCTATACGCGACCCCTGACGAAGGATATGGTTGGTAATACGATCAATATGCTGATCGAAGGAATAACCGACCCTGGCCGACCGGGGGCAGCCGTGACGTGAGGATCTGATTTGCTGTACCATCTGTACGACATGCAACACGCCGCCATGCGGCCGATGCGTTTCTGGGCCGAAGCCGCCCAGCACACCTTCCAGAACCCGCTGATGCCGTTGTCCTACACCAAGCTGGGCCGGGCGGTCGCCGCCGGGGCCGAGTTGGTGGAACGGACGACCCGCCGCTTCGGCAAGCCGGCATTCGGTCTGGCGGAAACGGTGGTCGATGGGCAGACGGTGCCGGTTACCGAGCGTTTCGTCTGGCAGTCCCCCTTCTGCAAGCTGTTGAACTTCGCCAAGCCGGAAGGCACGCCGCGCCAGCCGAAGGTGCTGCTGGTCGCCCCGATGTCGGGCCACCACGCCACGCTGCTGCGCGGCACGGTGGAAGCGCTGATCCGCGACCATGACGTTTACATCACGGACTGGATCGACGTGCGGCTGGTGCCGATGTCGGCCGGGCGCTTCGACCTGGACGACTACATCGACACGGTGGCGGAGCTGATCCGCTTCCTGGGGCCGAACACCCACGTCATCGCGGTCTGCCAGCCGGCGGTGCCGGTGATGGCGGCGGTGTCGCTGATGGCGGCGGCGGACGAGCCGGTGCAGGCGCGCAGCATGACCCTGATGGGCGGCCCGATCGACCCGATGGCCAACCCGACGGTGCCGGTCAAGCTGGCGATGGAACGCCCGCTGAAGTGGTTCGAGCGCAGCGTCATCACCACGGTCCCGGTCTATTATCCGGGCGCCTTCCGCCGCGTTTATCCGGGCTTCATCCAGCTGTCGGGCTTCATGTCGATGAACCTCGACCGCCACATCAACGAGCATGTCGGGCTGTTCCGCCACCTCGTCCGCGGCGACGGCGACTCGGCCGAGCAGCATCGCCGCTTCTACGACGAATATCTCTCGGTGATGGACCTGTCGGCGGAATTCTACCTGCAGACCATCGAGACGGTGTTCCAGAAGCACGCCCTGCCCAACGGCACCATGATGTCCCGCGGCCGCAGGGTGGAGCCGGCGGCGATCGCCAAGACCGCAGTGATGACGGTGGAAGGCGAGCTGGACGACATCTCCGCCCCCGGCCAGACCATCGCGGCGCAGCGGCTGTGCTCGTCGCTGCCGGACGAGATGCGCAAGACGCATTTCCAGAAGGGCGTCGGCCATTACGGCATCTTCAACGGCCGCCGCTGGCGCGAAAGCATCCTGCCGGAAATCCGCAGCTTCATCCAAAGCCACGACGGGCAGTGAAAACGGAAGGGGCGCCGAAAACCGGCGCCCCCCTTCTCTGGCATCAATCAACCAAGCGTTCTTAATCCACCATCGTCCGCGCCTCGGTGAACGCATCCATGTGCGTCAGCCCCGAAGCGCCTCCGGCCTTCACCCGCATGCCGGCGGTGGCGACGTGGAACAGGTAGCCCAGCGCGAACAGCGCCACGAACAGCCCGAAGACCAGCGCGTTGTAATAGACCATCGTCACCAGGGCCAGCACCGCCAGCACCAGCGAGATCGCCGGGAACACCGGATAGAAGGGCGCGCGGTAGGGCCGCTCCAGCGCCGGTTCGGTGGTGCGCAGGCGGAACAGCGCCGCCATGCTCATGATGTACATGACGATGGCGCCGAACACCGACATGGTGACGATGTTGGCGGTCAGCGGCTGGCCGCCGATCTTGATCAGCTCGTCGGAGTAGATGGCGGCGATGCCGATGACGCCGCCGGCCAGGATCGCCCAATGCGGGGTCTTGCGGGTCGGGTGCAGGCGGGCCAGCACCGGCGGCAGGAAGCCGGCGCGCGACAGCGCGAAGATCTGGCGCGAATAGCCCATGATGATGCCGTGGAAGGACGCGATCAGCCCGAACAGGCCGATCCACACCAGCATGTGCAGCCAGCCGCTCGATTCACCGACGACCGCCTTCATCGCCTGCGGCAGCGGGTCGTTGATGTTCGACAGCGCGTTCCAGTCGCCGACGCCGCCGGCGAAGATCATCGTGCCGAAAGCCAGCACCACCAGCGTCAGGATGCCGCCGATATAGGCACGCGGCACCGTGCGCTTGGGATCGCGGGTTTCCTCCGCCGCCATCGCCGCGCCCTCGATCGCCAGGAAGAACCAGATGGCGAAGGGAATGGCGGCGAAGATGCCGCCGAAGGCGTTCATACTGAAGCTGGGCGACCCGGCCCAGCCGTTGGCGGTGAAGTTCGCCCAGGAGAAGCCGGGATAGACCACGCCCATGAACACCACCAGCTCGATGATCGCCAGGATGGTGACGAACAGCTCGAAGGTGGCGGCGATGGACACGCCGGCGATGTTCAGTCCCATGAAGACGATGTAGGCGCCGACCGCCGCCGTCTTCGGGTCCAGCCCTGGAAACTGCACGTTCAGATAGGCGCCGATGGCGAGCGCGATGGCCGGCGGCGCGAAGACGAACTCGATCAGCGTGGCGAAGCCGGCGACGAAGCCGCCGGTCGGCCCGAAGGCGCGATAGCTGTAGGCGAAGGGACCGCCGGCATGGGGAATGGCGGTGGTCAGCTCGGTGAAGCTGAAGATGAAGGTGGTGTACATCGCCGCGATCAGGATCGTGGTGACGAGGAAGCCCAGCGTCCCCGCCGCCGCCCAGCCGTAGCTCCAGCCGAAATACTCGCCGGAGATCACCAGCCCCACGGCGATGCCCCACAGATGGAGCCCGCTCAGGCTCTTGCTCAATTCAGGTTTCGTGTTCCCAGACATGTTGCCTCCTGCCCCTGTTCAAGGCTTTGCAATTCAAGGCGTTGATGCCGTTGGCGGCGCTCTCTCAGGAATTGCCGATCCGTTGGTTTTTCTCGTTGTCCGGATCGGCAAGGGACGGGGCGTCCTCCTTCAGGGCGACCCCCGTCAGTTTCAGCCGCGCCGCCTCGGTGGCGAGCCAGCACAGCTTGTCGGCGGCCGTCTGGATCGACAGGCCGTCGGCATGGATATTGGAAATGCAGTTGCGTTCGGAATCGGCGCGGCCGGGCTTGGGGTCCCAGGTCAGATAGGCGCCCAGCGACTCCGCGGCCGACAGGCCGGGCCGCTCGCCCACCAGCAGCGCCACCAGCCGGGCGCCCATGGCCGCCGCCACCTCGTCGCCCAGAGCGACCCGCGCCTGTCCGGCCAGCACCACCGGCCCGATGCGCAGATGCCCAAGCCGCGCCACGCAGGCATGGACCAGCGGCGCGGCGTTGACCTGCACCGCGGCGGCCGACAGCCCGTCGGCGATCACGAACAGCAGGTCCCACTCCCCGGCGGGCAAGGCGGCAGCGCTGGCCGGATCGAGCCGGCGGCCGAGATCGGGCCGGCGCAGATAGGTTGGGCGGTCGGATGCCGCGCTGTGAACGCGGATGGTCTCCAGCGGCGACAGGTCGGCGGCCAGCCGGTCGAAATCGACCGCGCTGTGCACGGCGTCGCGGGCACGGGCATGGGCCAGCTGGAACTCCAGCAGAGCCTTGGTCGGCAGGGCATCGCCGCTGCGGCCGAGCGCGATGCGGGCACGGGTGGCGCTGCGGAAGCGCGCCCACGGATCCTTCTGGGTCTCGCTCATCAGGCCGCACTCCCCAGCAGGGCGGAGACGACGAGGCTCTGGTCGGGCCAGGGCGGCAGGCGACGCTGTTCGTCGAGCCATCCGGCCTTGTCCAGCCACGCTTCGAACTCCGGCGCCGGCGGGCGTTTCAGCAGATGCCGCAGGCCGAGCACGTCGTGATAGGACAGGCTCTGGTAGTTCAGCATGACATCGTCGGCGCCCGGCACCGCGATCAGGAAATTGACGCCGGCGGTGGCCAGCATCGTCATCAGGACGTCCATGTCGTCCTGGTCGGCCTCGGCATGGTTGGTGTAGCAGACGTCGCAGCCCATCGGCACGCCCAGCAGCTTGGCGCAGAAATGGTCTTCCAGCCCGGCCCGCGTGATCTGCTTGGCGTCGTAGAGATATTCGGGGCCGATGAAGCCGACCACGGTGTTGACCAGCAGCGGGTCGAAGGCGCGGGCGACGGCATAGGCGCGGGCCTCCACCGTCTGCTGGTCGACGCCGAAATGGGCGTCGGCCGACAGGGCGGACCCCTGCCCCGTCTCGAAATACATCACGTTGTCGCCGATGGTGCCGCGCTTCAGCGATTTGGCGGCCTCCTGCGCCTCGGCCAGCAGCGACAGGGTGACGCCGAAGCCGGCATTGGCCTTCTCGGTGCCGGCGATGGATTGGAACACCAGATCGACCGGCGCCCCGCGCTCCATCGCCTGCATCGTCGTGGTGACATGGGCCAGCACGCAGGACTGCACCGGAATGTCGAAGCGGGCGCGCACGGCGTCCAGCATCTCCAGCAGCGCGATGCAGGCCGGGACGTTGTCGGTCGCCGGGTTGATGCCGATCACCGCGTCGCCGATGCCATAGAGCAACCCGTCCAGCGTCGAGGCGGCGATGCCGGTCGGGTCGTCGGTCGGGTGGTTGGGCTGCAGCCGGCTCGACAGCCGCCCCGGCAGCCCGACCGTCGTCCGGAATCTGGTGACGACCGAGCATTTGGCGGCGACGCAGACCAGATCGTGGTTGCGCATCAGCTTGGACGCCGCCGCCACCATTTCCGGCGTCAGCCCGGGGGCGAGCGCCGCCAGCGCCGCGCTGTCGGCGTCATAGGACAGCAGCCAGTCGCGGAACTGCCCGACCGTCATGTGCGCCACGGGCCGGAAGGCCTCGGCATCATGGCGGTCGATGATGAGGCGGGTCACCTCGTCGGTTTCGTAAGGGACCAGCACCTCGGTCAGGAAAATCTTCAGCGGCAGGTCGGCCAGCACCATGCGCGCCGCCACCCGCCGCTCGTCGGTTTCGGCGGCGATGCCCGCCAGTTCGTCCCCCGACCGACGCGGCGAGGCGCAGGCCATCACCGCCTTCAGATCGTCGAAACGGTGGCGCTGCCGCCCCAGATCGCAATGGTACCCAGCCATGCCGGCCTCCCGCCCGTCTCATCCTGGGACGAGAGTGGCACGGGCAACGCGGCGGGCAGTTGACCGTAGAACACAAAATGCGGGGATCCGCGTTGGGAGATAGCCCATCCGCGCAAGCCCAAGCCCAAGCGTGACCGTCAGCGGAGCAATCGGCTAGGCCGCCGAACCCAAAGCCCGGCCGTGCCGTTCCCTATCGCACCGCAGCGCGCCGCCCGTCACCGGACGCCGCGCGCCACAAGAAGGAGACCGTCATGCTGACGCTGTTGCGCACCGCCGTCCTGGTCCTGCCGCTGGTCGCCGTGGCCGCCTGCCACAAGGACGGTCCGGCCGAGCGGGCCGGCGAGTCCATCGACAACGCCGGCCAGAGCATCAAGGACGCCATCGACCCGCCGGGTCCGGCGGAAAAGGCCGGCCGCGCCATCGACCGCGCGGTGGACTGACACCCCGTTCCGCTCAGCGTGCCGCGAAATCCAGCCCGGCCGGCTGGATGCCCGACACCTCCAGCAGCAGCTTGCTGAGAATGGCGTCGGCGAAGGCGTCGAAGTCGCGGGCGGGCACCAGGAAGGCGCCCGGCCCGCCGATGACATGGTCGCGGTAATAGCCCTCCAGGTCGTTCGGCGCCGCGCCGCCCCAGGGGTTGGGTCGGTCATTCAGGATCGGCAGCCCGTTGATGGTGATGCCGCGGGCGACCGCGGCGTCGCGCGCCTCCTCCACCGGGCGGCCGCGGTTGTTCTCGCCGTCCCCGGAAATGTCGATGACCCGCCGCATGCCCTCGAACCCGTTGTTGTCGAACAGCGGGACGACATAGTCGATGGCGGCGCTGATCGAGGTCCATTGCTCCGTCATCATCGGCGCCTCCGCCACCATGGCGGCGAAACGCTCGACACTGGCCGGATCGCTCAGTTCGGTCCAGGCGACGACGATGTGCTGATGGCTCTCGCCCGCCCATTCCACATAGGTGGCGGCGACCCGGCCGAAGGGGCCGCCGCGGATCGCCGCCTGCACCTTCGGGTTCAGCATGGCCTGGACATAGCCGTTGCGCTGCAGCTTCGCCTCGTCCGGGTCGACGCTGCCGGACACGTCCACCGCCAGGACCAGTTCCAGGTCCACCGGCGTCTGCGCCGCGGCCGGTACCGCGGATAAGGATAAGAATAAAGGAGCGACGACAAGCAGGGAGGCGAGGAGGCAGGCACGGCTATGGGCCAAGAGACGGTATGCACGCATACGCACCCTCCTTCTCGCCACCGGTGTCCTGGCTGCCACACCGGAGGAAGGGCCGCGCCGGACGAAGGATTGAGGATTGGTATGCGAAGCTTCTCTGTCCATGCCCCGCCGGGCTATTCCGGCAGTCGCGAACGGCCAGTGCGGGGTACTCCGCCACTGCCGTCCGACCCTCGGCCGGCCGGTTTTCCGACAATTTACGGCAATTCATACCAATCTGCGGCTCGGACCCTCAGGGAGCGTGACAAATCCTCGATTGCCTGCATAGTTTAGGTCTTAAGGGGTAGCCCGTAAGGCGGAGCCATCCCGCTCACCCTTGTTCCATCCCAGGTTCGAGGCAGCCATCGACGTGCACCCCGGTTGCTCGCCTCCCGGCCACCCCACGGTTCCGTTGCCACGGCGCTTGGCGCACCGGCTGTCATGGATCGCCGGCGCGGCGCTGGTGGCCGGCTGGACCGTCTTGGCGGCGGCCCAGACCCTGCCCCCGCCGCTGCAGTCCGCCGGGCTGACCGTACCCGCTCCGCCGAAGCCGCAAGCCCCGGTTGGGCAGCCATCGGCCGCGCGTCCCGCCGACGCTCCCGGCACCTGCGCCGATCACGAACCGGCGGGTCAGGCCGTGCTCGATGCCCTGTCCGGCGGGGACGAGGCGTTCGCCGAACTGGCCCGCCGGTCGCCGGCGGACGCCTTCCGCTGTTCCAGCCTGTTCCCCGGCGCGGCGGCGCTGGCCGCCCTGCGCGGGGCGGCGGCGCTGGCGCCCTTCGACGCGGTCGGAGCCGCGGACCAGATGATCGGCCGTCCCGGCGGCGCGGAGATCATCGCCCTCGCGCTGGACCTCCGACTGCTGTCGCGGGCACTCGACACCGGGCTGCCCTTCTACGAAACGCGGCACGAACTGCGCAAACGCCTGGGCAAGCCCGATCTGCGGGCGCTGGAGATCCAGGCGGCGAAGGCGCTGGCCGCCTCGCTCGCGCGCGATCCGGCCGCGATGGCGCCGAAGATCGGCGCGCTGCTCGACGACATGGTGGACGATCCGCCGGCCGACCGCTTCCGCATCGCCATGGCGCTGTCGGCGGAGGATCTGCTCGGGCTGATCGCGCGGATCGGGCCGCAGCTCTACACCTCCTCGCTCGACGGGCTGGTCAACATCCTGCAAATCCAGCTCAAGCAGGAGCGGCGAAGCCTTCTCGACCTCGCGCGCGCAGAGCGGACACGGCCGCTGTGGGCCGATTTCTTCGTGGCGACGGTCGGCGGCGGCCGGGCGGCCAGCCTGTTCGGCACCAATCCCGCCATCGCGCGGGAGCTGATGCGCGAGAGCCTGCGGGCCCTGCTGCCGGCCCCGGACGCGCCGGTTCCCGGAGCCGACGCCGCCATGGTGATCGGCGCGCTGGCCGACGCCATGGATCTGGACAACCACGCCGTCCGCGCCGCCCTGGAGGACGAGCTGGCGGCGTGGTACCACGGGACCGGCGAAACGCCGGCCCGGAGCGGGACCGGCGAGACGCCGGCCCGGATCATGGCCGGACTTGCCGGCAGCCTGCATGCGATGCGCCTGTCGGGCCGCCCGGCCACCCCGGCTTTCGAGGCCGAACGCTTCCTCCAGCGCCATCCGCCGGCCGCCCTGCCCGTCCTGACCGGGCAGCGCCTGTTCCGCAACGGCATCAACGTCCAGCGGATGACCTTCTACGACGATCCCGACGGCCGGGCCTCCTTCCGCGGCTTCCTGCGGCAGCACCGTGCCCAGGGCTGGGCGCTCCACAGCCAGTCGGGCTTCACCGTCGCCATCAGCCCGGACCGCCACGGACGCCGGATCGTCATCGTCGCCGACGAGCCCGGCGCCAGCGACGCCGGTCGTGCCGCCGCCTGGGACTGGATGGCGCGCGAAGGGCTGACCCCGTCCATCGTCATCCATCGCGGGCACAGCTATCACGAGGACTCCACCATGACGGAGATCGCACCGGCCACGGCGCTGGTCTTCTGGGGGTCCTGCGGCGGGCACACGCGGTTGCGCGCCACGCTGGAACGCGCGCCCGACGCGCTGGTGCTGGCGACGCAGAACATCGGCGTGTCGACCGTCAACGAAGCCCTGCTGGGCATCATCGAAAACCGGCTGCTGGCGGACGGCGCCATCGACTGGAACGGGGTGTGGCGCGAGGCGCAGGGCCGCATCCGCGACCGCCGCTTCGCCTCCTACAAGCGGCCGGACCAGGATTCGGCGAACCTCGCCTTCCGTGCCTGGCAGGTGCAAGCGGCGGCGCACTGAGCCGGACCGGCCGTCTCGCCGCCGAGCATGGCTGTGTTTCGCCGGAGCCGCTTGCGGCGGAGCCGGGCACATGTTGCTGTGGTGCGGCAGATTGCTGCATACCCCCGCCATCCCCGCTCTGAGGCTTCCCAATCATGATGTGGCAGACTCTCGCCTTCTTCTTCGCCACCGCCTTCGTGATCTCGGCGACGCCGGGGCCGAACATGCTGCTGGCGATGAGCCTCGGCCTGCGCTTCGGCGCAAAGCGCGCCGCCTGGGGCGGCGCCGGCATGTGCGCAGCGCTGGCGGTAATGGCGGCGCTGTCGGCCTTCGGGCTGGGCGCCCTGCTCTCCACCTCCGTCCTGGCCTTCGAGATCGTGCGCTGGGCCGGCGTCGCCTATCTGACCTGGCTCGGCATCGCCGCATGGCTGGCGCCGGTCGAACAGCCCGGCGAACGTGACACCGCCGCCGCCCCGTCGGGGGAGGGCACGCCCGCCCGCCTGTTCCTGCGCGGCGCGCTGGTCGCCTTCAGCAACCCGAAGGCGCTGGTGTTCATGGGCGCCCTGTTCCCGCAGTTCATCGACGCCGCCGCGCCGCTGGCGCCGCAGCTGATGGCGCTGGTCGCCACCATGGTGGTGATCGAGTTCGGCTGGATCATGGCTTATGCCACCGGCGGTGACCGTCTGGCGGCGAAGCTGACCACCGTGTCGGCGGCGAAGTCGCTGAACCGCCTGACCGGCGGCCTGATGATCGGCGCCGGCGGCCTGCTGGCGCTTGCCCGCCGGGTCTGACCCGCAAGGCCCCGTTCTCCATCCCCGAAAAGAAAAAGGGCCGCGCAATCGCGCGGCCCTGAAGTTTAGGGAGGAAACGCCCCGAGAATGGGCAAGGCCAAGATATGCTGCGGCGCACACGAACTGGTATTACCAATGCTGAATGGTAGCCATGCGCCTTGGGAATAGGCCCATGCAGCAATATGCGTTGTCAGCAATAGAGCCCGTCCCCGGTTACAAAAATTTCATAGAACCGCCGCGCCGCGGTCATCGCCCGTCCCACTAATGCTTCGCTTTGCCGCCTCTGCCGAAAGGCTTAAGCCCGACAGATGCGGCGGTGCGAAACATGCGGCCGAGGAACGGTGCGATGGCGATCCCAGTCCTGCGCAGCCTGACGCTGAAGCAGGCGATTCACGCGGTTCTCGCCGCCTTCGTCATCGGCCTGACCATCACCGCGGCCGAATTCGCCTGGACCGCCAGCCGTGAGCGGACCGTGGCCATGGCCCAGGTGGCGGACGCCGTCGCACTGGTGGAGGGGCCGGCCGCCAGCGCCGCTTGGCTGATCGACGCGGAGTTGGCCGGGCAGGTGCTGCAGGGCATGGTCCGCGCCAATGCGGCCTGGGCCGAGATCCGGCTGGGCGACGGCACCCTGCTCGCCCGCCGCGAACGCCCGGCCAGATCGGCAAGCCTGCTGGAGCGTGCAGCGACGGCGCTTCTGTTCATCGACCGGCCGGTGGTGACCCATGACCTGATGACTCCGGCGAACGGGCCGAGGGCCGCTGACGGGTCTCGGATCGGCACGCTGATCGTCGGCATCGACGCCGGGCGGGCGGCATCCGGCTTTCTCGCCTATGTCTCGGCGGCGCTGCTGGCGGGGACCCTGCGCAACCTGCTGATCGGGCTGGCGATGGCGGCGGTGTTCCACCGGCTGCTGACCCGGCCGCTGCTGCAGATCGGCCGCGCGGTGGCGCGGATCGACCCGGAAAAGCCCTATGGCCAGCCGCTGGCCGTGCCGCGCGGCCATGCCGACGACGAGCTCGGCTTCGTCATCGCCCGCTTCAACCACACCCTGACCCTGCTGGAGCGCGAGCATGACGAGCTGCGGCGGCTGGCGACGCGCTGTCCGCTGACCGGGTTGGCGAACCGGGCGCTGCTGCTCGACCGGCTGGACCACGCCATCGAGCTGGCGAACCGGGCACGCGAACCGGACGCCGGCCGGCTGGCGGTGCTGTATGTCGACCTCGACCGTTTCAAGCGGGTCAACGACAGCCTGGGGCACGGAGTCGGCGACCTGCTGCTCTGCCGGGTGGCGGAGCGGCTGGGCGCCAGCGTGCGCCGCTGCGACACCGTCGGCCGGCTGGGCGGCGACGAGTTCCTGGTGGTGCTGGAGCGCGTCGCCGACCGCGACGAGGCCGCCATGGTGGCGCAACGGCTGCTCGACGGCCTGTCCTCCCTGCGCGAGGTGGGGGAGCATCGCGTCCATCTCACCGCCAGCATCGGCATCGCCGTCCATCCCCAGCAGGACAGCGGCGAATCACCCGACAGCACTGGCCTGATGCGGATGGCCGATTCGGCGATGCAGGCGGCCAAGACGGCGGGCGGCAACCGCTTCGTCTTCTACACCCGCGACATGACCGACCGGGCGGAGACCCGGCTGCGGCTGGAATCCGGCCTGCGCGAGGCGGTGGCGGCGCGGGCCTTCGAGCTGGTCTATCAGCCGAAGATCGAGGCGGCGAGCGGCCGGCTGACCGGGTTCGAGGCGCTGATCCGCTGGCGGCACGAGGGGGCGGCGATCTCCCCCGCCGACTTCATCCCGGTGGCCGAGGACACCGGCCTTATCATCGAGATCGGCCGCTGGGTGCTGGAGGAGGCCTGCAGCACCGCGACCCGCTGGGCGCTCGACCATGGTCCGGTGCCGGTGGCGGTCAACGTCTCCGCCCGCCAGCTCGTCGATCCCGGCTTCGCCCGGCTGGTCGAGCAGGTGCTGCAGCGCCACGGCACGCCACCCCACCTGCTGGAGCTGGAGATCACCGAGACCGTCATCATGAAGGACGTGCGCCACCATCTGCCGACGCTGAACCGATTGCGGGCGTTGGGGGTGCGCATCGCCATCGACGATTTCGGCACCGGCTATTCCTCGCTCGCCTATCTGCGCCAGCTGCCGGTGGATGTGCTGAAGATCGACCGCAGCTTCGTCAACGACCTGCCGCACGCCCCCGACATCGCCTCCACCGTCATCGCGCTGGCGCAACGGCTGCTGCTGTCGACCGTGGCGGAGGGGGTCGAGACCGCCGAACAGCGGCATTGGCTGGCGGAGGCCGGCTGCGATTGCCTGCAGGGCTTCCTGATCTCGCGCCCGCTGGCGGCCGAGGCGGCGGAAGCGATGGTGATGACCGCCTTCGCCCGCAACGAGGCGCTTCCGATGACCGCGTAAGGCCGGAGTTTCGGTCAATGCGCGGCGGAGGTCCGGTCAAGACAGGCCGCCGCCTGCCGGCTATGGTCGCCTCCCTCGCGCCAACCGACCGACAAGTCCCATGACCGTTTCCGCCACCCTGCCCGACCGCCGATCCGTCAACCGCGCCACGCTGGTCGGCTTCACCGCCATCCTGCTGTGGGCGACCCTGGCCCCGCTGGCTACGCTGGCCTCCATGGTGCCGCCGTTCCAGCTGGTGGCGACCTCCTTTTTCCTGGCCTTCCTGGTCGGCAGCGGCTGGACCGCCTCGCGCGGCGACAATCCCTTGCGCTATTTCCGCCAGCCGGTTGCGGCCTGGGCACTGGGGGTCGGCGGGCTGTTCGGCTTCCACTTCCTCTATTTCATGGCGTTGCGGCTGGCGCCGCCGGTGGAAGCCAACCTGATCAACTATCTGTGGCCGCTGCTGATCGTGCTGTTCTCCGCCCTGCTGCCGGGGGAGCGGCTGCGCTCCTGGCATATCGGCGGCGCGCTGGCCGGTCTGGCCGGCACGGTTCTGCTGATCGCGCGCGGCGGCAGCGGCACCTCGGTGGGCGGATTCTCCATCGATCCGGCGCATCTGCCGGGCTACGCCATCGCCCTGTGCAGCGCCGTCACCTGGGCCGGCTATTCGGTGCTGCGCCGCCGGCTTGGCCAGATCGGCGAGGCGCCGACCGACGCGGTCAGCGCCTTCTGCCTCGTCACCGCGCTGCTGTCGCTGCTCTGCCATCTGGCGCTGGAGCAGACGGTGTGGCCGGAGAGCGCCGCCGGCTGGGGAGCGATGCTGCTGCTGGGGCTGGGACCGGTGGGCGCCGCCTTCTTCGTCTGGGATTACGGCGTGCGACACGGCGACATCCGGGCGCTGGGGGCGCTGTCCTATCTGGCGCCGCTGCTGTCGACCCTGCTGCTGGTCCTGTTCGGCCTCGCCCCCAACTCCGGCATCATCTGGGTATCCTGCGCCCTGATCGCCGGTGGCTCGCTGCTTGCCAGCAAGGACTTGCTGCGGCGGAAGGCCTAGGCCTCCACCCCATGCGCCGCCGAGGCCACCTCGTGACTGGCGAGGTCGGCGCTCTGCAGACCGTTGAAGTACCAGTTCAGCGCCACCGCGGTCAGGGTGCCCAGCAGGATGCCGCTGTGCAGCAGCGGCGACAGGAAGGCCGGCATCTGCGAAAAGAACTTGTCGGACACCAGCGGGATCAGCCCGACGCCGATGCTGACCGCCACGACGATCAGGTTCTCGCGCCGGCTGGCGAAATCGACCTGCGCCAGGATCTTCACGCCGGTCGCCGCCACCATGCCGAACATCACCAGCCCGGCCCCGCCCAGCACGAAGGCCGGCACCGACGCCACCACATGGGCCAGCTTCGGCAGCAGTCCCAGCAGAAGCAGGATCAGCCCGCCCGCCGCGCAGACCCAGCGACTGCGCACGCCCGTCACCCCGACCAGCCCGACATTTTGCGAGAAGGAGGTGTAGGGGAAGGTGTTGAACACGCCGCCGATCAGCGTGCCCAGCCCGTCGGTGCGCAGGCCGCGGACCAGATCCTCCCGGCTCACCGGGCGGCCGACCATGTCGCCGACGGCCAGGAACATGCCGGTCGACTCGATCATCACCACGATCATCACCAGCGACATGGTCAGGATGGCGACCGGATCGAACACCGGCATGCCGAACTGAAAGGGCTGGACCGCCTCCACCCACGGCGCCTCCGCCAGCCCTTTGAAATCGACCATGCCCAGCGCCATCGCCAGCGCCATGCCGGCCACCAGCCCCAGCAGCACCGCGACGTTCCGCACGAAGCCGCGGCCATGCTTCATCAGCGCCAGGATCACCAGCAGCACGAAGGCCGCCACGCCCAGAAAGGCCGGATCACCGAAGCGCGGGTTGCCGACCCCGCCGCCGGCCCAGCCCACCCCCACCCGCATCAGCGAGATGCCGATGATGGCGATGACGCTGCCGGTCACCACCGGCGGGAACAGCGGCAGCAGCCGGCCGACCAGCGGCGCCGCCAGGATGGCGAAGATGCCGGACCCGATCACCGCGCCATAAATCCCCAGCAGCCCCAGCGACGGGTTGGTCGCCATCGCCACCATGGGACCTACGGCGGCGAAGGTGACGCCCATCATCACCGGCAGACGGATGCCGAAGCGCCAGACCCCCACCGCCTGGATCAGCGTGACCACGCCGCAGGCGAACAGGTCTGCGTTGATCAGCATGGCGATCTGGTCCTTCGGCAGCTTCAGCGCCCCGCCGACGATCAGCGGCACCGCAATGGCCCCGGCATACATCACCAGCACATGCTGCAGCCCCAGCGCCAGCAGCCGCCAGGGCGGCAGGACCTCGTCGACGGGATGGACGTCAGGAGTGATGGCGGCGCTTGTCATGGCGGAAGCCTCGCTGTCCGGTGGATCGGCGTCGTTCTGCATGGGGCGTGCCGTTCCTACCCGCCCCGGATCCGGTAAAGGATCCGGCCCCGGCTCCCTCCGATCCTGCACAATGTCTGGGCACACTCCTGTGATCCCTGCCCGCGGAGGTGGCAAATCCAGCGCGGTTTTTTGCCGCGCCCGGCGGGAGGCCCCGATGCTGACTGCTTTATTCTTTAACGATCGGTGCGTACAGTCGCTGTTGTCTACCCCTTTCGTGCAACCCAAAGCCGAGCGTCGCGATGAGCAAGTCGATCGAGGGTGTATCCAACTGGATGCACATGTTCCGCTGGATCGTGAAGCTGATCCGCGACGAATATGGGGTCGACGAGGCTCTGCTGACCCGCAATGCGACCTTGGAGACCGACATCCAGCTGTCGATCGATCAGGTTGAGCAGGTCCTGGAATACATCTCGGAAAGCTTCGCCATCCGCTTTCCCGAAGGGACGCTGGACGAGCTGGTGAAGCTGGAGGAACTCTGTCTGCTGGCGAGCTGGATCAAGGGCTATTACAAGCGGCCCGACTTCATCTCCGACGAATTCGAGAGCCGCTGCCGCAGCATCAACCAGATCGCAGCCTGACCATGACCGACCGGACTTCCCCCTATCCCCCCGGCTTCGTCTGGGGTGTTTCCACCTCCGCCTACCAGATCGAAGGGGCTGCGGCCGAGGACGGGCGCGGCCCCAGCATCTGGGACGTGCGCTGCCGCACCCAGGGCGGGGTGGTGAACGGCGACACCGGCGACGTCGCCTGCGACCACTACCACCGCATGCCGGAGGATGTGGCTCTGATGAAGGGGCTGGGCGTCGACGCCTACCGCTTCTCCGTCTCCTGGCCCAGGGTGATGCCGCGCGGCAAGGGGGCGGTGAACGGGGCCGGGCTGGACTTCTACGACCGGCTGATCGACCGGCTGCTGGAGTCCGGGATCGAGCCCTGGCTGTGCCTCTACCATTGGGACCTGCCGCAGGCCCTGCAGGATCTGGGCGGCTGGTCGACCCGCGACTGCGCCGGCTGGTACGCCGATTATGCCGCGCTCTGCGCCCGGCGCTACGGCGACCGGGTGAAGCGCTGGATCACCTTCAACGAGTTCTCGGTCTTCACCCTGTTCGGCTATGCCATCCCCTGGGCGGCGCCGGGCATCGTCGACCGGGCGCAGCATCTGCGCGCCATCCACCACGTCAACCTCGCCCATGGCGCCGGGGTGGACGTGCTGCGCGACATGGTGCCGGGGGCCTCGATCGGCGCCATCCACAACCGTCAGGTCGTGATCCCGGAGACCGACACGCCGGAGAACCGCGCCGCCGCCGCCCTGTTGGACGAGCATTGGAATCTGGTCTTCTGCGACCCGCAGATCCTCGGCCACTACCCGCCGCAGACCGCCGCCGCAATCGAGCCCTATGTCCAGCCCGGCGACATGGCGCGCATCGCCCGACCGGTGGACTGGTTCGGGCTGAACCATTACGGCCCGATCTTCGCCAAGGCCGACCCGGCCCGGACCTGGGGCTATGGCTGGGGTGACGCGCCGCCCGATTCGCCGACCCACGGCGTCGGCTGGGCGATCTTCCCCGACGCCTTCCGCGACGAGCTGCTGACCATCCAGCGCCGCTACCGCCTGCCCATCGTGGTGACGGAAAACGGCTGCGGCGGCAGCGACACCGTCAGCCCCGACGGCAGGGTCCACGACCCGCACCGCATCAACTACCTGACCATCTACAACGCCGCGATGCGCGACGCGATGGCCCAGGGCGCCGACGTGCGCGGCTATTTCGTCTGGTCGCTGCTGGACAATTTCGAATGGGGCAGCGGCTATGGCCAGCGCTTCGGCATCGTCCACGTCGATTTCCAGACCCTGGCCCGCACGCCGAAGGACTCGGCGCGCTGGTACGCGGATCTGATCCGGGCGGCGAAGGCTTAGCGACGCCGCACCTCCGCGCAGACGCCCTCCGCCCCGTCCGGTGCCTCAACCAGCGCTGCCGTGTCGCGCAGAAGCAGGCTGTGGCCGGCGGGCACCGTCAGCGCCTCGCCGCCATCCGGGATGACGGTCAACGTACCGGCCAGTGCATGGACCAGCAGCACGTCGCCGGCGGCCCGGTGGCCGGCATCGCCCGCCAGCAGGGTCAGGGTGCCGGCGGCCGACGCGCGGTCCAGCATCAGGTTCACGTCGCGGATCGGGCCGGCGGTCGGCTCACACCAGACCGGCGCTTCGCCGGGGAAGGCGAAGGCGGGATCCAGGCGGCGGCGTTCGACTGGCGTCGCGCCGTCTACCGACAGGCGCATGCCGTCGCCCTCCACCACCGCGATCAGCCGGTCATAGCCGGGAAAGGCGGAAAAGGGGCCGGGCTCGACCACGTCGGCGATGCTGACGCGCCAGACGAATCGCCCGTCGGCGGCCGGTTCCACCGCCAGTTCGGTGGTGACGCCGCCGCCATTCTTCCAGGGAACGCGGCGATGGTCGGCCGGGGTCAGGCGCGTGACGGACGGGTCTTTGGACTGCAAGGGTCTGCTCCGGAACGGATCGGTTCCGCCCGGTCATAGCACAGCCGACAGCCCGGCTTCACACGAACAGGCTGAAGCTGCCCATCAGTTTCTGCGTGCCGGTCTGGCCGGTGGGGATGGAGTTCATGCTGCTGATGGCCTGATTCAACCCATCGAGCGTCGCCTGCTGGCCGGCGGTGAGCGCCAGTCCGGTATCGCCCTTGGCCGGTTGCTTGGCCACGGTGTCGTAGTCCTGGCTGTAATTGCCCATAACCAGCTGCATGGCGTAGTTCTTGGGGTCCTTGTCGGACTGTCCCTTGTCGCGGGTGACGCGCAGGGTATAGTCGCCCTTGTCGACCGTCAGGTTGCCGGCCTGCAGCTTCTTGAAGGCGGTGTAATTGTCGCCGGCCTTCGGATCGCTGTCGGCCATCACCCGGCCAAGCCGGTTCATCAGCTGGACATGCACGCCGTCGTCGCCGACCTGCCCCATGGTCAGTTCGCCGCTGGTGACGACCTTGAACTTGTAGAAATCGACCTTGTCGTTCGCAGCCAGCGTGCTGGCGACGTTCAGGCGGGTGGTGTTCTTGGAGATCACGCCGATGTCGGTCGCGCCGGCATTGGTGTTCAGCGCCGACTTCTTCACCGTCTTGGAATATTCCTTGACGTCGCCGACCGCCTGATTGCTCTGCGACTTCTTGATCGCCTCGACCGCATTGTTGATCGAGGCGTTGAGGCTGGACACCAGGGAGTTGACGCTTGAGAGAGCATCATCCGCCATGATCAGTCATCCTTCTTCCGATCCGATCACCACGCCCGAAAAACCGATCCGGACACCGGCTGAGGAGCACCAAACAAGAGGTACGGCCGGCTGAGCCGTAACCCGGACACGTCTGCCCTAAGGGAGTATACGACAACAGCCGGCGGAACATAGGCAGGATTCGTGATTTTTTTGGTCGAAAGCTGGGATGCGGGACCTGCACGCCATGGTCGGCGGCCCCATCCGGCTCAGGACCGCGGCTTTTCCCCCTTACTTGACGGCGAATCGGACCGGATGCTTCCGGCCGTTGAGGCCAGGGCGACCGGCTGCGGGGACGACTCGGCGATCCCCGATGCGGCGGAGTCTTCAACAATCGGGCAGTGGGGCGGCTGGGTGGGGCCGGTGACGACATCGAAATCGAACATGACAACCTCTCTCGGCTGGTGGTGAGGCCGCCCGGGTCGCCCGTGTTCGGATTTTCAGGATGTGAGGCCCATCAAGGGCCGGGGTCACAAACACGAAAGCCGCCGCGGGTCGGTCCGGGCGGCTTCTGGAGTGAGCGACAGATGCGCGTTCCTAGGCCGCCGAACGAAACCAGCGGCCAAAATATCGGGAACGTCCAGAGGACGTGATGGAAAGCATCTGTTGCATGGGGCGACCATAGCGCGCGGCTGCCGCCCTGCCAAGAAGGATTTTAGCCAAATGGGATGCTTGCCGGTCAGCCGGCCTTCCGCTCGCCCACCGTGTCGGCGACATAGGCGTCACGCCGGCCCATCGGGCGGGAGGGCTGGCCGTCGCGGTCGGTGGTGTCGCGGGCGGTCTGGTGCTCGATCTCCGCGTTCAGCTCCGCTCCCATCAGCACGACATAGGAGGTCAGGTTGAACCACAGCAGCAGGATCACGACGGCGCCGACCGAGCCGTAGGTCTCATTGTAGCTGCCGAAGTTCGACACATAGACGGAAAAACCCAGCGACCCCAACAGCCAGACCACGGTCGCCACCGCCGATCCCCAGGTGACCCAGCGCCATTGCGGCTCGCGGCGGTCGGGGGCATAGCGGTAGAAGACGGCCAGCGCCAGCATGATCGTCACCGCCAGGATCGGCCAGCGGGCGAGGCTGGCGATCCAGCCGATCGGCGTATCCTGCAGCCCGATGATGGTGATAGCGGCCGGGAC
This sequence comes from uncultured Azospirillum sp., assembly GCA_965650625.1. GTDB lineage: Bacteria > Pseudomonadota > Alphaproteobacteria > Azospirillales > Azospirillaceae > Azospirillum. The sequence continues at coordinate 17,342 of CBFGPE010000007.1, read as the reverse complement.
GGCGACGATCAGCGCAATGGCGAGGATGACGAACAGCAGCCCCGCCACCGTCAGCCCCATCGACAGCGCCGCCAGCGTGAGGAAGCCGCGCGTCTCCTTCTCGCCATAGGCGATGTTCAGCGCCGTCACCATCGAGTTGGTGCCGCGCGAGGCGCTCCACAGCGTCAGCAGCAGGCCGAAGATCAGGCCGAAACCCAGCCCCTGCGACGGGGTGGTCGCCACCTTGCGCGCCTGATCGCTGACGATGGACAGCGCCTCCGGCGGCAGCAGGCTGCCCAGCTGGTTCAACTGGGTCTCGATCATCGCCGGGTCGGCGACGAGGCCGTAGATCGACACCAGCGCCGCGATGGCGGGGAAGATGGCGAGCAGGGCATAATAGGCGACGCCGGCCGCCAGCATCGACACGTTGTCCTTGCTCTGCTCGTCCCACACCCGCAGCAGGATGTCCTTCCAGCCGCGCTTGGGGATGTCCGACGGGCTGTCCGCCGACCGGCCGCGGCCGCCCCCGCTCCGGCTCCCGTCATTCGCGGCACGTCCGCCCGTACGGTTGCGGTGCTCGTAGTAATGGCGTCGGCTCAGCCCCAGCATGCCCCGCCCTCCTCAGACCACGGCTTCCCGTAGCGCGCCGACGCGATGGCGCGCCGTTTCGATGGCGTGGAACTGGGCGCCGATGACGACCTGCAGATGGTCGTCCGGCGTGTCGCGCAGGGCATCGCGGAACAGCGACAGCGTGCCGTCCAGCCCGCCTTCCAGCCGGGCCAGCAGGTCGCCGCGCGCGCCCGGCCCGCCGGCCCCGGCCATCACGCTGCGGGCACTGGCCTCGGCCAGTCCATGCATGGGCGACCAGACGCGCGCACCCTCGCCGGCGGTCTCGATCCAGCCGCCGCCGGTGCGCAGTTCGGTGTCCAGAGCCATGGCGCTGCGGTCGAGCTGGTCGGCCAGATCCTCCAGCCGGGCGGACAGGGCGGTATCGGCGATGGTCATGTCGGCGCGGCGGAAGGCTTCCGAGCCGTCACGGCAGGCGGCGATCAGGTCGGTCAGCAGATGGCGGCTGCGCGGGTCGAGGTGGCGGCCATGGGGATCGTAATCGTCGAACTCGGTGGTCGATTCCGGCGTGCGGGCCACCGCAACGGCAAGCCAGAGGGCGCCGACGCCCATCAGCGCCACCGGGATCGGGTTGGCGCGCACGGCGCGGGCGATGCGGCCGGACAGGCCGTCGCCGCCGCCCTGGATCACGTCGCGCACCACCTGCACCACGCCGCCGGACATCTGGCCGGGCGACAGGCGGAACTCGATCTCGTCGATCACCGAGTCCATGCGGGCGCGGATCGATTCGATCTCGTGCTCGATCTCTTCCGGCCGGCGGCCCTGGGGGGAGGTGGCTGTGGCGGCCGCATCGGACGGAGCGGCGGACGGAATGGCGTCGTTGTGATGGGTCATGCCGGGCGTCTCCTGTGGGGGCTGCCGGCTTGCAACACCAGGAGACGCCGATTGTTCCGGCCAAGCCGGCCGGGAACCCATCCAGTCAACCCGACCGATCAGGTCGCATGCTGGGCGAACGCCATGACCTCCATGCTGCCCTGCCAGATCATGCGGACGGCGACATAGACGATGACCACCAGCCCCAGATAGGCGATCCAGTGGAAGCGGTTCAGCAGCCGGGCGATCACAGTCGCCGCCGCGCCCATCAGCGCCACCGACAGCAGAAGGCCGATGGCAAGCACCCACAGATGCTCGCGCGCCGCCCCCGCCACCGCCAGCACATTGTCGAGCGACATCGACACGTCGGCGATGATCACTTCCCAGATGGCGGTGCTCACCGGTTTGCCGCCCCCGGCGGGAGCAGCGGCGGCATCGTCGCCCTCCTCGTCCATCAAAGCGGCTGCCTCCGCCTCCTCGCGCTGGCTGCGCAACTCGCGGAACAGCTTCCAGCACACCCACAGCAGCAGCAATCCGCCGGCCAGCGTCAGCCCGATGATGTCCATCAGCCGGGTCGCCGCCAGCGCGAAGCCGATGCGCAGGACCACCGCGGCGGCGATGCCCCAGAAGATCACGCGGGCGCGTTTCTCGCGTGCCACCCCGGCGGCGGCCATGCCGACGACGATGGCGTTGTCACCAGCCAGCACCAGGTCGATGAACACCACCTGGGCAAGCGCGATCAATTCCGGAATCAGCGAGTCCACGGTCTGTCCGTCGATTTTCTGTTGAGGAGATGCGGGCGGGGAAGGCCTGCCCTATAGCGCGTGAACACGCGGCGGCGCAACCTTGTCTCCCGGCGCAGGTGGAAAAATGTCGCGGTACCGCGTGGGGCGGCCGCTGAATACGCAGCAGATGCGCAGCAAAAAGGCCGGACGGTTTCCCGCCCGGCCTTCGTCATGAACTTGGGGTCGCAAGGCGCCCGATCAGGCCAGCGCGGCCAGCGCCACGCCGCCCAAACCAATGGCGGCACCCAGGCCGCGCAGGGCGAGGGCCGCCCCGGTTCCGCGGGCGATCCCGCGCAGCGACAGGGCCGCGGCGACGCCGGCACCATGCAGAAGCGCGGTCGCCAGCGCGAAGCCAAGGCCATAGAGCAGCGGCTGCGCCGCCTCCGGCATCTCGGCGCCATGGGCATGGCCGTGGAACAGGGCGAACAGCGCAACCACCGCCATCGACAGCGGCAGCGACAGGCGCGATTGCGCGGCGACCAGGGCGCCCAGCGCGATCACCGACCCGGCGATTCCCAGCTCCACCGCCGGCAGGGCGATACCGCTCATGCCCAGCAGGCCGCCGCCGATCATGGCGGTGACGAAGGCGGCCGGCAGCGCCCACAGGGCCGCCCCGCCGCGTTGCGCCGCCCACAGCCCGACCGCGACCATCGCCAGCAGATGGTCCCAGCCGCCGACCGGATGCAGGAAGCCATGGGCGAAGCCGGCGTCATGGGCGCCGAAGGTGTGGGCGTCGGCGACCGCGGGCAGCACCAGCCCGGCCAGCAGCACCGCCGAGGCGAGGGGGAAACGTTTCATTGACCAGCATCCTCTGATGTCGTGTCGCGCCCCCGGGATCGCCCCGGGATTTTGCCGCCCGGAGTCTCCGGCCCGACGCATCGGAGACCGGCGGTGTGGCGCTGTCGGGGCGAAGTGTAGCAGAAAGCGTCAGCCCGGCCATGGTCGAGACGGCGGCTCCACCCCGCCGGATCTACGTATTTTGACGCAGGTCAATGAGTTGCCCCCCCGATCCGTCACGATGCGCTCCACCAATGCCCCAGGATTTTCCGATGTCCACAGCCACGCTTCCGGGAGAGGGTTCGGTATCCGTCCGGCTGTGGCTGGATGACGGAGCCATCCGCCGGGTCGAGGTCGCCACCCGCCGCCCGCGCGCCGTCGCCGCGCTGGTCGGCCGCAAGGCGGAGGAAGCGGTGCGGCTGGCGCCCCTGCTGTTCAGCCTGTGCGGCAGCGCCCAGGGGCTGGCCGTCGCCCGCGCCTGCGAGGCGGCGCTTGGCATCGACGCCACTCCCCACGAGACCGCCCGCGCTCTGCTGACCGATGCGGAGGCGCTGGACAGCCACGGCTGGCAAGCTGTGGTGGAATGGCCGGCGCGCCTCGGTGCCCCGTCCCGGCCGACGGCCCTGCGCGATCTGCGGGCGGCGGTTTCCGCGATCATGCCGGCGCTCTATCCCGCCAAGGACGGGCTGCGCCCCGGCGGCGGCGTTCTGCAGCCGGACACGACGGCCCTGCGCGAGGCGCTGGCACGGATAACCGGCTGGCTGGAGACGACCGTCTTCGCCGCCCCGCCGCCGCGGGATGCCGACGACCTCGCCCGCTGGGCGGCAGGCGGCGCCAGCGACGCGGCGCGACTGGCCGCCCGGCTGCTGTCGCCCGATCTGGCCGGCTGGGGAGCCTGCGGCGTGGCGCTGCTGATCGAACGGTCGCCCGGCTGGTTCGCGGCGGCGCTGAGCGGCGACCCGTCCTTCGCCGCCAATCCCCGGTACAAGGATGCCCCGGCCCTGACCGGCCCTCTGGAGCGGCAGGCCGGCCACCCGCTGGTCGTCTCGGTGACGGAGCGGTTCGGCGACGGGCTCGCCCGGCTGTTCGCGGCGCGGCTCGCCGATCTGGCGGAGTTGCCTCGGCGGATGGAGGCGGCCATCGCCGACCTTCGCCCCGCCGATCCCGCCAGTGCCGGATTGCCCGGTCCGGGCGAAGGCTGCGGAGTGGCGGAGACGGCGCGCGGACGGCTGGCCCACTGGCTGCGGCTGGACGGCGACGGACGGCTGGCCGACGCCCGCATGGTGGCGCCGACCGACTGGAATTTTGCCGCCGACGGCCCGCTGGCGCACGGGCTGGCGGGGGCGGCGGTACGCGACCGAGACGACGCGGTGGAGCGGGTGCGGCTGCTGGTCGCGATGCTGGACCCCTGCGTCGCCTGCGGCATAGATGTACACGAATGACGAGCGCTTGCCGAAGCCTGCGGGCAGGCCGATGATGGGCAGGGCGGACGGATTGCGGATCGAAGAGCGGGAGAGCGCGTGATGTGCACGGTTTGCGGATGCGGCGAGGGCGAGACCCGGATAGACGGCAAGGCCGCCGATGCCGAGCATGAGCATATCGGCCCTGACGGCAAGGTCTACCGCCACCGCCATGGCGAGGCGCACCACCACGCCCACCATCACCATGACGACACCCACGAGCATGTCGCGCCCGACGGCACGGTGTTCCGCCACAGCCACAATGACCATGGCCATGGCCATGGGCACGACCACGGCCACCATCATCACACCCACGACCACGACCACCACCACCCCGACCGTGCCGACGCCATCGACGGCGGCGCCGCGCTGAACCAGCCGCGGCTGGTCACCATCGAACGCGACATCCTGGCGAAGAACGACGGTCTGGCCGCCGTCAACCGCCGCCGCTTCGCCGAGCGCGGGGTGTTCGTGCTGAACCTGATGTCCAGCCCCGGATCGGGCAAGACCACCCTGCTGACCCGCAGCCTGACCGACCTGAAGGGCCGCTTCCCGGTCGCGGTGATCGAGGGCGACCAGCAGACCAGCTTCGACGCCGACCGCATCCGCGCCACCGGCACCCCGGCGGTGCAGGTCAACACCGGCAAGGGCTGCCACCTCGACGCCTCCATGGTGGCGCAGGCCGCCGACAAGCTGGCGGCCGAGGGCCAGTTCACCGAAGACGGCGTGCTGTTCGTCGAGAATGTCGGCAACCTGGTCTGCCCCGCCGGCTTCGACCTGGGCGAGACCCACCGCGTGGTTGTGCTGTCGGTGACGGAGGGCGAGGACAAGCCCCTGAAATACCCGGACATGTTCGTCCGCGCCGACCTGCTGGTCGTCAACAAGATCGACCTGCTGCCGCACCTGACCTTCGACGTCGAGCGCATGATCGGCTACGCCCAGCGCCTGAACCCGTCGCTGGCGGTGATCCAGCTGTCGGCCACCACCGGCCAGGGGCTGGAGGAGTGGTACGACTGGATCGCCGACGGGCTGGCGGAGGCCCGCGCCTCCCATTCCGCCACCGCCGCCGTCTGACCGGAGGACCGTCATTATGTGCCTTGCCGTCCCCGCTCTGGTCACCGCCCTGCTGCCCGACGACCGCGCCACCGTCAGCCTGGGCGGCGTCACCTCGACCTGCTCGCTGGAGCTGGTGGATGGGGTCGCCGTCGGCGACTACGTGATCGTCCATGTCGGCTACGCCCTGTCCCGCCTGGACGCCGAGGAGGCGGAGCGAACGCTCGCCCTGCTGGCCGAAGTCGCCGACGCCGCGGCCTGACGCCCCTCCCCCACACCCCGCCGACCACCCGGACCCCACGCCCATGACCGACCGCCGCCTCTTCACCCGCAAGCTCGACATCGCCCGCGGGGCGGTGGACATGACCCACGGGTCGGGCGGCAAGGCGATGGCGCAGCTGGTGCGCGAGCTGTTCGCCGCCGCCTTCGCCAACCCGTACCTCGACCAGGGCAACGACCAGGCCGCCTTCGACGTGCCGGGCGGGCGCATGGTGATGACGACCGACGGCTTCGTCGTCTCGCCGCTGTTCTTCCCTGGCGGCGACATCGGCTCGCTGGCGGTCCACGGCACGGTGAACGACGTCGCCATGGCCGGCGCGGTGCCGCTGCACCTGACCGCCGGCTTCATCATCGAGGAAGGATTCCCGCTCGCCGACCTGAAGCGGGTGGTCGACAGCATGGCCGCCGCGGCGCGCGAGGCCGGGGTCGCCATCGTGTCGGGCGACACCAAGGTGGTGGAGCGCGGCAAGGGCGACGGCATCTTCATCACCACCACCGGCATCGGCATGGTGCCGCCGGGCGTCGCCCCCTCGGGCGACCGGGCGCGGCCGGGCGACGCGATCCTGGTCAGCGGCACCATGGGCGACCACGGCGTCGCCATCATGTCGACCCGCGACAATCTGGGATTCGAGACGGCGATCCTGTCCGACAGCGCCGCGCTGAACGGGCTGGTCGCGGCGATGGTGGCGGCGGTGCCGGACGTGCATGTGCTGCGCGACCCCACCCGCGGCGGGCTGGCGACGACGCTGAACGAGATCGCCCACCAGTCCGGCGTCGGCATGCGGCTGCGCGAATCGGACATTCCGGTGCGGGCGCAGGTCGCGGCGGCCTGCGAATTGTTGGGGTTGGACCCGCTCTATGCCGCCAACGAAGGTAAGCTGATCGCGATCTGCGCCGAAGAGGAGTGCGACCGTCTGCTCTCCGTCATGCGCGACCACCCGTTGGGACGGGACGCCGCCCGCATCGGATGTGTGGTGGAAGACCCCCACCGCTTCGTTCAGATGGAGACCCGTTTCGGCGGCCGCCGGATCGTGGATTGGCTGACCGGGGAACAGCTTCCCCGGATCTGCTGACCCGTACCGGCGGGCTAACTCACCCTTTCCAATCGCGCCGTCCCTTTGGCGGGACCCCTTTCGCGCGCTGGCCGTTGCCTCTCTCGGATGGTCCTATGCTCTGACCCGAGACGATCAGCGACGAGAGAATATAATGGCGTTGTCCAACATCGCTCTTCTGGGCGCTCCCCGTCTGGACCCCGGCCGGATGGCCGGAACCCGGTCGGCGATGCAGGCGATGGACCGGCTTCCCGGTTGCCCACCCTTGCACAGGCACCGCGTGAAGCGCGCCTTCGACATCGTCGGCGCGCTGGGACTGCTTGCGGTTTTCGGGCCGCTGATGCTCGTGCTCGCCTGGATGGTGGCGCGCGACGGCGGCCCGGCGGTGTTCGGCCACCGGCGCATCGGCGCCGACGGGCGCCCCTTCACCTGCCTGAAATTCCGCTCCATGGTGGTCAACTCGGCCGAGGTGCTGGAACGGCTGCTCGCCACCGACGAGACGGCGCGCGCCGAATGGCTGTCGGCGCGCAAGCTGCGCAACGACCCGCGCATCACTCCGGTCGGCCGCTTCCTGCGCAAGTCGAGCCTGGACGAGCTGCCGCAGCTCATCAACGTCCTGCGCGGCGACATGAGCCTGGTCGGCCCCCGCCCGATCATCGACGACGAGGTGTCCTATTACCACGCCTGCTTCCCCTTCTACACCCGCTGCCGCCCCGGCCTGACCGGGCTGTGGCAGGTCAGCGGCCGCAGCGACGTCGATTACGTGCGCCGCGTCCAACTCGACACCGCCTATGTCGTCGGCTGGAACTTCTGGGCCGACATCGGCATCATGCTGCGCACCGTGCGGGTCGTGGTGAAGGGCAGCGGCGCCTACTGACGCCCCTCCGCCCGCTCTCCAAAAGCGTTCGTCCGTTCGGACAGGTCGCGCGTTCCATCGGGGCGCGCGACATCGCCGTTTGTGCGCCCTATCTCTGGAGTCCGCCCTCCTGCGCGGTTCGGCCGATCCTTCCCGGGCATGACCCTCTTGCCGAAATCGGGATGGATTTTGAGAATGGGCGGACGACGTGCTAGGGTCGCGGCAACCGGCGAAACACTGGTATAAGTGAACGATGCGCGTAAGACCGCCGGCCGGATCGGCCAGTCAAGAGGGTCCAAGGATGGCGAAGCTGCTGGCTGCCTTGCTGCTGATGATGGTGGCGATCGGGCCCGCCTGCGCCGTGGCGCCCACCAGCCGTGCCGACACCGTCGCGGCGCTCGACCGCTACCGGACGGATTTCGCGAAGATCCGCGGCTATGGCTCGCTGTCCACCGCCGACCGCAATTACGTCCTCTTCTCCGACGCCATGCGCCGCGTCCTGACGGAGCATGTGAAGGCCTATGATCCGCAGGTGCTGATCGACAAGGCCGAGGACGGGCTGAAGAAGAAGAAGGCGGAGAACCCGAAGGCCAGCGACCGCATGCTGACCGAGGCGGCGCTGGACAGCATGCTGGGCTCGCTCGACCCCTATTCCAGCTTCCTCGACGCCGAGCGCTACCGCTATCTGCGCGAACAGACGCAGGGCGAGTTCGGCGGTCTCGGCATCGAGGTGACGATGGATGAGGAAAGCGGCCTCATCAAGGTCGTCTCCCCCATCGACGGCTCGCCCGCCGCCCGCGCCGGCCTGCGCAGCGGCGACCTGATCGCCCGCATCGACGACATGGCGGTGAAGGGGCTGAACCTGCACGACGCCGTCGCCCGCATGCGCGGGCCCGTCGGCAGCTCCGTCGCCCTGTCGATCCGCCGCCCGCCTTCGACCGAAGCCAACACCCGCGTCTCGCTGACCCGCGCCATCGTGAAGATCCAGCCGGTGCGCTACCGGCTGGAGGGCAACGTCGCCTATGTCCGCATCGCCACCTTCAACCAGTCGACCTCCACGGCGCTGGACGCGGCGATCGAGTCGATGCGCCGTCAGGCGAAGGGCCGGCTGACCGGCGCCGTCATCGACCTGCGCAACAACCCCGGCGGCCTGCTGGAGCAGGCGGTGCAGGTGGCCGACCGCTTCCTGGAAACGGTGGACATCGTCTCCGTCCGCGGCCGCGATCCGGAGGAATCCCGCAACTACCGCGGCACTCCCGGCGACCTGCTGGCCGGGCTGCCGGTTGTGGTGCTGATCAACAGCGGCTCGGCCTCGGCGTCGGAGATCGTGGCCGGCGCCCTGCAGGACCATCACCGGGCGCTGCTGTTCGGTTCCCGCTCCTACGGCAAGGGGTCGGTGCAGACGATTTCCTCGCTCAGCGTCGACACCGGCATCCGCCTGACCACCGCCCGCTACTACCGCCCGTCGGGGGCGTTGGTGGACTGCTTCGGCGTCTCGCCGAACCTGGAGGTCAAGCCGACCCACGGCAGCACCGAGGAAACCCACCCCGACCCGGCCACCTGCGACCCCAACGCTCCGGTTCCGCCGAAGCCGCAGGTGTGGCTGGCCCAGGACATGTGCCCCGACGTGATGGACAAGGCCCCCAAGCCCGACGACGACCGCCCGCTGGAATGCGCCGTCTCCGCCATCCGCAACCGCCTGACCGGGACATTGGCCGGCGGGGAGTGAGGTAGGGTCACCCTACCCCACGAACTCCGAATCCATCACCCGATTCTCCACCGTCCAGCCGGTGCCATGCGCCGCGATGGCGGCGATGGTGCCCGGCAGCACCCGGCGGTCGAACAGGCTCCAGTCGGCCGGTACGCCGACATCCCCGCGCAGCCGCCCGTCGATCTCCAGCAGGGCCGGCGGCGCACCGGGCGTCACCTCCACCGCGAACTGGTCGAGCGGCATCGACAGCCCGACACCGGCCGCCTTGATGAAGGCCTCTTTGCGGGTCCAGGCCAGCAGGAAGCCCTCGTCCCTTTGCTCCGGACCCAGCGTCTGCAGGGCGGCACGCTCGGTCGCGTGGAAGAAGCGGTCGGCGATTCCGTCGGCGCTTTCGATCGGGCGAAGCCGCTCGATGTCGACGCCGATCCGCCCCTCCGCCGCCACGGCGATGGCCAGAGAATCCTCGCTGTCGCTGAGGTTGAAGGCCGGGCCGCCGGCCAGCGCCGGCTTGCCGTGGGTGCCGTAGTCGAAGACCAGCCCCGCCGGATCGCGGCCGGTGCAGCGCCCCAGCAGCAGCCGCAACAGCCCGCGCCGCAGGATGAAGCGCTCGGTCAGCCGTTCCATCATGAAGCGGTCGGCACGCTCCACCTCATCCTCCGACAGCAGGGCGCGCATCGCCGCCTTGTGGGCTGATAGAGCGGCCAGATCGGCGAACCAGACGCGGACGACTCCGGGCGGCGGGACATGGTCGCCGGCGCCCTCCGTTGCGGTTCCGGCTGCGGGCATTCTGATGGTCCCGTCATGCATCGGACAGCGATCCTCCCTCACAATTTAGCGTCCTGGCTCCGGCAGGGGTTTCGGGTATCATGCGCGCCTCTCGCATCCGCCCCTGCATCCGGACCAGGATCCCATGGTTGACACCGCCCTGCTCGCCCCGCACCTGACCAACGTTCTTCGCGACGCCTTCATCCCGGAGCTGCCCAATCATTACCGCGGCAAGGTGCGTGAAAACTACGACCTTCCGGACGGCAGGCGCATCCTCATCACCACCGACCGTCTGTCGGCCTTCGACCGCGCCCTGACCGCCATCCCCTTCAAGGGACAGGTGCTGACCCAGACCGCCCGCTTCTGGTTCGAGGCGACGAAGGACATCTGCGCCAACCACGTCCTGGAATACCCCGATCCCAACGTGGTGGTGGCGAAGCGGCTGACCATCATGCCGGTGGAGGTCGTGGTCCGCGACTACATGGCCGGCACCACCGGCACCTCGATCTGGTCGATGTACAAGCAGGGCCGGCGCGAGATGTACGGCCACATCTTCCCCGACGGGCTGCGCCAGAACCAGAGGCTGGAAACCCCTATCATCACGCCGACCACCAAGGCCTTCGACGCCGGTCATGACGAGGAGCTGACCGCGGCCGAGATCGTCGGCCGCAACCTGCTGACCCGCGCCCAATGGGACGAGGTGTCGGACAAGGCGCTGGCCCTGTTCGCCCGCGGCCAGAAGATGGCGGCGGAGCGCGGCCTGATCCTGGTCGACACCAAGTACGAATTCGGCTTCGACGAGGACGGCAACATCCTGCTGGCCGACGAGATCCACACCCCCGACAGCTCGCGCTACTGGTTCGCCGCCAGCTATCAGGAGCGGTTCGAGTCCGGCGGGAAGCCGGAGAGCTTCGACAAGGACTTCGTCCGCAACTGGGTCGTCGCCCGCTGCGATCCCTACACTCAGGACATCCCGGAAATCCCCGCCGAGGTGGTGCTGGAAGCGGCCCGCGTCTACATCGAAGCCGGCGAGACCATCACCGGCCGCCCGTTCGAGGTGCCGGCCACCGCCGTCCCGATCCTCGACCGCATCCGCGCCAACCTGGCGCCCTACTTCACCAAGTAAGCGGGAGCGGGCTCCATGCGCGTCGCCATCCTCGACGATTACCAGGGGGTCGCCCGCGACCTCGCCGACTGGTCGCAGCTGCCGCCGGGCAGCGACCTGACGGTCTTCGAGCAGCCGCTCGGCGATGCCCACGGCGATCTGGGCGCGGTGGCGGCGGCGCTGGAGCCCTTCGACGTGCTGGTCATCATGCGGGAACGCACGCCGTTCCCCGCATCCCTGATCGACCGGCTGCCGAACCTGAAGCTGCTGATCACCACCGGCGCCCGCAACAACGCCATCGACCTGAAGGCCTGCGCCGCCCGCGGCATCCCGGTCAGCGGCACCCGCATGGTCGGCGCGCCGACGGCGGAGCTGACCTGGGGCCTGATCCTGGCGCTGGCCAAGCGCATCCCGGCCGAAGAGCGGGCGTTGCGCGAGGGCCGCTGGCAGACCGGCCTGACCGACGATCTCGGCGGCAAGCGGCTGGGTCTGGTCGGCCTGGGCAAGCTCGGCAGCAAGGTCGCCAAGGTCGGGCAGGCCTTCGGCATGGAGGTGGTGGCCTGGAGCCCCAACCTGACCGACGAGCGCGCCGCCGAGGCCGGGGTGACCCGTGTCGAGAAGCGCGACCTGTTCGCCACCGCCGACGTGGTCAGCGTCCATCTGGTGCTGAGCGAGCGCACCCGCGGCGTGGTGGGGGCGGACGAGATCGGCGCGATGAAGCCGACCGCCTTCCTCGTCAACACCTCGCGCGCCGGGCTGGTGGACGAGGCGGCGCTGGTCCATGCGCTGCGCCACGGCCATATCGGCGGCGCCGGGATAGACGTCTTCCCCATCGAGCCTCTGCCGAAAGACAGCCTTTGGCTTGACCTTCCCAACACCGTGCTGACGCCCCATCTCGGCTACGTGACGCGGGAGAATTACGCGGTGTTCTACCGCGACGCTCTGGAGGACATCCTGGCCTGGACGGCCGGCTCACCGGTGCGGCTTCTCTCTCCCGCCTGAACAGGCAAAGGGGATGGAGGGTGCGGGTGAGCCGGAACGAAGCGGTCGGGGGCAGCAGCAGAAGCGGTTTTTGGGCGAAACTGAGCCGGCACCAACTGGGCATGCTGGTCGGCCTGTCGGTGATCGCCGGCCTGCTGTTCGGCTTCGTCGAGCTGGCCGGTGAGGTGATGGAAGGCGAAACCACCGCCTTCGACAAGCACATCCTGCTGGCGCTCCGCGATCCGCTGAACCCCGACCTGCCCGGCGGCCCCTGGTGGCTGGCCCGGATGGCGCGCGACATCACCTCGCTCGGCAGCACCACCATCCTCGCCATCCTCACCGCCGCGACTCTTGGTTTCCTGCTGCTTCTGCACAAGCGGGCGGCGGCCCTGCTGGTTCTGGTGGCGGTCGGCGGCGGCGGGGCGCTCAGCACCGTGCTGAAGATGCTGTTCGACCGCGCCCGTCCCGATCTGGTGCCGCATGGCGATCAGGTGATCTCCGCCAGCTTCCCCAGCGGACATGCCATGCAGTCGGCCGTCGTCTACCTGACGCTTGGCGCACTGCTGACCCAGTTCGTCGAGGGCCGGCGGACCAAGGCCTATTTGCTGAGTTGGGCGATGGTGCTGACCCTCATCATCGGGGCGAGCCGCGTCTATCTGGGCGTCCACTGGCCGACCGACGTGCTGGCGGGCTGGAGCGTCGGTGCCGCCTGGGCGGCGCTGTGCTGGATGGTCGCCGAATGGCTGCAGCGCCGCGGTGCGGTGGAGCAGGACCGGCCGGAAGCGACGGCAGGACGGTAAGCGCGGTGCATCGCACAAAAGGTTAACAAGCGGCTTGAATACGGACGCTTGCCCGCCGATAGTGTCGACCCTACCCCTTTCGGATCAGGCCGCACCATGCCTCAGGGCACTCTCGACCGCGAAACCCTTGAAGCCGTCGGCGTCCTCGCCCGCGCGGTGGAGCGCGAGCGGGTGCCCGGCGTCCTGGAATGCCGCCTGCTGGCGAACGCGCTGAAACGCACCCTGGACAGCGGCCGGGAACGCGAACTGACCGAGGCGTCGCGCGTGTTCCGCACGCTGGATGTCGACTTGCGCGAACGCATCGTCGCCCGTGCGCGGGTGGAAGCGCAGCAGACCCGCGCCCAGGCGAAGGCCGCCGCGACGCCGGACACAGTGATCGACCGGGAGGAGGTCACGCAGGAGATTCCGGCGCTGCCGGCCTGGCGCATCTCCGAACCGAAGGGCCGCGAGCCGAAGGGGCGGGCCGGCACCAATTTCCTGGCCGCCCTCAACGGCCTGCGCCCGGCGGCCACCACCGGCTCCAATAACGGCTCCAGCCGGGGCGCGGCCCGCGACCGCCTGCGCGCCGCCGTCGATTCCCAGCGCCGCGTCGGCCAGCGGGCGGAACCTACGCTGGACTGAGGGGCTTTCCCCTGCTGCGTTAGGCCCTACTCCGCCGCGGCCAGCGCCGCCGCGCGCTCCGCGTCCTTGGCCCGGCGGGCCTTGCGCTTCAGCCACCACATCAGCGTGCCGGTGACGGCGAACAGCGGCGGCAGGTTGCCGGACAGGAAAACCGCCCATTTCCACAGCGGCCCCAGCCCCTCGCCGGCATGCAGCGGGCGCTGCCACGCGATCACCGTCTCGCCGGCGCTGTAGCCGGCCGGATCGCGGATTTCGGCGATGCGGGAGGTCCAGGGATCGACGAACACCGTCGCGGCGGGAGCGCCATGCGCCTGCCCGGCCGGCGCCAGTCCGATCCGGTAAGCCTGATCCGGCCGGGCCGGCGGCGAGACGGAGCGAAGCTCGGCCCCCGGCATCGCCTGACGCGCCAGCGCGACCGCGCGGTCGACGTCGATGGGGGTGGCGCCCTTCACCGGCTGCACCGTCACCGCGGCGCGCAGATCGCGGGCCGGCAGCACCGAAGACACGCCCGCTCCCAACGTCTGCGGAAAGGCGAGATAGACGCCGGAAAAGCTGACGATCATGAAGACCACCAGCGACCAGATGCCGACGGCACCATGCAGGTCGCGGTACAGGCGGACGCCGCGCGCCCCCGCCTTGACGGTGAAAGCGGCCTTCCAGCGGCCCGGCCGCGGCCACCACAGCACCAGCCCGCTGCCCCCCAGCACCAGCATCGCCACGCCCAGCCAGCCGACGATCTCCCGCCCGCTGCGGTCGCGGATCAGCATATTGCCGTGCAGCAAGTGCACCGTGCGCAGGAATCCGCCGGACGCCTGCGCCGGGTTGGCGCCGCCCACCATCGCCAGCGACACCGGATCGATGCTGAGCATGCCCACCGGTCCCTGCGGCCGTTCCCCGCCCTTCTCTCCCCCGCGCGCGGCGAAGAGGCGCACCACGGCGGGACGGCCCGGCTCGTCGGGCAGGGTCACGAAGCCGGGCTGGGCCCCGGCCGGTGCGGCGGCGCGGGCGGCGGCCAGGATGGCCGAGACCGGCTGCATCGGCCCATCGACCAGCGTCTCGCGCCGTCGCATCGGCGGTCAGGCCGCGCAACTCCTCGTCCACCACCAGGATGGACCCAGTGATGCCGAGCACCACCAGCGGAAGACAGAGGATCAGCCCGACCCACAGATGAACGGTCTGAAGCGTGCGGTACCACAGGCGCCGGCTGCGCGGCGTGCTGGCGTTGGCCATCGAATGGACTCTGGACGGAAAGGCGTTGGGGGGCTGCGGATCAGCGGATGAAGAACTGAACCGGGACCACCAGCTCGATGCGGTCCTTCGCCATCTCCTCCGGCGGGGCCGGCAGGGGGGAGGCGCGGCGGACCATCTCCACCGTCTCCTCGTCCAGCGCCGGCACGCCGGAACTGCGGTCGAGCCGGACCGACAGCACATTCCCGTCGCGGTCGATGGTGAAGCGGACCTGGGCGACCCCTTCCTGCCGGCGGGCCTGGGCAGAGCGCGGATAGCGCTTGTGCCGTTCCAGATGGCTCAGCAGCCGTCCCTGCCAGCTCGGCACCGCCCGGCTGGGCGCGGCCGAGGGGGCCGGCGCCGCCGGTGCGGGAGCCGGAACGGGCGCCGGCGGAGCGGCCACCGGGGCCGGCTGCACCGGCTGGGCCACCGGCCGGGGCGGCTTCGGCTTCTCCGGCTTGGGCTTTTCCAGTTTGGGCTTCGGCTTCGGCGGTTCGGGCGGCGGTTTGGGAAGCACCACCTCCGGCTCGACCACGGGGGGCGGCTCCGGCGGCGGCGGCGGTTCCTCGATGACCGGTTCGGGTTCGGGCTCCGGCGGCGGCGGTTCGATCACCGGCTCCGGCATCGGTTCCGGCAGGGGAATGTCGATGGCCGGTGTCGGCTCCGGCGGCGCCACCGGCAGCGGCGCCAGTTCCAGCAGCACGGCCGGCGGGTCGGCCTCCGACGGCGTGATCGGCACATGCCACGCCACCATCGCCACGCCGGCCGCGGCATGGACGCCCAACGCCAGCATCAGGCTGCCGCCCCAGCGGAAAGCCCCGCGCGCCGGACGCTCCGCCCCGTCGGCGGACCAGCCCGCCGCATCCTGGTCGAAGGCCGCACTCATGGCGCCGGCGCCGCTTCCAGCCCGACGAGGCCGATCTTCAGATAGCCGGCGGCGCGCAGGCTGTTCATCACCTCGGTCAGGGCGCCGTAATCCACGGTCTTGTCGGCGCGCAGGAAGACGCGCTGGGTCTTGTCGCCGTGGGTGGCGGCGTCCAGCGCCGCGCCCAGGGCCTCCCTGGTCGTCGTGGTGTCGCCCAGCGACAGGGTCTTGTCGGCCTGGATGGTCAGGAACAGCGGCTTGTCCGGCCGCGGCGTCGGCGTGGCGGTGGAGGCCGGCAGGTCGACCGGCACATCCACCGTTGCCAGCGGGGCCGCGACCATGAAGATGATCAGCAGGACGAGGACGACGTCAATGAAGGGCGTGACGTTGATCTCATGGGTTTCGGTCAGATCGTCGTCGCTGCCGCTGGAGCCGAGGCGCGCACCCATCGCCGTCACTCCGCCGCGCGGGAATTGCCGTGGGGACGCGGCAGCGCATGGCGGTCGATGTCGCGGCTCAGCAGGCGCAGCACCGCCGCCGACGCGTCGGTCAACTGCGCCTTGTGCCCGCCGATGGCGCGGCTGCAGGCGTTGTAGACCACCACCGCCGGGATGGCGGCGACGAGGCCGATGGCGGTGGCCAGCAGCGCCTCGGCGATGCCCGGCGCCACCACGGCGAGGTTGGTGGTCTGCGCCTTCGAAATGCCGATGAAGCTGGTCATGATGCCCCACACCGTGCCGAACAGGCCGATGAAAGGGCCGGTCGAGCCGATGGTGGCAAGGATGCCGGTGCCGCGCGCCATGCGTCGGCCGGCGGCCGACTCGATCCGCTCCAGCCGCGAGGCGGCGCGGTCCATCAGCCCGTCGCGCGACGGCGCGTCGGCCGACAGGTGGGTCTCGGCGACAACGGCGCGGACCAGCGCCGCAGCGGTGCCCTGGCTGAATCCGACCCGCTCCGCCGCCTGTGACAGCGAGCGCGACTCCTCCAGCATCGCCAGTGCCGCGCGCGCCTTGCGCTTGGCCGACGACAGCTCCACCGTCTTGGCGATGGCGATGGTCCAGGTGACGACGGAGGCGAGCGCCAGCCCCACCATCACCGCCTGCACCACCGGGCTGGCGGTGACGAACATGCCCCAGGGCGACAGGTCGTGCGGCAGCGAGGCGAGAGCGGCAGCCGCCGCGTCCGGAGCGGCCTGCGCCGCCCCCTGCATCGCTCCATCCAGCGGCGGCGCGGCGGCGGGCGCTGCGGCCTCCTGCGCGCGGGCGGCGGCGCCGGCCATCAGAGCCCCGGCACCGGCAAGTGCGGCGGCCAGCGCAGGACGGTGGCGAAACGATGTCGGCATGGCGGTCCAACTCCCCCTCGGCGCGTGTCCGGCACGCGCGCTGCGAAAATCAAAAATCCCGTTGGCACTCCGGCGCTATGCTCCGGAGCGGATACCCCGATGCGGTTATAATGCGAATGAGTCGCACTCGCACTGAAAATCGACCGCTGCCGGCGGGGAATCTTGCGATTTTTGTGGGAATTCGACGCCCTAGGGCGATGATTTTGTTGGCGCCGCGAACAGTCACGGGCATCGGCGGGGTCGT